>NZ_JAMHIU010000011.1:0-214204 GCF_023896895.1 Micromonospora sp. CPM1
TCAACCGCCGCACCACAGAAGGCCGCACCCCAGCCGAGATCACCCGCAGCCTCAAACGCTACATAGCCCGCCAAATCTGGCGCACCCTCGAAGCCACCACTTGACAGCCACCTTCACAGATCTTGCACTTCCGCCCCGAAAAATGTCCGTTTGGCGGAGCTTTCCGGGGCCGCAACTCCATGATCGCGGAGCGAGGGGGAGGGTGGGACGCGGCGGGGCATGAGGCAAGACATGCCCGACCCCGTCGATCATGAAGTTGGCGGCCGATTTGGAGATCGACAATGCCGCCAACTTCATGATCAACGGGGCGGAGGGCGGAGGGCGGAGGGCAGGGGGTTAGGCAGTGGGGGTGCGGAGGATGCCCAGGCGCTGGGTGGCTCTTGTCAGGGCCACGTAGAGGTCGCTGTTGCCCCTCGGGGACTCGGACACGATCCGGGCCGGGTCGACCACCAGCACCGAGTCGAACTCCAGGCCCTTGGCCTGCTCGGTGGTCAGCACCACCACCCGGTTCGCCAGCTCCGGCTGCTCACCCACTGTCGCCTCCGGCAGCGCCGCCACCACGGCGCCACCCAGCTCGGCCACCCGGCCGGTGGGCACCAGCACGCCGAGCCGCCCGTCGCCGAGCGACGCGGCCTCCCGGGCGGTCGCCTCGACCAGCTCCGTCACCAGCCGGTCCGCCGGTACGGTCCGGTCCCACGGCGGGACCCCGGTGGCGCGTACCGAGCGGGGTGGCCGCAGCGCCGGGTCGATCTCGGCGAGCACGTCGGCGGCGACCGCCATGATCTCGGCCGGGGTGCGGTAGCTGACGGTCAGCTCCTCCAGCCGCCACCGGTCCGCCACGTACGGCGCCAGCGCCTCGCCCCACGACGGCGTGCCCGCGAGCGCGCCGGTCTGTGCCACGTCGCCGACGATCGTCATGGACCGGCTCGGGCAGCGGCGCATCAGCAGCCGCCACGCCATCGGTGACAGCTCCTGCGCCTCGTCCACGATCACGTGCCCGAACGCCCAGGTACGGTCGGCGGCGGCGCGCTGGGCGGTGGTGAGCCGGTCGGACTCCTCCTGCCGCTCGGAGAGCCGGTCGGCGTCGATCAGGTCGGTGACGCCGAGGATCTCACCGCCGTCGGCCTCGTCCTCGACGTCGATGGAGCGGGAGCCGCGCCAGATCTCCAGCACACCCTCGGCGTACTCGCGTTCCAGTGCCCGGATCCGCTCCCGGCGGGCCACGGCGGCGCGCTCGTCCTCGCCGAGCAGTTCGGCGGCCTCGTCCAGCAGCGGCACGTCGGCGGGCGTCCAGCCGCCGGGCTCGCGGTGCAGCGCGGCCCGCTCGGCGTCGGTGAGCATGGGCGCGGCGGTGGCGATCCGCTCCGGTGAGGCGTACAGGTCGGCGAGCAGGCGTTGCGGGGTCAGCACCGGCCACAGCTCGTCCAGCGCGGCGCGGATCTCCGGCTCCTCGCGCAGCTCGCGGCGGATCTCGGCGCGGTCGGCCTCGGAGAGCAGGTTCTCCCCACCGAGCGGGTCGGCGCCGATCCGCTCGGCCACCTGGTCGGCGAGCGCGTGCACGATCTCTACGTCGAACAGGGCGCGGGCCAGGTTGTGCGGCCGGCCGGTGCGGCGTACCCGGTCGCGGGCCTGCCGTACGGTCTCCGGGTCGAGCGTCAGCACCTCCCGCTGCGGCAGTTCGATGGTGACCGGCTCGTCGGGCACCCACTGCCGGTCGCGGACCGCTGCGGCGAGCACGTCGGCCAGCACCGCGCGGCCCTTGAGCGCGGCGGTGGTGGCCGGCTCGGCGCGGCGCGCGTGCACGCCGGGGAACAGGTCGGCCTGGGTACGCAGCAGCACGCCGGTCTCGGCCAGCGTGGGCAGCACCTGGGAGATGTAGCGCAGGAACGTGGCGTTCGGGCCGACCAGCAGCACGCCGCGGGTGGAGAGCTGCTGGCGGTGGGTGTAGAGCAGGTACGCGGCCCGGTGCAGCGCCACGGCCGTCTTGCCGGTGCCGGGGCCGCCCTGCACCACCATCACGCCGGGCAGGTCGGCGCGGATGATCCGGTCCTGCTCGGCCTGGATGGTCTCGACGATGTCGCGCATCCGGCCGGTGCGCCCGGTGTTGAGCGCGGCGAGCAGCGACGCCTCGCCGGTCAGTTCCTCGTGCGCGGTGGGGGAGGCGGCGGCGATGTCCAGCACCTCGTCGTTGAGTCCGGTCACCTTGCGGTCGCGCGTGCGCAGGTGGCGCCGGCGGCGTACGCCCTGCGGGTTGGCGGCGGTGGCCAGGTAGAACGGGCGGGCGGCCGGAGCGCGCCAGTCCATCAGCAGCGGATCGTAGTCGCCGGAGGAGTCGAAGATCCCGATCCGGCCGATGTAGCGGACCGCGCCGTCGTCGCCGTCGAGGCGGCCGAAGCACAGGCCGCTCTCCACCGCGGAGAACTGCTCGACCTGGTCGGCGTACATGGCCACGGTCGAGTCGCGCTGCGAGCGGGCCTGCTGCGTGCCGCCGGTGTGGCGCAACTCCTCGTCGAGCCGCCGGGCGGCCTGTTCCCGCATGCCGTCCAGCCGGTCGTACAGCATCGAGACGTATTCCTGCTCCCGGCCGATCTCGTCGTCCTGGCGCAGGTCAGCCGACACGTCGGAGTGCGTTGACAATCCGGCTCCTCATTGACTAGAATTGCTGCAGGAATGGCATTCAGAAGCCATTCCTTTTTTGTGCCTGAACTGAGAAAGATAGCGCGTCGGCCGCCACCCGACCAAGCCCGGACACGACTCGGGGCCCGGCCGGCGTCAGCCGACCGAGCCCCGGGCACGGCAGTTCTCAGCCCTTGGCCGCCTCGTAGAGCCGCTCCGGCGTGACCAGACCGGCGATCACCCGGCCGTCGTCGGTCAGCAGCACGCTGAACAGCTTGCCGCTGAGCAGCCGGCCGCTGCCCCAGTCGCCGCTGACCTTCGGCAGGTCACCGAGCACCTGCGCCAGCATCTGGGCGTCCGGCGCGTCCGCGCCGGGCTTCGCGCCGGGCTTCACGCCGCCGCCGGTCGCCGCGTCGCCGATCTTGGCGACCACCACCGTGGTCCAGCCGGTGCCGACGGTACGCACGTCCGGCTTCTCGGCGTCCTTGCGGTCGAACCGCTTGCCCGCCGGCCCGGGCCGCTCGTCCTCGGTCGCCTCGGTGACCTTCACGCCGGGCGGCGGGTTGAACCGGAACTGGTCGGCCTCCGGCGTGCGGAAGTCGACCTGGGTGAACGCCACCTGGAACGCCGGCTCGTCCTGCCCGTCGGCGAGCACCTGCAGGCGCAGCGGCACGTGCTCCTTCGCGTCCAGCGCGATCCGGACCTGGTGCACCAGGGACGCCTTGTCGCGCGGGGTGAGCACCAGCTCGTACGCGTCCCGCCCGGCCACCGTCGCGGTGCGGCCGACGGTGACCGCCGTGGTCGGGTCGATCGCCTCCAGCGCCCGGTCCGCGGCGTCGGCCGGGGTGGCCGGCACGGTGGCCCGGTCCGGTGCGTCGGCCGGCAACGTCCGGTGCGTGGCGGTGTTCTCCCGGCTGTTCCAGGTCCAGACGTCCCGCCCGTTGCGCAGGATGTCCTGCTCGCCGAGCGTGTCGACCAGGGCCAGCCGCTGCCGGTCCTCGCCGCCGTACCAGACGCGCAGCGTGTGCGTACCGGACACCAGCCCGGCCAGGTCGTTGCCGGCGGCCCGGCCGGCGAGCGCGGCGATCGGCGGCAGGCCGAGGTCGGCGCGCTGCACGACGGTGCCGGAGAGCCCGTCCAGGCGGGACGTGCGCAGGTCCTCCAGGAGCTGGGCGGCGCTGCGCGGCGGCAGCGCCGGGTCGGCGCCGGCGGCGAACGTGCCGACGGCGGCGCCACCGCCGATCACGGCGACCCCCGCGGTCACCGGGACCAGCCAGCGCAGCACGGCGCGGTTCTTCATCACGGACATAGTGTGCACCTCCTGCGCACCATGCTGCGCGATCGTCGCTGTGACCACGCTGAGGAGATCCCCTACGGGTGACCCCATGGTGGCACCCTGGACCGGTGCGGTTGCTGGTGGTGGAGGACGAGACGCGGCTCGCGGCGGCGCTGCGCCGGGGCCTGTCGGCGGAGGGGTTCGTGGTCGACGTGGCGGCCACTGGCCCGGAAGGGCTGGACGCGGCCCGGCACGGCGAGTACGACGCGATGATCCTCGACGTGATGCTGCCCGGCCTCTCCGGCTACGAGGTGGTCCGTCGGCTGCGTGCCGAGCAGCGCTGGCTGCCGGTGCTGATGCTGTCGGCCAAGGACGGCGAGTACGACCAGGCCGACGGCCTGGACTGCGGCGCGGACGACTACCTGACCAAGCCCTTCTCGTACGTGGTGCTGCTGGCCCGGCTGCGGGCGCTGCTGCGCCGCGGGGCGCCCCGGCGGCCGACCGTGCTCACCGTCGGCGACCTGCGCCTGGATCCGGCCCGCCGCCGGGTCACCCGGGCCGACGCCGAGGTGGTGCTGACCAGCCGCGAGTACGCGCTGCTGGACTACCTGATGCGCCGCCCCGGCGAGGTGGTCTCGAAGACCGAGCTGCTGGACCACGTCTGGGACGCGTCGGTCGACACCGCCCCGAACGCGGTGGAGGTCTACGTCGGCTATCTGCGCCGCAAGATCGGCCGGGAGCGGCTGGAGACGGTGCGCGGCGCGGGCTACCGGCTGGCCACATGAGCCGGTGGGTACGCGGCCCGCTGCCGCGACTGGGCCTGCGGGCCCGGCTGCTCGCGCTGGGCGTGCTGGGACTGGTGGTCGGGTTCGCGTTCGGCGGGGCGCTGCTGCTCGGCGCGCTGGGCTGGACGCTGCAGCGCTCGGTCGACGAGGAGGCGCTGCGCACCGCCGACGCGGTGGCGCTGCTCACCGCCGAGGACGCGCTGCCGGACCCGCTTCCGGTGGCCGGCGGGCAGTTGCGGGTGCAGGTGGTCGACGCGCAGGGCCGGATCCGGGCCGCGTCCATCGACGCGGACCGCCTCGTGCCGATGCTCGGCCCGGACGAGCTGCGCCCCGGGCAGCGGCAGCGGCTGGTGGTGGACGGGCGGCGCGCCGGCATGCCCGGCCCGGTCCGGGTGGTCACGGTGCCGGCCGGCACGGCGCAGGAGCCGCGCACGGTGCTCGTCGCAAAGTCGCTCACCGACGTGCGGCACAGCCTGCACGTGGTCCGCAACCTGCTGCTCGTGGGCTTCCCGCTGCTGGTCGCCGGGCTCGGGGTGGTGGCCTGGCGGGTGGTGGGCGCGACGTTGCGCCCGGTCGAGCAGTTGCGCAGCGGCGCCGCCGAGATCACCGGCCGGGCCGGGGCGGAGCGGCTCCCCGTACCGGCGGGGCAGGACGAGATCCACCGGCTCGCGGTCACGCTCAACGACATGCTGGACCGGCTGGCCGCGTCCCGGGACCGGCAGCGGGCGTTCGTCGCCGACGCCGCGCACGAGCTGCGCAGCCCGCTGACGAACATGCGTACCGAGCTGGAGGTGGCCCGGCGTCTCGGCGACGACACCGACTGGCCGGCGGTCGCCGACGACCTGCTCGCGGACACCGAGCGGCTGAGCCGTCTGGTGGACGACCTGCTGCTGCTGGCCCGCCTCGACGAGCAGGACGCCCGGCCGTCCCCGGTCGGACCGGTGGAGCTGGGTGAGCTGCTGCGCGGTGTGGCGGCCCGCTACCCGTCGCCGCCGGTGCGCCTGACGCCGCCGGACGCGCCGCGGTGGGTCGAGGGGGACGCGGGGGAGCTGCGCCGGGTGCTGGTGAACCTGGTGGACAACGCGCTGCGGCACGCGTACACCGGTGTGGATCTGGCGGTGAGCGGGCCGGACGGTGCGTACCACCTGATCACGGTGACCGACGACGGGCCGGGCATCCCGGCGGCGGACCGGGAGCGGGTGTTCGCCCGGTTCACCCGGCTCGACGACGCGCGGGCGCGCGACGCGGGCGGCGCGGGCCTGGGCCTGGCCATCGTGCGCGAGCTGGTGCGCCGGGCCGGCGGCACGGTGGAGCTGGCCGACGCGACGCCCGGCGCCGCCGCGCCGGGGCTGCGCGCGACGGTACGGCTGCCCGCGCTGGCCGAGCCGGACGCGGAGTGAGCGGTCAGCGGCGGCGCTTGGTGCAGACCGGGCTGGTGCGCGCGACGGTGTCGGTGGACCAGACGAGCGCGACGGTGAAGCAGTAGTCGGTGGTGCGGTCGAGCCCGTAGGCGATGTAGTCGGCCGAGCCGGCGGGCAGCGTGGCGAACGTGCCCTGCGGCTGCCCGGACCGGCCCCCGGCGACCACCACCGGCCCTTCCGCGCCGGCCGGGTACGTCCAGCTCAGCACGATGCTGTCGCGCCGGTCGGTGAGCGTGAACCGCCCGGGTGGCGTGCCCGGGGCGGCGGCCGCCGCTGTGGTCGGCGCGGGAGCGGCCGAGGTGGGCGGCGGTGCGCTGGTGGCCGGTGGCGGGGTGTCGCGGCCGTCGTCCACCCGGGACACCCCGGCGATCACCGCGATGGTGCCGAGCAGCAGCGCCACCACGACGCCGAGCACCACGAGTGGCAGCCAGGGCAGCGTGCGCCGCTCCGGGGCAGGCGGCCGGGGCACGTGCACCGGGAGGTAGCGCGACGGCGGCTCGGGCGGGGGCGGCGGCACCCGGCGTACGCCGTCGGGCTCGTCGTCGGCGAGCCCGACCACTGTGGGCGGCAGCGGGTCGGCGCCGGGCCGCCACGGCTGCTCGGCCGGCTCGTCGGGCGGCCACGGGTAGTCGTCGAACGCGTCGCCGTCGGCCTCCGGCGCGGTACGCGGTGTCGGCACGTGCGCGGTCTCGGCGGCCCTGCCGGGCGGGTGGTAGAGCGGCGTCTCGACCGGCTCGTCGAGCGCGGGCGGGCTGTAGGGCGGCAGGTCGTGCGGGCCCTCGGTGGCCGGGGGAACCCGGGCGGCGGGCACCACGGGCGTGGTCCGGGCGGGCGGCGGCTCGGGCGCCGGAGCGGCGGGCGCGGGGCAGACGTGGTCGGGGTCGGCGGCGGCGCGGGCCAGCCCGGCCACCTGGGCGGCGAGCGGGTCGTCGGGGTCCAGGTGCAGGCGGCACAGCTCCTCGGCGAGCGTCAGGTGCTCGTGGGAGTCGGCGTACCGGCCGCAGTCGCGTTCCATCGCGCCGAGCTTCGCCAGCATCTTGATGCCGCTGGGGTGGCCGTCGCCGTAGACCTCCCGGTGCAGCTCCCAGGCGTCCTGCAACCGGTCGCGGGCCACCTCGCACTGGCCGCGCGCGTACTCCACGGTGGCCAGGTCGGCGTGCGCGGCGAGGACCCGCTGCGACTCCGGGCCGTCGCGGGCGGTCAGCTCGATGATGACGTCGGAGTAGAGGCGGGCCGCCCGGGCGTCGCTGCCGACCCGGTGCAGCACCGCGGCGAGCGTCGCGGCGGCGGTGACGGTGCGCTCGTCGGAGCGGCCGTGCAGCCGGGTGGCCGCCGCGTACGCGAACGCGGCCCAGCCCCGGGCGGAGTGCGGCTCGCCGAGCGCGACCAGCACCCGGGCCTGGAGACCGGCCGCCTCGGCCAGCTCGGGGGAGGCGTTGCCGGGGCGGGGATCGGCGTCGCTGAGCGCGTCGGCGAGCAGCCGTTCCGCGCCGGTGAGGTCGCCTTCGGACACCAGTTGGTGCGCCTGGACGGTCAGGTCAGCGAAGCCGGAGGACACGCCCCATCGTGCTCGTCCGGCGACGGTATGTACAAGACCCGGAGTGGATCAGTTTGGTCCCGAATCCGTCAGGTGGTCGGCGAGCGTCTCGCTGATCCGGCGGAGCTGGTCGACCTGGGCCGGGCTGAGCGCGTCGAACAGGTGCCGGCGTACCCCCTCGACGTGGCCGGGCGCGGCGGCGGCCAGGGTGGCGAAGCCCTCGTCGGTGAGCACGGCGACCTGCCCGCGCCGGTCGGTGGGGCAGTCCTCCCGGCGGATCCACCCGGACGCCTCCAGCCGGGCGGCGGCGTGCGACAGCCGGCTGCGCGACGAGCCGGTCAGCTCGGCCAGCTCGCTCATCCGCAGCCGCCGGTCGGGGGCCTCGGAGAGGCGGACCAGGATCTCGTAGTACGCGTGCGGCATGCCCGCGTCGTGTTGCAGCTCGCGGTCGAGCGTCTCCATCAGCGCCCGGGAGGCGGTCAGGAAGGCGCGCCAGGTCCGCTGCTCGTCGGGGTCCAGCCACCGGGTCATGACGCCCATCATAGCGCCGATAGTTGAACGCTCAACAAAACCGGGGTACGGTCGACGGCATGGGCATCCACCGACTCAACCACGCCGTCCTCTACGTCAGTGACCTGGAGCGCAGCGTCGCCTTCTACGGCGACGTGCTGGGCTTCCGCCGGGTGCCGATGACGCCCGAGGGCTTCCGCGGCGCCGCCTTCCTCCAGGCGCCCGACTCCACCAACGACCACGACCTCGGCCTGTTCGAGATCGGCGCGGCCGCCGGGGCGTCCCAGGCCGGCCGGGCCACGGTCGGCCTCTACCACCTGGCCTGGGAGCTGGACACGCTCGACGAGCTGGCCGCCACCGCCGAGCGGCTGTCCGTCGCCGGAGCGCTGGTCGGCGCGTCCGACCACGGCACCACCAAGAGCCTCTACGGCCGCGACCCGGACGGGCTGGAGTTCGAGATCGTCTGGATCGTCCCGGCCGACCTGCTCGACGACGCCGCGCTCGCCGGGCGTACCCGCATCGGGCGGCTCGACCTCGACCGTGAGCGGCAGCGCTACGGCGGGCAGACCCGCGGCGGCGTGGGCATCTCCGTCCCGGTCTGAGCGGGGTTCACGGCCGGGCCCGCCGTGCCGTGCGGTAGAAACGGCACCATGTCGACCGACGCCGTCCTGCGCGAGCTGCTCGTCCGCCAGCTCGACCACTGGCTCCCCGCCGCGCTGCACCGGGCGCGGCGGGCCACGCTCGCGCTCGCGTACGCCGGGGGTGACGCCGCCGGCGCGGAGGAGGCGTTGGGGGTGGTGGCCGAGTTCGCCGACCGGCTGCGCGGGCGACGGCTGACCGTGCTCGTGGTGGCCGACGACGGCACCGACCTGCCGGCCCGCCTCGGCGCCGCCGAGGCCGCGCTGCCCGCCGACGTCGCCGTGCACCTCGTGCCCGGCGGCCCGGACCGGCTGCCGGTGGCGCTCAAGGCCGCCGGTGCGGCCGGCGCGCCGCTGCTCACAGTGGCCGACGGCGCCGACCCGGACCCGGCCCTGCTGGCCGCCGCCGCGTCCGGGCGACCGGCCGAGCTGCTGCTGGTCACCACGCCCGGCCGGTCGCTGCGCCCGGCGCTCACCGGTGCCGGGTTCCCGCTCGTCACCGAGGTCGAGCTGGTGCCCGACGGGGACGGCCCGGCGCGGCTGCTCGGCTACGCCACCGGCTCCGACCGTGGGCTGGAGGCGGTCAAGGAGGCGCTCTGGGCGGTCGACGAGTACGCCGGTGTGCGCTACCGCGACCCGGCCGACCCGCAGGGGCGGCTGCTCGACATCTCGCTCGAACCCGAACCCGGCCCGCTGCGCCGGGAACTGCTGGCCGAGCTGGCCCGCTCCGGCCCGCGTACGGTCACCGAGCTGCGCCGCTTCGCCACCACGTCGACCGTCTACCGGGCCGCCGACGCCAACCGGGCGCTCGCCTCGCTGCTCGCCTCCGGCGCGGTGACCCGCGACCCGGAGCACGGCCGGCTCGGCGGGGACGTGTCGATCAGCGCCGTCCCGAGCGCTGGGTCATCTGCTTGACCACTATCGACGCTCCGGTGGCGACCACGCCGATGCTGAACACCATCTGCGCGCACACCGCCACCCGGGCGATCTGGCCCTGGGCGTGCACGTCGCCGTAGCCGACAGTGGTGAGTGTCGTGAGCGCGAAGTAGAGCGCGTCGACCCGTGTCCGCAGGCCGACGAACTCGCCGGGCCGGGTGTTCGCCACCACGTAGTCGCCGAGCGCGAAGACCAGCAGCCCGGCGACCAGCGCGACCGCGAGGCGGGTCAGCGCCCGGTCCTCGTCCCGGCCGGTCGGCTGGTCCCGGACGAGCTGGCGGCGGACCTGGCCGGTGACCAGGAACGCGATCACGGCCACCAGGACGAGCGTGCCCGCCGAGCGCAGGAACAGCCGCAGGCCGTTCGGATCGGCCTCGACCGGCACGAGGAAGTAGCCGACCAGCATGAGCGCGCAGGCCGCCACGGCCCGTCGTCGCAACCGCCGCAGGAACACGTCCGCCATGCGGCGATTCTCCGGTCGCCGGGACGCCGTGACGGGCGGAACCGCAAACCCGGCCGCAGACGACGGGCGGGGTGCCGGCTGTCAGCCGGCACCCCGCTCGTCGCCCGGGAAGGTCAGGCCTTGTCCTGCTTCCAGGACAGCGGCCCCGGAAGGTCCACGCGGTGGGCGCGGGTGTTCGAGTTCCAGGACCAGCGGCCGATCTTGATGCTCCACGACGAGAAGCCGTTCTGGGTGAAGTGGAGGATCAGCGGCCCGTACTTCTTACGCTTGCGGAACTGGACGCCCATCGGGGGTGCCTCCTTCGTCTCCCTGCCTCTGCAGTCGTCTGCATGCCTTCGCGGCAACGAACATGCCCGGATCGACGATTCGCGAAACCCTGCCCGGTCTGCTCTGGACGGTGGGACTGCCGCCCGGCAAAATCTCTATCCAACGGGTAGGTGTTAAGGAGTCGTAAATGCTGGTGGAGGCGGGTCGTAACAAGGCCAGCGACGAAAGTCTCACTGGGTGGAAGGGCGTTGACCGGCGTGGAGAACGGTCGGCAGCATGAGGGCATGTCGCAGCGGGACGAGCTTCTCCTCACCGCTCGCGTGCACGTCGACCTGGTCCGGCACGCGAGCGCGCTCTGTTGAGCCGAGCGCTCGTCGTTCCCTCTCCGCCCGTCCGTTCCCGCAGCCGGCGCACCGTGGCCCGGCGCGGTGCGGCGCGCTCCCCGGCCCCGCGCGGGCCCCCTCCACCGCATCGTGGACAGATCAGGAGACTCCGCCATGCCCTCGACCCGATCACCGCGGCGTGCCCTCACCGCCGCCGTCGCCCTGCTCGCCCTCACCACCGCCACCGCGTGCGGCGCCGACGCCGCCGGCGGCGCACAGACCAAGGAACTGCGCTACCAGGGTTCGGTGGGCCAGGTGACCCTCCCCGAACTCGCCGCCGACCTCGGCTACCTCGGTGACGTCAGGCTCGACTGGATCGGCAACGTCACCGGCGGCCCGGCCGACATCCAGGCCACCGCGACCGGCCAGAGCGACTTCGGCGGCGCGTTCAACGGCGCGATCGTCAAGCTCCAGGCCGCGAACGCCCCGATCACCGCCGTGGTCAGCTACTACGGCTCCGACGCGCAGACGTTCCAGGGCTACTACGTGCTCGACGGCAGCCCGATCCGCGGCCCGCGCGACCTGATCGGCAAGCGGGTCGGCATGAACACGCTCGGCGCGCACGCCGAGGCCGTCCTGCGTACCTGGCTGGCCCGGGGCGGCCTCACCGCCGCCGAGATCGGCAAGGTCGAGCTGGTCGCGCTGCCGCCGGTGAACACCGAGCAGTCGCTGCGCGCCCGGCAGATCGACGTCGCCGTGCTCGGCGGCGTGATCCGCGACAAGGCGGTCGCCAACGGCGGCATCCGTACGATCTTCACCGACTACGAACTCCTCGGCGCGTTCAGCGCCGGCAGCTACGTCTTCCGCGACGACTTCCTCACCCGTAACCCGGACACCGTACGGACGTTCGTCACCGCAGTGGGCAAGGCGATCGAGTGGGCGCGCACGCAACCGCGCGAGACGGTGGTGGCCCGGCTCAAGACGATCATCAGCAAGCGCGGGCGCAACGAGGACACCACGCTCGTCGACTACTGGAAGTCCAGCGGCGTGGCCGAACCCGGCGGCGTCATCACCGACCGGGAGTTCGCCACCTGGATCGACTGGCTGGCCGACACCGGCGACCTGAAGGGCGAGCGGCCGAAGCCGTCCGACCTCTACACCAACAGGTTCAACGCGGCCGCGACCCCCGGCGGTGGCGCATGAGCACCGACAAGATCCTCTTCGACCGGGTGCACAAGGTCTTCCCGGGGCGGCGTGGCGGCGGCGGCGCGGTCACCGCGCTCGACGGGCTCACCCTCGGGGTACGCCCCGGCGAGTTCCTCGTCGTCGTCGGCCCCAGCGGCTGCGGCAAGTCCACGCTGCTCGACCTGCTCGGCGGGCTGGCCACCCCGACCGGCGGGCAGGTGCTCGTCGACGGCCGCCCGGTCACCGGGCCCGGCCTGGACCGGGGCATCGTCTTCCAGCAGTACGCGCTGCTGCCCTGGCGCACCGCCGCCGGCAACGTCGCGTTCGGACTGGAGGCCAAGGGCCTGCCCCGCGCCGAGCGCGCCGACCTGGTCGCGCACCACCTCGACCTGGTCGGGCTCACCGGCTTCGCCGACCGCTACCCGCACGAGCTGTCCGGCGGCATGAAGCAGCGCGTCGCCATCGCCCGCAGCCTCGCGTACGACCCGGACGTGCTGCTCATGGACGAGCCGTTCGCCGCGCTGGACGCGCAGACCCGCGACTCGCTCCAGGACGAGCTGGTGCGGATCTGGCAGGCCACCGGCAAGACGATCGTGTTCATCACGCACGGCATCGACGAGGCGGTGCACCTCGGCCAGCGGGTCGCCGTGATGACGTCGCGGCCCGGCCGGATCAAGCAGGTCATCGACATCGAGCTGGGCGACCGGGAGGCGGAGGAGGACGTCCGCTCCACCGACGCGTTCCGCCACCACCGGCACCGGATCTGGACGCTGCTGCGCGACGAGGTACGCGCCGCGCAGTCCGCCGTACGCGAGGAGGCCCGCGTTGGTTGACGTCGCCGCACCGCCGGTCCGGCCGGTGGCGCCCCCCGCCCCGGCGGCCGTGCCCGCCCGGCCCCGCCGCCTGCTCGGCCTCGGCGGCCGGGTGCTGCACCGCAGCGCCGCGCTGCTGGCGCTCGCCGCGATCTGGGAGACGGTGCCCCGCGCCGGGCTGGTCGACCGGGTCTTCCTGCCGCCGCTGTCCGAGGTGCTCGCCGCCTGGTGGGAGCTGCTGCGCAGCGGGCAGCTCGCCGACCACGTCGGCGCCAGCCTCACCCGCTCGCTGACCGGGCTGGCGCTCGCGGTGGTCACCGCCATCCCGCTCGGCCTGCTGATCGGCTGGTACCGGCCGCTCGCCGATCTGCTCAGCCCGCTGCTGGAGGTGTTCCGCAACACCGCCGCGCTCGCGCTGCTGCCGGTCTTCGTGCTCATCCTCGGGCTCGGTGAGACGTCGAAGATCGCCCTGGTGGTCTACGCCTGCTCCTGGCCGATCCTGCTCAACACCGTCGCCGGCGTGAAGGGCGTCGACCCGCTGCTGATCCGCTCGGCCCGCTCGATGGGGCTCAACCACCTGCGGCTGTTCCAGAAGGTGATCCTGCCGGCGGCCGTGCCGACCGTGTTCACCGGCGTCCGGCTCGCCGGGGCCTACTCGATCCTGGTGCTCGTCGCCGCCGAGATGGTCGGTGCGAAGGCCGGGCTCGGCTACCTCGTCAACTACGCGCAGTACAACTTCGCGATCCCCGACATGTACGCCGGGATCATCACCATCTCCGCCATCGGGCTGGTGGTCAACCAGCTCCTCGTCGCCGGGGAACGTCGCTTCTCCACCTGGCGCGCCGACGTCACCACCGCCTGAGAGGAACCGCCATGTCCCGGACCCTGCACCTCAACGCCTTCCTGATGGGTGTCGGCCACCACGAGGCGGCCTGGCGGCACCCGCGCGCCGACCCGAGCCGCCTCGCCGACGTACGCCACTTCCAGGAACTGGCCCGCATCGCCGAGCGGGGCACGCTCGACTCGGTGTTCCTCGCCGACGGGCTCGCCGTCGGCCCGGCCGTGCGGCACAACATCCAGGCCGTCTTCGAGCCGCTCACGCTGCTCGCCGCGATCGCCACCGCGACCGAGCACATCGGCCTGATCGCCACCGCCTCCACCACGTACACCGAACCGTTCAACCTGGCCCGCGCGTTCGCCTCGCTCGACCACCTCAGCGGCGGGCGGGCCGGCTGGAACATCGTCACCTCCGCCCAGGCCCGGGAGGCCCGCAACTTCAACCTCGACGACCACCCCGCGCACGCCGACCGCTACCGGCGGGCCGCCGAGTACGTCGACGTGGCGATCAAGCTCTGGGACAGCTGGGAGGACGACGCGCTGGTCCTGGACGCCGCCGCCGGGGTCTTCGCGGACACCGGCCGGGTGCACGAGATCGACCACGCCGGCGAGCGGTTCCGGGTCCGCGGGCCGCTGAACACGCCCCGCCCGCCGCAGGGCCGGCCGCTGCTGGTGCAGGCCGGCTCGTCCGCCGACGGCATCGCGTTCGCCGCCCGGTACGCCGAGGCCGTGTTCACCGCCCAGCAGACGCTCGCCGACGGGCAGGCGTTCTACGCGGCGCTCAAGCGGGCCACCGCCGACGCCGGCCGCGACCCGGAACTGGTGAAGGTGCTACCCGGTATCGCGCCGGTCATCGGGGGTACCGAGAAGGAGGCCCGTGCCCTTGCCGACGAACTGGAGGCCCTGATCGTGCCTGAGCACGCGCTCGCCCAGCTCTCCGGCATGACCGGGCTCGACCTGACCGGGCTGCCGCTGGACGGCCCGCTGCCCGACCTGCCGGACGCCGGCGCCGTGCAGTCCCACCAGAGCCGCTACCAGCTCGTCGTCGACCTGGCCCGGCGGGAACTGCTCACCCTGCGACAGCTCATCGGCCGGCTCGGCGGCGGACGCGGGCACCGCGTCGTGGTCGGCACCCCGGAACAGATCGCCGACCAGATCGAGCTCTGGTTCACCCAGGGCGCCGCCGACGGCTTCAACGTCATGCCACCGCTGCTACCCGATGGACTGGAGGCCTTCGTGGACCACGTCGTACCACTGCTGCGCCGGCGCGGGCTGTTCCGTTCCGCGTACACCGGGCGCACCCTGCGCGAGCACTACGGCCTGCCCCGCCCGGCCAGCGTCTACGCGACCCGTGAGCTGGTGGCGTCGTGACCACCGTGGACCGGCCCGGCGCCGCCGCCGTCGAGCTGCGCCCGGTCGACGTCGACTCGTTCCGCGGCCTGCTGCGCCGCCAGGCGTCCACCGTCACCGTGGTCACCACCCCCGGCCTGCGTGGCAACCGGATGCGGCCGGACCTGCCGCCGGCCGGGTTCACCGCCACCTCGTTCACCTCGGTGTCGCTCGACCCGCCACTGGTCTCGGTCTGCCTCGGCCGCGCCTCGTCGAGCTGGCCCACCGTCGAGCAGGCCGAACACGTCGCGGTGCACCTGCTCGCCTCCGGCCAGCAGGAGATCGCGCAGATCTTCGCCACCAGCGGCATCGACCGGTTCACCGCCCACCCGGGCTGGACCACTGGGCCGTTCGGCGTGCCGCTGATCGGCGACGCGCTCGCCGTGCTGCTGTGCCGGGTGGTCCGCCGGATCGAGGCGGGCGACCACACCATCCTGCTCGGCGAGCCGCTCGCGCTCGGCGCGGGCGAGGACGGCGACCCGCTGCTGCACCACCGGGGCCGCTACACCACCACGCTCGGCGACTGGCCCGAGGCGTGGTGACCACCGCCGCCGACGAGCTGATCGCGCTCGACCGGGCCGCCCAGGGCCTGCTGTTCCGGGCGGCCCGCACGGCCAACGCGTTCACCGACGAGCCGGTCGGCGACGAGCACGTCCGCGCCGTCCACGACCTGGTCCGGTACGGCCCGACCGCGATGAACGCCCAGCCGCTGCGGGTGCTGCTGCTGCGCTCCGCGGCGGCCCGGGCGCGGCTGCTGCCGTACGTCAGCGCCGGCAACCGGGACAAGACGGCCTCCGCGCCGCTGACCGCGGTGCTCGCCGCCGACGTGGACTGGCACGACCGGCTGCCCGAGCTGTTCCCGCACCGCCCCGGCGCGCGGGACTGGTTCACCGGCGACCCGGCCGGCCGGGAGGCGCAGGCCCGGTTCAACGCCGCGCTCCAGATCGGCTACCTGCTGGTCGGCGTACGCGCCGCCGGGCTGGCCGCCGGACCGATGGCCGGGTTCGACGCCGCAGGCGTGGAACGCGAGTTCTTCCCCGGCGGGCGGCACCGGGTGCTGCTGCTGATGAACATCGGCCGCCCGGCGCCGGACGCCTGGCGGGAACGGCTGCCCCGCCTGCCTTACGAGGAGGTGGTCAGCACACTGTGAGTCAGCGCGGCTCCCACGCGTCCGGCTGAGCGGTCAGCTTGCGCACGTGGGCCGGCAGCCGGCCGCTGACCAGCTCGTCCAGGCTCACCTCGTCGACCACCCGGCGCACCGACGCGCGCACCGCCACCCAGAGGCGGGGCAGGTTCTCCGCCGCCCCCTCGTACTGCGTCTCCTCGGGGCGCAGCCCGCGTACCCCCGCGAGCGGGCCGTCGACGGCGCGCAACACGTGCCCGATGGTGATCTCCCGCGGCGGCCGGGCCAGCGTGTAGCCGCCCTCGGCGCCGCGCTGGGCCCGGACGACCCCGGCCCGGCGCAGGTCCGCCAGGACCGCCTCGAGGAACTTGCGCGGCATGTCCTGCTCCGCCGCGATGGCCTGGGTGGACAGCAGGGTGGGGTACGCGGTGGCCAGGCTCAGGGCTGCCCGGACCGCGTAGTCGCCGCGCGCGGAGATCTGCACAGTGCCATCATGCCTGGCCGCCGGGTGCGGGGGAGTCGGCGGGCGGCCGGGGTCGCACCAGACGGACGGGCAGCGGGCGTTCCCGCTCGGCCCGGAACGTCCCCGGACTCACCCCGACCTCCCGGGTGAAGAAGCGGCCGAAGTTCGTCGGCTCGGGAAAACCCAGCTCCCGGCCGATCGCGGCGATCGACTCGTCGGTGGCGGCGAGCAGCCGGCACGCCTGCAGCGCCACCCGCTCGTCGATCACCTGCTTGGCGCTGCGGCCGGTCACCGCCAGGCAGGCCCGGGTCAGGGTACGCACCGAGCAGCCGAGCTGGGCGGCGTAGTCCTCCACCCGGCGGGTGTGCCGGTAGCCGCGTTCCACCTCCCGGCACAGCCGCCGGAACGTCTCCGTCTCGGCCCGGGGCGTCGCGCCGTTGCGCGGATGCGGCAACAGGCTCAGCCGCAGCAGCAGCACGGCGAGCTGGTGGCGCAGCAGCGCCGCGGCGGCCGGCACCAGCGCGTGCCGGTCGGCGTCCACGGCGAGCTGGCTCACCTCGCTGATCACCGCGTCCTCGTCCTCGCCGGCGAGCTGGCGGTGGGCGGGCACCGCGTCCGGGTCGACGTCGAGGCCGCGCAGCGCGTCCGGCCGCCAGCTCACCACAGTCGCGTCGAGCTGGGCGCCGACGAACCGCAGCGCCTGGCCTGGGTGCGCGCGCAGCAGCGTGCCCGGACGGCAGGGGACCGGCCGGAAGTCCAGCTCGGCGGTGCCGTGGCCGTGGGTGACCAGGATCAGCAGATCGCGGTCGAGCAGGACCGGGCGGGGCCAGCCGGGCTCGGCGGCGAGGTCGCCGAGCACACCGGTGACGATCTCGTCGGTGCCGGGGCGGAACTCCGGCAGGCCGGTGCGGGTGGCCGGGGAGGGCTGACCGGTAGTGACCATCATCCCGACGGTAACCGGCAAGCCCGCACGTTGCATCTCGACGGTTTCACCCGCCCGGGCCGCTCTTGTCGGCAGCCGAGCCGGACGGTTAGGTTACCGATCGGTAAGACCCGGGCCGGCGTGCGTTGCGCACCCGGCCACGCGGCCCCGGCCGACCGGCCCGCGGCCGGGCGACGGCGATGGGATGGGCATGACGGATCTGTTCTCGGTCGACGGCAAGACGGTCCTGGTGACCGGCGGCTCACGCGGCATCGGGCTGATGATCGCGCGCGGCTTCGTCCGGGCCGGCGCCAAGGTGATCATCTCCTCGCGCAAGGCCGACGTGTGCGAGTCGGTCGCCAAGGAACTGTCCGCCGAGGGCCACTGCGAGGCGATCCCGGCCGACCTGGGCAGCGACGCGGGCGCGCTGGCGCTCGCCGAGGCCGTGCGGGAACGCCACGACCGGCTGCACGTGCTGGTCAACAACGCGGGCGCCACCTGGGGCGCGCCACTGGAGGAGTACCCGGAGGGCGCCTTCGACAAGCTCTGGGCGGTGAACGTCAAGGCCGTCTTCCGGCTCACCACCGCGCTGCTGCCGCAACTGCGCGCCGCGGCCGACGCCGACGACCCGGCCCGCGTGATCAACATCGGGTCGATCGACGGCATCCGGGTCCCGTGGATGGAGGTGTACGCGTACTCGGCCACCAAGGCGGCTGTGCACATGCTCACCCGTGGCCTCGCCCACCAGCTCGCCGGCGAGCAGATCACCGTCAACGCGATCGCGCCCGGACCGTTCGAGAGCAAGATGATGGCGTTCGCGCTGGACGACCCCGAGTCGCGCGCCGCCATCGAGCAGCAGGTGCCGCTGGGCCGCATCGGCCGGCCCGAGGACATGGCGGGCACGGCGATCTACCTGGCGTCGCGCGCCGGCGCGTACCTGACCGGAGCGGTCATCCCGGTCGACGGCGGGATCACCACGCGCGGCTGAGGCGTACCCCCGGTTGGAGACGGCCCGGGGCCGCGCGGACTCGGCAGATCCGCGCGGCCCCGGGGTGTCGCCGTATCAGCGACCGGCGAGCAGCCGGTTCACCGCGGTGTCGACGTCCAGGTGCTCGGCCTCCCGGCCGCGCGGGACGACGACGTAGGTCCGGCGCAGGAAGCGCACCAGCACGCTGCGCGGAACCTCGAACAGAGCGTTGCCGTCCGGAGACGACAGCGCCAGCGCGACGAAGTCGCCGCGCGGGGTGGCCCACGGCCAGACCCGCACATCACCGATGCCGGCCGGTTCGTCGAGCCCGGTGACCAGCAGTTCGCGTGCGAACGACCAGCTCACCGCCTCGCCGCCGGCGGACTCGGCATGGAACAGGACATGGACCGCATACGGGTCAGCAGGGTCGTAACGCAGACTGGCACGCACCGGCAAGGCGGTGGCGTCAGGCGCGACGAGCCTTAGCGACGTCTCGACCTCTACGGTCGTCGGTCGGATGACACTCATGGACGTTCTCCCCCCGGCACCGCTGCGGAACGCGCGTGTCCCGCTTTTCCCATACTCAGGTGCTGCTCCTGGCTACGCTCCGCCATACGCTGACTTCACCCAGTGGTGGGAAGGGGTTCCGAAAGCCCTCGGGACCGCCTGGCCCCGCGTAGAATTTCCGGTTCCGCCCACTCCGTCGTTCCGCCCGGCAACGGGTGGTTCAGTCGTCGACTTACTCCGGTAACGTCCAGTCGTGAGCAGGGGTGACGGTCCCGCGCGACACTGGGGGTGGAAATGGTCACGAGGGGCTCCTCGGTGACGTCGCGGACCACGGCCGAATCGCCGAAAGGTGCGGCCCGAGCAGCCGAAAGTCGGGGGTACGAGGTGCCGGTGGAAGGGCGGTCGCAAGGCGCTCTCATGGAGCAGCGCCGGCGGCGACGGGGCTGGCGGGGACGCCTGCACACCACGCTCGACCTGATCCGCGCCAACCCCACCGGCCGCGTCGCCCTGAAGATCTTCATCGGCATCCTCGGCGCCATCGTCGTCACCGTCGGCATCGCGCTGATCCCGCTGCCCGGGCCCGGCTGGCTGCTGGTCATCGCCGGCCTCGGCGTCTGGGCGGTCGAGTTCCACTGGGCGCGACGGCTGCTCGCGTTCACCCGCCGGCACGTCAACTCCTGGACGCGCTGGGTGACCAGGCAGTCGCTGCCGGTGCGGTTCGTGCTGGGCGCGGTCGGGCTCGCGTTCGTGTCCGTGGTGGTGTGGCTGTCGCTCAAGTACAGCTTCGGCATCGACGTGGTGGCGGAGGCGCTGCACTACCTCGCGACGCACTGAGGGCCGGTTTTTGGTCCGGGCGGGTGATCGGGTAGAGTCATGCGCGCTGAGGGCGATTAGCTCAGCGGGAGAGCGCTTCGTTCACACCGAAGAGGTCACTGGTTCGATCCCAGTATCGCCCACGCAGGTCAAGGCCACTTCCCGGCTTCGGGAGGTGGCCTTTCTGCTGTCGTACAGCAGCGGCGTCAGCGGGTGGTCAGCGAACCTTCGCCCGCCCGGTGCTGTGGGCCTCGCGGTGGGTGGCGCCGAGCTGCAAACCGCGTCTGCAGTCATGCCGGCCGGTCGCTCGGCCGCCTCGCCGACCCTAATTCCCCTCCGTTTCAGAACCGTCGCAAGCCTGATGCGCCGTGGGCAGCGGCTACGAAACTGCGGCTAGCAATGGGCGGCCGATGACCTCCCCTTTGGTCCTTCGCTTCGGTGGCGATTGTCGAGTCCCAGGTGAGGCTTGACGTTTCCGTGCCAGCTGATGGTTGACGGAGTGGCCTAGGGAGACGCGGAGGGGTTCGTCGTGGATGGGCTCAGGGCTGGGTTAGGTCGATGTGATGCTCGACCGGGCGACGCGCTGGGCCGGTGTATTCGGTGAGGGTGAACCGGCGGTGGTCTTCGGTGGGGTGGACGGTGACAGCGATGGTGCTTCCGTCTGCGAAGCGCAGTGTGAAGACGGGATCTTGGTCGCAGAGGAACGCGAAGCCGTCGCGGTCCTCGTCGGTGTTGTTGAGCAGGCGGCCGTGGGCGTCCCAGCCGCGGTCCCTGGCGGTGATCACAGCGGCGACTTCGATACTGCCGAGAAGGGTGGAGGTGTTCGCCCACCAGTCCAGCCAGCAGCGGCCCTCGAAACGATCCATGACCGTCACCTCTCAGAAGGTCAGCGCCCGGCCGGAGGACGGTCGGTTCTGCATGGTCGGTGGGCTTTGATGCTGCGGACCGGTTGGTCGTTGGTCCGTTGGGACGTGCGGGGGCCATCGTCGCATTCGACGGTGAGGGTGGTATGGGTGACGTCGATGGTGACGGTCTAGCCGACGTGGCGGTGACCACTATTGCCTCGGTGCCGTCAGCGAGGATGATGCCGCCGAAGACGTCCATCTGCCACAACTCCATCGGCCGAGCCCGTTCCCACCGCACGTAGTTGCCCCGGCCGCGGCGATGCCTCATCGCCACGGGCAGTCCGTGCCGGGCCAGGATCCGACAGTCCGCAACGGCACTGGCTCAGGGCAGGCATTACGACCCAGCTCGAATGCGATCCGTCGCGCAACCCAACGCGGGTGTCCTGGACCCGGTCTACCCGGTGATCTTCCTGGACGGCTGGTGCGCCCTAGCGGAAGTCCGCTGCGTGGTCGAGGGCCCACTGCCGGAATGTGCGGGCAGGAACCCCGGTGACGTCCTCCACGGTTGTGGTGACCGGCTCCGGTGTGTCGTTCATGGCAGCCCACCCGTCAAGCGCCATGTCCACGAACGCCGGATCGCCCCACTCGGCCAGCAGAGACTCGCGCGCCTCGGCGCGAGGCTGCTCCTCCCACCGAAGGTCGCGGTCGATCGCCGTACCGATGAGCCGTACCTGCTCCAGTTGGCTGATAGCCTCGGGCCCGGTGAGGGTGTACGCCGCCCCGACGTGGCGGTCCTCGGTCAGCGCCAGGGCGGCCACTCCGGCCAGGTCCTTCTCGTGTATCAGCGATCGACGGGCGTGCCCGTACGGCCACCGCACGACCCCCCGGGTGCGGATCTGTTCGGCCCAGCCCAGCGTGTTGGCCGCGAATCCGCTCGCCCGGAGGAAGGTCGACTCCAGCCCGGTCCGCTCGATCAGATCCTCCATTTCGCCCCAGAATCCGACCGGCCGATCGCCATCTCGCCCGCCCATCGCGGACAGGTAGACGACCCGGCGGGCGGGCTCGGAAAGCCTTTCCACGGTTGCCGGTGCGGGCGCGGTCGACAGGCCGGGCCACACGAGGAAAACCGAGTCGACCCCGGCCAGGGCGGCGTCGAGTGTGTCCGGTCTCGTCAGGTCACCGCCGGCGACGGCAACATCGGAGGGCAGCCTCGCTGCGCTCGGTTCGCGAACCAGAGCTCGGACGTCTGCGCCCAGCTCCAGCAGCCTGTTCACCACGTGCCTACCAACGTTTCCGGTAGCACCGGTGACCAGGACTGTTCTGTGTGTACTCATCGACCGCTCCCGGGGTTCGTGACGTAACGCGCGCCGATTCCGGCCGACCCGGCAACGGCGCCCCGGCACAACTCTCGAACTTGAACAAATGTTTAGGTCAAGTACTGTGGCGGCCGTGACATCGCTCGTACCCGACGCCGACGAACTCACGATCGGTGAACTGGCCGACCGCAGCGGCGTGGCCGCCTCGGCGCTGCGGTTCTACGAACGCCAGGGCCTCATCCGCAGCCGGCGTACCGTCGGCAACCAGCGCCGCTACAGCCGTTCCACCCTTCGCCGAGTGGCGTTCATCCGGGCCTCGCAGAACGTCGGAATCCCGCTGGCGGCAATCGGCAGCGTCCTCGCCCTGCTGCCCGAGGGACAGACGCCGACGCGCGAGTTCTGGATCCGCGCATCCGAATGCTGGAGCGTCGAACTCAATTCGCGGATCCGACAACTGGAACGCATGCGCGACTTGTTCACCGAATGCATCGGCTGCGGCTGCCTGTCCCTCGACCAGTGTGAATTGATCAATCCAGACGACAAGTTGGGCGCCCTCGGGCCAGGCCCGCACCGACTGGTCAAACACCCGCCACCGTCGGGGTTATGCGGGCCGCAGGTAGGTCGGTAGCGTTGGCTTGCGGCCGCCTGAGGCCGGTGGCGCATCCCGCGCTATGAGGAGGTTCGGGATGGATTCCTTGCCGGAGCTGACCTTCGGGCAGCGGCTGAAGGTCTACCGGGAGCGGTCCGGGAAGACTCGTGCGGTGCTGGGCGGACTGGTGGGGCGCAGCGCCGAGTGGGTCAAGGCGGTGGAGACCGATCGGATCCTGCCGCCGCGCATCCACATGCTGGATCGCATCGCGCGTGCGTTGAAGGTCGATGTGTCCGCCCTGGCCGGCGAGCTGAGCGACCGGTCCGCTGTGGTGAACGGGCCTGAGCATCCGGCGCTGGCGTCGGTGCGGGACGCCGTGAACCGTGTCGTGCTCGCCGACGAGGCTGCGGTGGAGTCGTTGGCCGGCTTGAGGGAGCGGCTCGCGGTGGCGTGGCGGGCGCGTCATCAGGCGTCCGATCACCGGACGGTGCTGGGTGGGCTGCTGCCGAGACTTCTGCACGACGTGCAGCGGGCCGCGCTGGTGTACGAGGGCGTTGAGCGTCGGCAGGCGCAGTCGCTGCTGGCGGAGACCTTCGGGTTGACGCAGATGTTCCTTGCGTACCAGCCGGCTGCCGAGTTGTTGTGGCGGGTCGCGGACCGGGCGATGGTGGCGGCGCAGGATTCCGGTGACCCGGAGGCGGTGGCCCTCGCGGCATGGTTCCTGTGCCAGGTGCATCGTGACGCCGGAGACTGGGACACCGCCATGGTGGTGACCCAGGATGTCCTGTCGGCTCTGGAGCCGAGGGCGGCCGACGCGGGCACGAATCTGCTGGCGTTGTGGGGTGCGCTCAACTTCGAGGCCGCGTACACCGCCGCTCGTGCCGGCGAGGAAGGCCGGGCCTGGCGGTACTGGGATCGGGCGGACCGGGTGGCGCAGCGTCTGCCGGAGGATTTCTATCAGCCGCAGACGTCGTTCTCCCAGGTCATCATGGGCGCCCACGCGGTGACAGTGGCGGTGGAGTTGCAGAAGGCCGGTGAGGCGGTACGGCAGGCGCGCCGCCACGACTCGGCGGCCATTCCGTCGAGGCCGCGCCGGGCACGCCATCTCATCGAGGTGGCGCGGGCGCACTACGGCAAGGACGACAAGGAAGCGGCCGTGACGACGCTGCGGAAGGCGTACGAGTCGGCCCCGGAGACGATCCGATTCAACGGGTACGCCCGCCAGATCACGTTGGACCTGCTCGACGGCCCACGCTCCACCCGTGACGACGCCCGTGACCTCGCGGTCAAGGTCGGGCTTCTCTCCTGATCCAGGGGTAGGAACCTTACCCATTCCGCTCCGCGACCCACCGTAGCTTCCTGCTCACGGGATGCGGCGGGCGGTGCGGGTATCGCCTGGTCGCCGCGTCCCCCTCAGAACCGAGGGAGGGTCCGTGCGGCGCGTCTCGTATGACGAATACCTGTCTGCCACCGCGCTGACTCTTGCTCGCAGGCACCGGCCGGTGTGGTCGTGGCGGCTCTGGCGGCGCATCTGCCGCTGTGGGTCCGAACTGCCCTGCCGCGTCCGGCATCGGATTCCGATCAATCGGGGCCACTGGCCGTCGGAGGGTGAGCAGTGACCAGTGAGCAGGAACGGACGATCGTCGCGATTCATGTGCGAGGGCTCGACGGCATGTGTGTCGGGTGCCGAGCGTGGTGGGCGCGGCTGACTCCGTACCCCTGTTGGCAGGTGGAATGGGCGACGAGTCGGCAGGCGCGGGCGGTCACCGCGCGGTTCCTGGAGGGCGCGCGGTGACCACCCACGGCCCGGTCATGCCGGTCTGGAGCTGCGGCGGCTGCGACCTGCCCTGGCCCTGCCCGACCCGGAAGCGTGAGCTGCGGGCGGAGTACGCGGACGCTCCAGTGTCGCTGGCTCTCTACCTTGGTGCCTACCTCGTCCAGGCCACCGAGGACATGCCTTGGACGCCGGCCGGCGTGCTGCACCGCCGCTTCCTTGGCTGGACCAGGGAAACCGGCCACCTCATGCCGGTAGTACAACAGCGAAGTACAGCAACCGAGCCAGCCGAACGAGGCCGAGCAGCACACCAACAGGGCGCCTGACCTCGCATCGAGCCTGATCCGGCCGGCCCGCAGACAGCTCACACCGAAGTGGTGAGGGTTCGCGATCCCCGCCTGGCTTGTGCTGGCTGTCGGCCTCGCGCCTGCCGACGCCGACCACGAGGGCCACGTGCATCGACGTACGGCTCTGGGCGTCGTCGTGGCGGCACCGGTATGGATCCCGCAAGTTGAAACCCGAATCCCATCGGCAACCCTCTGAGCAGGGCTTCCTGAGTGGTGGCCTCTTCGGCGGGCCCGAAGGCGTCGACCTTCGGGGCTTCGGGGCATCGTCCTGGAATGCACGCTTGCTCATGGCCGATGAGCGGATGCGCGGGGGCCGCGACGCAGTGTTTCTGGAAATTCGGCGCCTGACCTGCCTGTGACCGGCTTTGTACGCGCGGATGGGTGTTGCGATTGCGTCGAATGTCGTTATATCGGCGTCTTCGCAGAACTTCATGGCATCCGCGAGACCGTCTCGACCTTCTTCATCTTTCCTCTGGCTCCTGGTAGAAGTGCGACATGCCGTCGCGGCGTGTCACATGACTGTCGGATGAGAGCGGATCGCGACGTGCTGGCTCGCGGCTGGTGCATCGGTCGACTGCTGCTCGCGGTGCGTAGTGCGGGCACCGATTCGGGGGCATGGCGCTTTTCGCTGCTGGTCAGGGCAACTCGTCGTACAGCACTGGAGGTGGCCAGAGGTGTCGGTGATCGAACCAGCGCATTTGCGTGAGCCAGCATCTGCCGTTGCCGACCGTGTGACTCCAGGCGTGTGATGAGCACACCTGCCGAGGTCGACCGCCTGCTCAGCGCCGCCGACGAGATCACCGCGCGGGCCGGTGTCGGCCCGGACACCCGGGCGGCCGTTGAGCGGGCCGTTGCCGCTGCCCGTGGTCTCGGCGATCCGGGGCGTCTGCTGCATGCCCTCGGCCGCGCCACCCTGAACCTCTCTCAGGAACGGCTCGCCGATGGCGGTGATGTCACTGAGCTGCGGGAACAGGCCGAGGAGGTCATCGCGCTCGCCGGCGATCTGCTCTCCGATCCGGACTGGCATGCCGACGCCGTGGTCCGCACCGTGCAGGCGGGCCAGATCCTGGCCGGCAGCGGGCTCGTCGATCGCGGGCGCGATGTCGTCGAACGGGTGTGGCGGTTGATCGCGCCCCGGCCCGCCGACGGCCTCGACGCCCGCCGCGCTCGGACCGCGGCACTGACTGGGCTGGTCACCCTGCGACTGGAGACGGACCCCTCCGTCCTGGGACCGTTAGCCGCCGAGATGGTCGACCTCCAGCGTGGGCTCGCCCGCGACACCGGCGAAGCGGCCGCCGTGATCGACCTGGCGGACGCCCTTGGCATCTTCGCGCGGGTAGCCAGCACTCTGGGGCGGCCGGACCTGATGCGGGTGGCGCTGACCGAACAGTACTCGCTGGAACAGATGTTCCAGGGCTCCGGAGCGCAGAAGCGACTAGAGCAGATCGAGGCGTCGCTGGCGCAGCTGCAACAAGCCGCGCCGGAAAACCTGGTGGTGCCCGACTCGGGCGCATGGCGGATACGCCGCTCCTACCTGGATCTGCTGGCCCAGCCCTCACCATCCGGCGTTACCGCCAGCGGGTTCGCGGCGCGGCTGGCGGCGGAGTCGCGGGTGACCGGCCCCGCACCCGGCAACCGCCCGCCCGCTGACCCGTCGGTGATCGCCGATTGTGCCGCCCGGCTCGATGAAGGAATCTCTCTGGCCGACGCGGACCAGATCATCGAGGCCGACCGCGTCCTCGCCGAGCTCGCCGACGAGTTGAGCCTGTATGACGGGGCGACGTCGGACCCGGCCCGGCGGGACGTCCGGCGCCTCTGGTCCGCAGCCCTCTACCAGCGGGCGATGCTCCGGCACCGGATCGGTCACTGCGACGACGCCTGGGACCTTGCCTGGCTGTCCGTGGTCGTTGCCGTCCGGCGGCACGAGGGCCTGCTACGCGGGACCGCCACCGAGCGGGAGGCGCTGGCCGACGCGGTCACCCACATGGTCGACGCCGCCGTGGTCGCGGAAGCCACCGGACGTCACGAAGACCAGATCATGCTGCTGTCCGAGGTCATCGACCGCTGCGCGGACGCGGACGCGGCCTACCCACGGCTGCGTCGCATCCTCGGCACGGCCCTGCACAATCTCGCCGCCGCGCTGCTCGAACGCCGGCAGACGGCGACCGCGGCGCCCTTGGCCGAACATGCCTACGCCATCCGTCACGAGCTGGCCGTGCTGGACCAGCGCGCAGCCTGGGAATACGCGAACACACTGCTGCTCACCGCCGCCCTCGCCGTCGACCGTCAGGACTGGCGAATCGCCGTCGAACGTCTCAGCGCAGTCGGGCGGTTGCTGGTTGCCTTACAGACGTACCCGGAAGCGATGGCCGGATATGCAGGACAGCTCGTCATCGAGGTCACCGCCCAGGCACCCGAGCTGGTGGACCGGGCCCGTGCCGCCGGCACCTGGCCATACCAGACCTGGACCCCTCAGGCGTAGCGCCCACACATTCGGGGCCCGGCCGGCCGCTTCGGGCGGAGGCGTGCCCGCTGAGAGAGTCAACAAGGGACACCAACAGGCTGCGCCAGCGGGTGGCCCGAACCTCCGGCGGCAAGCGGCCAGGCTGGTGGCCAGCACGAGCCGTAGCTCGGACCGCTACCTGGTCCGGCGAAGCCCGCCTGAGCTACGGCTTGCGATCAGGCCCTGGCCCGAGGGCGTGGTCGGGCCCTGGTTTCGGAAGTGGTTACTGCGGTGTCACCGTGAACCCCGTCATGGCCAGCGAGAGCAGGCGGGTCGCGGTGGTGCCGGGGTCGGGGTCGTTCTCGGTTGCCAGGGCGATCCCGGTGACCAGCGTCGACAGGTCGGCGAAGGTGATGTCGGGCGCCAGCACTCCGGCCTCGGCGGCCCGACGAACCAGTGGCTCACCCGCCTCGGACAGTTGGTCGGACGCGCAGTAGACGCTTTCGGTGCGGCCGCGGTTCAGCGCCTCGGCCAGGCCCCGGATCGTCGCGGCAGCCCGCGTGATCTCGATCAGGAACTCGACGAGCGCGGCCCGGGGGTCCGGTTCGCCCGCCAGTTCGCCGGCGCGGGCGCAGAGGGCGTCGATGCGCTCCCGGAAGACGGCTTCGAGCAGGGCGTGCCGGGTCGGGAAGTGGCGGCGGACCGTGCCGGAGCCCACCCCGGCGGTCCGGGCGATCTGTTCCAGCGACGCGTCGGCCCCGTGCTCGGCCACCGCCTCTGCTGCCACCGTGAGCAGAAGTTCGTAGTTGCGGCGGGCGTCTGCTCGCATGTCTCACCTCGGCGTTGCTAAGCGGCGGGGTCCGCCGTATCTTAGCAAGCGTAAACGGCGGCCCCCGCCGTTTCTTGGGTCGAGGAGTGTGTCCATGTCAGATCGAGCACCAGTCCTGGTCACCGGCGCCACCGGCCGGCAGGGCGGGGCGACCGCCCGCGCCCTGCTCGCCGCCGGCGTCCCGGTGCGCGCCCTGGTCCGTGACCCTGCTGCCGCCAAGGCCGCCGCGGTCGCCGCCCTCGGCGCCGAGCTGGTCACCGGCGATCTCCGCGACCCCGCATCGCTGGTCCCGGCGGCCCGGGGCGCCCGCGCCGTCTTCTCCGTGCAGATGCCGGAGCTGCGCGGTGACACCTGGGACTTCGAGAGCGAACTCGCCCAGGGTGTCAACCTGATCGAGGCCGCGCTGGCCGCGGAGGTCCCCCAGTTCGTGCACACCTCGGTGTCCGGCGCCGGGCAGCACGAGGACGCCCCCGGCTGGACCGACGGGCGCTGGACCGCGATGGAGCGCGTCTTCCTGCCCAAGGCCGGCATGCAGGAACGCGTCCGGGCCGCCGGCTTCGACCGGTGGACGCTGATCAAGCCGGGCTTCTTCATGGAGAACTTCCTGCCCGACCTGGCCTACCTGCTACCGCGGGGCATCGCGGGCGGGCTCGCGACGGTCCTCCGGCCGCAGACCCACCTGTCGCTGATCGCTGTCGACGACATCGGCCGAGCGGCCGCGGCGGCCGTCGCCGACCCCGACCGCTTCCACCGCGTCGAACTCGAACTGGCCGGCGACCACCTGCCGATGACGGAAATCGCGAAGAGCATCGGTGAGTCGCTCGGCATCGACGGCACCGCTCCCGACATGACCGAGGCGGAAGCGCTCGCCGCGGGCATGCCGCCGTGGGCAACCACCTCCCACGAGTTCCTGAACGTCGCCGGGCAGCCGGCCCGGCCGGAGTTCGCGCGCGCCCTCGGCATCCCCCTGACTACGTTCGCCGAATGGGCCGACCGCCACCTGCGCCCCCTCCGTCAGGGCTGACGCCAAGGCGCTACCGCTGCGCCGGTCTGCTTCAGTGCCAGCCCGGACCGCTCGGAGGGTGCCCGCGCGACGCGGGCACCCTCCGAGGGCCGGCGGTGCCGGATTCCCGGCTCGCCCTCAGCTCGTGGGGCCGGACGCCGCCCCACCGAGGGTCACCTTGAGGATCTTCTCGTTGCTGTTGTTCGGGGTGCTGTCCTTGTCCCCGCCGGTGCTCGTGGTCAGCCACAGGTTGCCGTCGAGGGTCGGTTCGACGGTGCGCAGCCGGAAGTACGTCCCGACGAAGTACTGCTGGACGTTGGTGAGCGTGTTGCCGCTGATCTCCGCACGGTACATCCGGTTGCCGCGCAGGCAGGCGATGTAGAGCACGTCCCGGACGATCGCGATGCCGCTGCACGAGGCCTCGGCGACCGGGTACGTCCGGATCGGGGCCCTGAAGTTCGCGTTGGCGCAGTCGCCGGAGGTGCCCTCGCAGGCGGGCCAGCCGTAGTTGCCGCCCTTGACGATGATGTTGGTCTCGTCCATGACGTTGTTGCCGAACTCCTGCTCGAAGAGCCGGCCCTGGGAGTCGAAGGCGAGTCCCTGCGGGTTGCGGTGGCCGTAGCTCCACACGTAGTTGCCGAAGGGGTTGTCCGCCGGGACGGTGCCGTCGGGGTTGAGCCGCAGCACCTTGCCGCCCAGGTTACTGGTGTCCTGGGCCACGTCCGGGTCCTGTCCGTCGCCGGTGGCGGCGTAGAGCTTGCCGTCGGGGCCGAAACGCAGCCGGCCGCCGTTGTGGTACTTGTTGCGCGGGATTCCCGTGACGAGCACCTGCTCGGTGCCGGTCTGGAGCGTGCCGTCGTAGCGGATGCGCACGATCCGGTTGTCGGTCGTGGTGGTGTGGTAGATGTACAGCCAGCGGTCGGTGGTGAAGGTGGCCGAGACGGCCAGCCCGAGCACGCCGCCCTCGCCGCTGGTGCCGGCCACGTTCGGCACGGTGCCGATGCTGCGCTTGTCGGTGCCGTCCGGGTTCATGGCGACGATGTCGAACAGGTCGCGCCGGCCGTAGAGGACCGTGCCGTCGGGCAGTTGCACCAGGCCCCAGGGCAGGTCCTTCTCGGTGGTGATCGCCGTGGCGCCACAGATCGGGCTCGTGCAGCCCGAGCCGGTGTGCGCGGTGACCGCGGCGCTCGCCCCCGAGACGTTGCCCTGGGCGTCCCGGGCGGTCACGGTGTACCGGTAGTCGGTGTCGGGCGCCAGCCCGGTGTCGGTGAACGTGGTCGCCGGAGGGTTGCCGGCGGTGCCGGTGGTGGAGCCGACCGCCGTACCGTTGCGCAGGATGGTGTAGCCGGTGACCGCGACGTTGTCGGTGGAGGCCGACCAGGTGAGGGTCACGTCCGTGCCGTTCACAGTCGCGGCCAGGTTGGCCGGCGTGCTGGGCGGAGACGTGTCCTGCTGGCAGAACGGCGGGGTGACCGAGAGCGTCGAGCTGGCCTGCGAGACGTTGCCGGCGGCGTCGCGGGCGTTGACGTACCAGCCCCAGGTGACGCCCTGCACGACGCTGAGCGTGGCGGTCCGCGTCCGGCCCGGGACCGAGGTGACGAGCTGGCCGTCGTGGTAGATGTCGTAGAAGGCGACGCCGACGTTGTCCCAGGAGGCGTACCAGGAGAGCGTGACGGACTGGCAGGTCAGCCGGGTGCTGCGCAGGCCGGTCGGCCGGGTGGGCGGGCTGGTGTCGGCGGCGAGCCCGGCCGTCGGCCGGCTCCCGGTCGCCGGCGCGGCCGTCGCGGCGTTGGCGGGTACGCCGGTCAGGATGGTGCCGGCGCAGATCAGCAGGGCGAGCGGTACGCGGTGTCGGAACTGGCGAGGATTGATCCGCACGGATGCTTTCCTTCCCGGGTTCTTGGTCAGTACGGGTAGCCGGGGACGTTGAGCCGCACGCTGTACAGGCCCGAGTCGTTCGTCCGGCCGGAGGTGATGTAGAGGGTCTGCCGGTCGGGTCCGCCGAACGCCACGTTGGTGGTGCCGGTGCCGCCGGAGCGGATCGTGCCGAGCTGCGCGCCGGCGGGCGAGTAGACGTGGATCAGCCCGTCCGAGCCGGAGGCCCAGTACACGTTGCCGGCGCAGTCGATGGTGACCCCGTCGGGACCCCCGAGGTAGTTCACGAAGACGCCGCGGGCGCCGGCGCTGCCGTCGGGCTGGACAACGTACTTGTAGATCTTGTTCTCGGAGTAGGTGCCCACGTAGAGCGTGCTGCCGTCCGGGGAGAGCGCGATGCCGTTGGGTTGCCGCAGCCGGTCGTCCACCAGCGACACCTGGCCGCCGGAGACGCGGAAGACACTGGTACGTCCGCTCATCTGGTCGGGTCGGTTGCCGCGTTGGAAGTTGGGGTCGGTGAAGTAGACGACGCCGTCGGACCGGACCGTGACGTCGTTGGGTGAGTTGAACGCCCGGCCCTGGTAGTCGGCGGCGACGGTGCTGCGGGCCTGGTCGCTCAGCCGGTATGCGGAGACGTTCCGCTGGTCGTGGGTGGCGGCGATGACCTGCTGGGCGTCGGGGCTGAGTGCCAGGCCGTTGCTGCCGGCGTCGGCGATGAAGGTGTCGAAGGTCGCCGGCGGGGTGAACCGGCGGATCGTGGAGGGCTGCACGTTGCCCGGCCCGGTGCCCGCGGCCATGTCGGACATCAGCAGGTAGCCGCCGTCGGCGATCCAGACCGGTCCTTCGAGGAACGAGAACCCGCTCCGGATCTTCGTCGCGGACACCGAGCCGGTCGGCAGGGGCGGGCCGTACCCGGCGCCCTCCGGGCAGGCCCCGGGTGGAGCGCCGGGTGGGCCGGTGAACGGGTAGGTGTGAACGTTCACATCAGAGGCGTCCCGAGGTGCCGGGGGTGCGGCACCGGCGAGGCCCGGTGCGGTGGTGAGCACCAGGCACAGGCCGGTGAGTGCGGCGATGGTTGGACGCCAGGTCATCGGGTACTCCCATCGGAGTCGGTGAATGCGGGGGCCGTGGTTGGCTGGGCCGGCCCCGGCCGCCGCCGACACCTACTATTGATCAATATCGATGTATATGTGACGCAGCTTAGGCGAGGAAGCGGCGCCTCGCATCAGTTGTCCACAATCACATTCGGCACGTGTCCCGAAGGCACCCGATGGCCTGGCGGGTCGATGGGGTCCGGCCCCGCCGACCCGGGACACGGGTCGCTCAGCCCGCCGTGCCGGTCGCTGAGCTCCCAGACCTGGTCACCGCGCCGAGCTTAGGGAAGCGGGTTGGGAGCAGACTGGTGCATTGAACGGCGTCGAACGGCTTCCGGCGGCACCCGACGGCGTTCAGCTGCATCCACCGCGGGCCGGCCTTCCACCCTGACGGGACCAGCAGCGGTGCCGCCGGTCGGGCTCCTGGATTACCGCAGCGCGCTGAAGAAGGCGCGCAGGTCGGCAGCGAGCAGGTCGGGCTCTTCCTGGGCGAGGAAGTGGCCGCCGACGGTGGGCTCGCGCCAGTGGGTGAGGTTGGCGTAGGTGCGTTCGGCGAACGACCGGGGCAGGCCGGCGTCCTCCACGCTGACCGTGATGCCGGCGGGCACGTCGACCATCGGCAGATGCGGGGCCAGGTGGTCGTCACGGTAGGGCCGGAAGGACGTGCCGACGCAGTTGGTGACCCAGTACAGCATCACGGTGGTCAGCAGCTCGTCGAAGCCGAACCGACGGGAGATGTCGCCGCCGCAGTCGCTCCAGCGCTGGTACTTCTCGACGATCCACGCGGCCAGGCCGGACGGCGAGTCGCTCAGCGCGGCCGCGAGGGTGTCGGGCCGTGTCTCCTGGATGATTCCGTAGCCCCAGTCGTCCTCGGCCTTCGCGTCGAGCATGGCGACGAACGCCTCCTCGGCCGGGCTGAGGTCGTTCCTGCGGTCCGCCGGCGGGAACTTGATGTGCTGCGAGAAGACGCCGATGACCCGATCTGCGTGGCGGGCGCCGAGCCACGTCGTCACGCCGGAACCGATGTCGCCACCGTAGGCGCCGAAGCGGTCGTAGCCCAGACGGGTCATCAGCTCAGCCCACACGTCCGCGACAGCCGCCTCGGTCGTCGGGCCCTCGGCGAGTGGTCCGGAGAAGACGAAGCCGGGCAGGCTCGGTATGACGAGGTCGAAGTCTGCGAGCCGGGACACCAGGGGCAGCATCTCCGTGTACGTGCCGGGCCAGCCATGGGTCAGGATCAGCGCCGTGGCGTCGGGCGATGCCGAGCGGACATGAACGAAGTGGACCGGCGCGCCCCGGACCGTGGTGACGAACTGGGGGTACCGATTAAGGGCACGCTCGACCGCACGCCAGTCGAATCCGTCGAGCCAGTACCGCACCAGATCTGCCAGGTACCCAGGGTCGGTGCCGGCGGCCCACGGCTCTCCTGGTGCGGCCGGCGCGAGCCTCGTCCGCGAAAGCCGAGCGCGCAGGTCGTCCAGGACGGCTTCGGGCACATCGATGCGGAAGGGCGTCACCCGATCATGCTCCCATCGCAAGGAGTCACTGGGCAGCCGCCCGAACGGACAGGCTGCCGCCGCGGTGTGACCGCACTCGGTCGGCAGCCACGATCCGGGAGACTCGATCACCGCTCTCCGGAGGAGCGTGATTCAGGCCGGAACCGCTGCCAGGTGGCACTATCGTGACCCTCAGGTCCGGCAGGCCGCGCCGTGCGAACCGGTCCTCCAGGGAGGGAAGTTCACGTGCCTTCAGACGTACATCCGGGCTCGGAGGTCTTGATGCCCGCGGCGTTCCTGGGCCACGGCAACCCCATGAACGCCCTCGAGGTCAACCGGTACACCTCGGCGTGGAAAGCGTTCGGCGCCGCGGTGCCGCGTCCCCGCGCGATCCTGGTGGTCAGCGCCCACTGGTACATCAACGCCACGGCCGTCACCGCGATGCCCCGGCCGAGGACCATTCACGACTTCTACGGGTTCCCCCAGGAACTGTTCGACGTGCAGTACCCGGCGCCAGGGCTGCCCGAGCTGGCTGAGGAGGTCAGTGACGTCGTCCATCCGACCTGGGTCGGGGCGGACGTCGACAGCTGGGGCATCGACCACGGCACCTGGTCGGTGCTGATGCACGCTTTTCCGGACGCGTCGATTCCCGTCGTCCAGCTCAGCATCAACGCCGACAAGCCGATGGACTACCACCTTCAACTCGGCGCCCGGCTCGCTCCGCTGCGCCGGCGCGGTGTGCTGATCGTGGCGAGCGGCAATGTGGTGCACAACCTGCGCGGCATGGACTGGGCGCTGGCCGACGACGGCTTCGACTGGGCGCGGCGCTTCGACGAGGACGCCAAGGCCCGGATGTTGACCGACCCGGGCGAGTACGCGACCCTCGACGCTCACGGGGACTTCCGCCGTGCGGTACCGACACCGGATCACTTCATCCCCGCGTTGTATCTCGCCGGTCTGGCCGCCGCCACGGACACCCCCGACACCGAGGTCCTCGTCGACGGCTACGCCTACGGCTCGTTGTCCATGACGGCCTACACCCTGGGCATGTCCTGTCCACCGGCTGCCGGCCAGGGCGGATCCCCGCAGCCACCGCCAGGGCTGCCGCCGGACGGCTCCAACATCTGAGCAAGCGCCGGCTGGTCGAATGCTCCTATGGACCACGGTGCGGTCGCGGTGGGTCCGGCGCTCGCCGCCGTACTCGTCGCTCTTGTGCTCGTCGCCGTGGCGACGGTGCGGGCCGGTCGGCTCGGCCACGCCCGTGGCATCGCCACGGCGGCGCTGCGCGCGGTGGTGCAGTTGTGCGCCGTGGCGCTGCTCATCACTGCCGTCCTGCGGTCGTGGTGGGCCAGCGCCGGGTTCGTCACGCTGATGATCCTGGTCGCGGCGGTGACCTCCGCGCGCCGGGTCAGCTCGCTTCGCCTCGGCTGGCCGGTGCTGGCGCCGATCGCGGTCGGCGCCCTCCCGGCCTGCGCCCTCGTCGTGGCCTCCGGCACGGTGCCACTGACCGAGGTCGCGGTCGTTCCGATCGCCGGGATCCTCATCGGCGGGGCGATGACGGCTACGTCCCTGGCGGGCCGCCGCGCGCTGGACGAGCTTCGCGACCGCCATGGCGAGTACGAGGCGGCCCTGGCGCTGGGCCTCGTGCCGCGGGATGCGGCGCTTGAGATCTGCCGGCCCAGCGCGGGGCAGGCGCTGGTGCCCGCGCTGGACCAGACACGCACCGTCGGCCTGGTCACGCTCCCCGGCGCCTTCGTCGGCGTGCTGCTCGGCGGCGGCACACCCGTCCAGGCCGGGGCGGCCCAACTACTGGTCCTGGTCGCGCTCCTGGCCGTCGAGGCGATCGCCGTCGCGGTGACCGTCGAGCTGGTCGCAAACGGACTGCTTCGCCGACCGGGCCCTGCCGTCTAGCTCCCGCTTCGACGTCTGACCGCCCGGCCAGGACAAATTCCATCAATTTGGTTTGATGTATTATGCGGATCGTGGCGTCGAGTCGACTCGTCCCGGCATTCCTGCGATTGGCGGCCCATCCGCTGAGATGGCGACTGCTGTCCGAGCTCGTCGTCAGCGACTACCGGGTCCGGGAGCTGGTGGCGCGGACGGGCGAGCCGCAGAGCCTCGTCTCCTACCACCTGCGGCTGCTGCGCGACGGTGGACTGGTCACCGCCACGCGCAGCCGCTTCGACGGCCGCGACACCTACTACCACCTGGACCTGGACCGCTGCGCGGTCGCGTTGGCCGACGCCGGCGCCGCGCTGCACCCGGAGCTGCGTCGCGAACCGGCACCCCCGCCGCCCTCGGCCGGCCTGCGCCGATCGCCCCGCGTCCGCGTGCTGTTCGTGTGTACGGGCAACAGCGCTCGCTCGCCGGTCGCCGAGGCGCTGCTGCGGCATCGCGCCGGTGGCCGAGCCGAGGCGATCAGCGCCGGCAGCCGTCCCAAGGACCGCCTTCACCCCGACGCCGTCCGGGTCCTGCACGACGAGTTCGGCATCGACGTCGCCGGGCAGCGCCCTCGACACCTCGACACCGTCGCCGGTCACCGCTTCGACGTCGTGATCAGCCTGTGTGACAAGGCCCGCGAGGTCGTCCCGGACTTCCCGGGGCGTCCCCGGCGCGCGCACTGGAGCATTCCCGACCCCGCAGCCGACGACACCGACCAGGCCGGCTACCTCGCCTTCCAGCACGTCGCAGCCGACATCGACACCCGCGTCCGGCGCCTGCTGCCGGTCCTCGACGCCATCCGTCCATGAAAGAGGTCCCGCCGTGACAGCCTCCGATCAGTACGCCAGCGTCCGTTACCTCGTCGACGACGTCCAGGCCGCCGTCGACTTCTACACCGCCCATCTCGGCTTCACGCTGCACACCAGCGCCGCGCCCGCCTTCGCCGACGTGATCCGCGGTCCGCTGCGACTACTGCTGTCCGGGCCGGCCAGCTCCGGCGCCCGGGCCACCCCGGCCGACGCCGCCACCGCCGGCCGCAACCGGATTCACCTGACCGTCGACGACCTCGACGCCGAGATCGACCGACTGCGCACCGCCGGCCTGCCGTTCCGCAGCCCCCCGGTGAGCGGCCCCGGTGGACGTCAGGTCCTGCTCGCCGACCCCGCCGGCAACCTCATCGAGCTGTTCCAACCCGCCCGCCGCCCGCCGGACTGACAGGTACGCGAGAGGTGGGAGCGGGTGGTGCGGCACCGCACCGGCCGGATCCCCGGACCACACCGGCGCGCGGAGACCGCAGCGCGGTGACCTCCCGGCGCCCGGCCGTCGCCTGCCGACTCAACGGCCGACGCGGACCTCGTCACCGGGATCAACCGGTGACGGGCTCCGGGTCGGTGTCACCGCCGGCAGGCTCCGGTTCACCAACCGGCGGGTTGAGGTCGGGGCCGGCCTGCAACTGGACGAGCGAGGTGGGTGTGACGACCTCCCACGGATCACCGACGGCCACCTCCTCACCCGGCCGGTCGAGAGCGTCGGCGATCAGCTCCTCGATCGGCGGGTACGGATTGCCGCCGTCCCGCCACGGCCGTGGCGACAGGGTGGGCACCTGGGAGGAGGCGAGATACCCGCCGACGGCGTACTCGTAGCCGGGGCGTACCGGCACGATGACCCGGGCCGCGCCGGCCTGCAGGAACGCCTGATGCAACGCGTCGCTGCTGGTGCGGCTGCGTACGGTGACCCAGCGGTCCCGGCCCGCCCACTGGTAGGGGTAGCACAGGTAGGTCAGGTTCTCCCACTCGAAGACCTCCTCGAAGAACTGGATGTGGTCGGCTTCGGCGGTGATCTGCATCCGGTCGATGCGGGGAGCCTCGTCGTCGGGAGTGTCCAGGGCCCCGTACAGGTCGAACTCCTGCCCGGTGAGCACGGTCTGGCAGGCCCGCTTGAGTTCCAGCATCTCCAGCTGCCGGAGGCCGGCCGCCGACCCGCTCGCCTGGTAGGCGGTGCGTGCCTGGCGGCGTGCCTGGTCGTTGTCGTAGGCGGAGCGCTGGGCCAGGTATCCGGCTCGGATCGTCTCCCAGGCCCGCAGCCGCCACGCCTCGAACGCGCCGTCGGTCCGGGTGCACCGGACCCGCACCACGACGGTGAGCCCGCCCCGCTGGTCGGTGCTGATGCCGATCGGGACCGGACCGGGGACCGGTGAGTCGAAGTCGATCTTCGCATTGCCGACGCTCTCGTTGAGGGTGACCCGGTGCTCCCCGACCGCGACCTGCGCGGCCTGCGGCGGGTTGCCGACGTCGGTGGGGTATTCGCCCTCGGACAGGCCCCAGGTGGTCCAGACGTACGCCCTGCTCGCCTCGTAGCCGGCCGGTACCGCGACCTCGCCGGTGTAGGAGGCGTACCCCCATTCGGGCTGGGACTTGTCGGTGGAGTTCTTGGGATAGTCGAACGGCCGGGCGGCCGGGTCGACGAAGGTGGCGGTGGCGAAGACCTCCGGGTCCGGGGGCGGCTCGACGCCGAAGACGTCCCAGCGGGCGGCCTTGGCGGCCCAGTTGTCGTCGTCCAGGTCGTCGACGTCGAGGAACCAGGCGGGCGGTTTGGGGACGGCGCCCGCGCTGGTGTCCTCGGACGTCCGGGTGCTCAGCCAGACCAGCGTGGCGGCGGGCTCGGGGACGACGAACTCCAGCATCAGCCGCTCGCCGTAGTTGTAGACCTGCGCCTGGTCGACCTTGTCCAGCCAGCGGTATACGCCGCTGATGTTCGCGGCGCCGGCGGCGTTGTCGAAGGAGTGGGTGTTGGTCTCAGTGACCCGGACGCTGCTCGTGGTGGTGCGGCGTTGACCGGTCTCGGTACGCAGGAGCTGCGTGGCGCTCTCGGTGATCGTCTTGGCGTACGACACCGCGGAGCTGCTGCTCGTCTCGGTCGAGGTGGACTGGTCGGCGTTGATCTCGATTCCGGCCTGGACCGGCCCGAGGCCGCTGGACACGCTGACGCCCAGCGAGGTGGAGTTCTGCTGCGACGCCGCCGTCGCCAGCGCCCGGTCCAGGCTGTTCTGCTCGGTGGACGCGAGTTCCTCGGTGGACGCGTCGATCGTCTTACTGATCGTGGTCACGGTTTCGCTGGTGCGGGTGTCGGCCACGTGGGACCGGCCGCGCGTCTCGCTGGCGAGCACGTTCTCGACGTACGAGATCTCGCCGGGCTGGTAGCGCAGCAGCGCGGTACGGATGACCATGAGGTCGCCCCGGCCGGCGATGCGGGTGTACGCGTCCAGTACCGGCACCTTCGGCTGCCCCGGGTAGGGCAGCGGGTCGGCCGGGCCGGGGTGCGACGGGATCGGTTCGGCGTCACCGGGGTCCAGTTTCGCGGTCGCCCGGCGCCGGGCGTCGTCCTGCTCGGCGGAGAACACCCGGGCGAGGCGGCTCAGCGTCGTGGTGTCCGGGACACCCAGGTCGGCCGCGGCCTGCGTGGTGGCCGCGATGGCCGGACCGAGATCGGGAAAGCCGCTGTTCCGCAGGTCCCGTACGGTGGCGTCGGTCAGGCCGACGGCGCCGGCCCGGGCGCGTAGCCGCCGCAGGGTCTGGCCGAGGTCGGCGAACCGGCCGGCCCGATCGGCGTCCGGGTCGGTCCGCGGGGGCGCCGGCGGGTCCGGAAGCAGCACGTCGCGTCCGCCGAGCAGGGCCCGGACCAGGCACGCCGCGTCGGCGTCGGAGCGGGCGAGGCGCAGCAGCGTCATCCCGCGCAGCACGCGGACCAGCACGACGGCTGCCGGTGACCGGGGGATCCGCAGGAACCGGCCCAGCACCAGCACGTCCACCACCCAGCCGGTCAGTTCCGCCGCGGCCGTGGTGAGCTGTCCGGCGTCCAGGTCGTGCTCGGTGGCCCACCCGGCGACGCCGTCGCGCAGCCCACCGACGGTCAGCCGGGCATCGACGGCCACCCGGAGCAACAGCCACAGCGTCTGCCTGCCGAGCTCGTCGAGGCGGTCGTCCCGCGCCGCCAGCCGTTTGGCCAGCAGTCGCTGCGCCCGGTCGTCGTCCCCCTCGGTGACGACCTCCCGGACCGGATCCGACCAGGCGTCCCGGAAGTCGACGACCGCGTCGATCAGTTTCGGGCCGGTGGTGCAGGCGTCGGGGGCGGCGTCGCCCTCCCGGCGCAACTGGACGAACCGCAGGCCCACGTGGGTGGTGACAGGGGTGGTCATGGTTCCCCTCCGGTCTCCCGACTCGCTTGTGGTCAGATCTTCGGCAGGTGCAGGGCCGCGGGCATGCCGTACGCGGCGAGGTGTGTGTTGAGCCGGTCCACGAGCTGGTTCCATTCGGCCCGCACGTGTGTGTTCTGGCCGGCCGTCGTCTTCACGGCCTTCTGCCACTCGTCCTCGTGCAGTGCGCCGACCAGTTCCGCGAGGGTGAACTGGTCGAACGCCACGATCGGTTCGTCGGCGCGCGGCGTGTCGGTGAGCGGGAACGCCCGCAGCGCCCCGCCGCCCGTCAGCGGGGAGTCGGCCGCACGGGCGGCGTCGTCGTACGCCGCCACATCGCGAAGGGTGGGTACGGCCCGGTTGCCGTACCTGTCGACGCGCGTGACGCCGTCGAACATCCGACCGGCGTGCAGGTCGACCCGGGCGTGCTCCCAGGGGGAGAGGAGCTGGAGGTTGGCCGGTTCGGCGGCGCCGGTGAGCATCGACAGCCGGCTGGCCCAGACGGTCTCGTCCAGGTGGTTGCCCAGCCGATGCGCCCAGTCGTTCATGCGCTTGGTGAACCGCTGGACCAGGCCGTGCTCCCATTCGCGGGAGCGGGTCCGCACGTTCCAGGCGCCCGGCAGGCGGAGGGCCATCTCGAACAGCTCGTCCCGGGACCTCCGGTAGTACGGATCCCGGGCGTACCGCGTTTCGAGGTTCGTGGGGTCTCCGGTCCTGCCGGCGGTGTCGCTGCCGTGGTGGCTCCACAGCCGGTGCAGCGTGGCGTCGTCGGCCTCGATGAAGGCCTCGTCCTCCAGCCGGGCCGCCAACTCCCACCGCGCCTGCTCGGCGGTCCGGTCGTTGACCTTCTCCCGCACGAGCTTGAAGTGGTACACCGGCGAGGCGCCGGTCGTGATCATGTGGGCGATCTGCGGTTCGGACAGCAGCAGGTCGGGGTCGTAGTCCCAGGCGTGCAGCACGTCCTCGCTCTTCAGCCCCAACGTCCGGAACAGGGTGACACCGCGGGCGTCCAGCGGAATGTCGCGCCCCCACGCCCGGGAAGCCATCACCATCCCGATGGTGCGGTTGCCGCGGGCGGTGACGAGCTTTCCGTAAGCCGGATAGTGCAGGTCCGGCCCGGTCGGCGCGTTCATCGGGATGACGTTGAGCTCCTCCGGCAACGCGACGTGGTGCCCGATCTGGTAGCGGTACCTGCTGTAGGCGATGCCGCCGTCGTACGGTGTCGGGCCGAACCGGAAGTCGTGGAACGCCTGGACGAGCGCCTGGCGGTACAGGTCGGGGTCGGTGGTGCGCAGCATGGTCGCGGCGGCGGGACCGAGCAGCGAGTCGACGATGCCGTGGAACAGCGAGTCGGCGGCACCGCCGGCGAGGAACTCGCCGGTCGTCAGCCGAGGGTTGTCCCGCCGGGCCGCCTGGTAGAGATTCTGCAGGTACGCGGATTCCAGCGCGACACCGGAACGGTCGACGAGTTGCGCCGGATCGCGCAGAAACGCGGTCGGGCCCGGCGTCACCGCCCTGGTCGCCGCCGTCTTCGCGGCCTGGGCGGTCAGCTTCTGCTGGGCCATCAGCAACCCCTGCTGCTGCACCAGCCCCACCGGCCGGGTCACGGCGACACCCGCGGCAGTTCGTCGATCAGGGTGGCGGCCAGGTCGGCGTCGACCGGGGCGGCCGCCGCCGCCGCCCGTGCCAGTCGGGGGAGCGGCACGTCACCACGGGTCAGCACCCGCCGGCCGGCGGCCAGCAGCGAGCCACCGACCCGGTCCACCACGGGCGGCACCAGTACGCCACCCAGCGTCAGCGCGGCCGTCAGGCCGCTCATCGGCTCCCCGTCGAGGTCCCTGCCGGTCAACACGTACGCGGCGACCGAACCGAGATCACGTAGGTCGTACATGGCTTGGACGGTGGGAACGGGGACGAACTGGCCCACCGTCGTCACCACGTGGACGATCTCCTCCAGAGTGGCCGGCCGGGCCGGCAGATCCCGCACCGGCACCACTTCGTCGGTGATCTCCAGGGGTACGTCGTCGAAGTGTGTGGCCACCCGCTCCCGGTAGCGGACGATCCCCTTGACGGTGCTCACCCCGGCGGCGCCGACCGAGTCGTCGAGGAACACCCGCACCCCGGCGGTGCGGATCACGGTCAGCTGCCACACCGGTCCGTCGGGCGTCGTGGTGGCCGGACCGGCGACCGGCTCGCCGTCGGAGTCCAGCAGATCCAGCCGGTAGGCGAAGCGGTCCTCGGCGCCGGCCGGGTCGACCCGGATGTGGATCGGCAGCGGCGCGCTGCCGGGTATCCCGCCCAGCCAGTCGATGTAGGTGTCGTACACGTCCTTGGCCAGCGTGAACGCGATGTCGTCGAGGACCGAGGCGGCGGCGACGAACCAGTCGGGCTGCCAGGACCAGGGCTGACCGCGAGGCGGGCGGCCCTGCTCGGGGCGGATCAGCACCACGTCGACTCCGTCCGCCCGGGCCTGCTGGACGGATGTGGGCAGCAGCGCGCCGCCGATCCCCTCGACCGCCGCGTCCAGCGCGACGGTCCCGGCCACCAGGTCGGGCTCGGTGAGCGGGGCCGCCCGCAGCGGACCGCCGAGCGTTGGCAGCGTGTCCGGGTGCCGGTGGCGCTGGATCTCGAAGGCCAGGCTCTGGTCGCAGCGGGTGGGTCCGTCCCCGGGCAGGTACGCGGCTCGCAGCGCCTGCAGCCCGTCCGCGCCGAGCAGTGGCCGCGCCGAGAACGACACGCCCGGCGCCATGGCCAGCAGCAGCCGCATCGCGCTCCAGTGCACCAGCGGGGTGGCCTTCGGCTCCGCCTCCTCGATCTCGAAGGCGCGCGCGGGCGTGAACGCGTATCCCATCGGCAGCGGCGCGTACGAGATCGACTCTCCGCCGACCACGACGCTCCGTTCGGCACCGGCGATCCGGTGCTCGACCCTCAGGTCGAAGACCAGCGGCTGGGCGGCGTCGACGTCGGTCACCATGACGGCGGACGCCTCCGGCCGCCGGTCCGCGTGCGCCGCGGTGGCGGCCTCGTAGCACCAGCCGGGCAGATAGCTCACGGTCAGCGAATCGGCGCCGTCGAAGCGGACGTGCAGGACGTTGCTCATCGCGTCGAGGCACACGAACACCGGATCTGCCGGTGCGCCGCCGTATAGCTCCAGCCAGCGGCCCTCGCCCTCGACCGTGGTGTCGAGGGTCAGCCAGACGTCCTCCAGCACGGCGCGCAGTGGCCGGGCCGCCTCGTCGGCAGCCTCCAGAAGGGTCGGCGGACCGGGGGCCATGGTTGGCAGCGTATAGACGGCGTGTCACGACGCAGTCACCTGTCGGTCACTCGCGCACCGGAAAGCGGACACCGAGGAAGCCGGCCCACCGCCGCACCTGCGTCGGCGCGGCGACACCGCAGGAGACCAAGGAACCGGGGCCACTGGCCGTCGGAGCGTGAGCAGTGACCAACGGGCGGGAACAGGCGATCGTCGGAGAGCCGGTCAACGGCGGATGAGGCCGAGGTCGGTGGCGGTGGCGACGGCGGCCGTGCGTGAGTCGACGCCGAGTTTGGCGTAGATGCGAGCCAGGTGGGACTTGACCGTGCCCTCGGTCAGGTAGAGGCGGGCGCCGATCGCCTGGTTGGACAGACCGTCCGCGACCAGCGCGATGACCTCGGTCTCGCGTCGGGTCAGGGCGGTGCCCGGCGTACGCAGGCGGTTCATCAGCCGGTCCGCGACGGCGGGCGCCAGCGTGGTGCGTCCGGCGGCGGCGGTGCGGACGGCGGCGGCCAGGTCCTCGGGTGGGGCGTCCTTGAGGAGGTAGCCGGTGGCGCCGGCCTCGATGGCGGGCAGGGTGTCGGCGTCGGAGTCGTAGGTGGTGACGATCAGCACGCGCGGTGCCCCCGGGCGGGCGGTGATCCGGGCAGTGGCTTCGGCGCCGCCCATGCCCCTCCCGAACTGGAGGTCCATCAGTACGACGTCGATGTCGCCTTCGGCGGCGCGGGTGACGGCCTCCTCGGCGGTCGCGGCCTCGGCCACGACGACGAGGCCGGGTTCGGTTTCCAGCACGGCGCGCAGCCCGGCCCGTACGACCGGGTGGTCGTCGGCCAGCAGGAGGCGGATGGGGGCGTCGTCGGTCACGGGCGGCCCTCGGGCTCGGTCTCGGTGGGTTGGGTGAGGGGAAGCTGGGCGGTCAGGGCGGTGCCGTGACCGGGCGCGGATGCGACGGCCAGCGTGCCGCCGAGGGTGTCCATGCGGGCACGCATGGCCGCCAGGCCGAAGCCGCCGCTGTCGGCGTCGGGGGCGGGCGTCCGTTCGGGGTCGAAGCCGCGCCCGTCGTCGACGACGTGCAGGGCGACGTGGTCACCGAGACGGCTGAGGGTGACCTCGGCGGTGGTGGCCCGGGCGTGGCGGACCGTGTTCGCGAGGGCGGACTGGGCGACGCGCAGGAGAGCCACCTTCTGGGGGGTCGACAGCGGCACGGGGTCGCCGACGAGGTGGAAGCGGGCGGTGAGGCGGTGGCGGGCGCTGGTGGTGGTGCACAGGCGCTCCAGTGCACCGGCCAGGGTGGTGCCCTCCAGGGCGGGCGGGGTGAGGGCGGCGACGAAGCGCCGGGCCTCGGCGAGGTTGTCCACGGCGACCTGGCGGGCCGCGTCGACGTGGCCGGCGGCGGCGTCGGTCCGGCCGGGCAGGGCGCGCTCGGCGGCGCGCAGCAGCAGTTGGATGCTGGACAGGCCCTGGGCGAGGGTGTCGTGGATCTCGCGGGCCAGACGCTCGCGTTCGGCGAGTACGCCGGCGGTGTGCTGGGCCCGGGCCAGGTCGGCCCGGGTGGCGGTGAGTTCCTCGATCAGCTGCCTGCGCTGCTCGCTCTCCCGGTACAGGGCCTGGTATCCCCACACCACCCCGACGGCGACGGCGGCGCCGAGCGCGGGACCGATAGCCACAGCCGGGGTGAAGGAGCCGGTGTGGGCGGCGAACCCGGCGACGGCAGCCGCGGCGGTGACGATCACGGCAGCCAGGCCGGCGCGGCGCGGCAGCAGGTGGAGCTGGAGGAAGTACAGCGGAAAGGCCACCCAGATCGCGTCGGGGGACAGGCCCAGCAGCAACAGCCACACGGCGCCCACGGCCGCCAGCCACCACGCGGCGGCCCGCCGCGAACGGCGGATGCGGGGCAGGAACGGCCCGGCGGCGTACGTCAGGCCGAACGCCGCCGCAGCAGCGACGATCAGTCCGGCGTGGGGCCGGTCGACGGCCACCGCCCGGCCGGCGGCCAGGACGAGCAGGCCGGCGATCAGCAGGTGAAGGCACCAGGCCAGGGCCCGGATGGTCGGCGTCAGGACGGGGGCAGCGGTGCTCACAGTGAGTCCCACGTTACCGAGGCAGGCGGTCCGGGGGCCTCTATCGAAAGTTCGAACCCGGGTGCCGTCTTCCGGCCCGCGAAGTGCCGTCCTACGCCAGACGCGCACACCGGCGTCGGCCGCGATGGTGGAGTCGTACCGCTTCCACCGCTGGAAAGGACAGGCCGAGGCCGTGTTCGTCGCCTGGAGAGATCTGAAGTTCGCCAAGGGGCGCTTTGCCCTGATGGGGACCGTCATCGTGTTGATCACCCTGCTGGTCGGGCTGCTGTCCGGGTTGACGGCCGGACTGGGCCAGCAGAACGTCTCGGCCATCACCGGCCTGCCCGCCGACAGGATCGCCTTCCAGGCACCCGGCGACGGCCAGGACGTGTCGTACTCCAACTCCACGGTCACCGAGAAGCAGTGGCAGCGGTGGGCCGAGGCCCCCGGAGTCACCGGCGCCGAACCGCTGGGCATCACCACCACCAAGGCCACCGCCGGGGACAGAAGCGCCGGGGTCTCCGCCTTCGGCGTCCGGCCCGGCTCCCGCCTGGCCCCCGACAGCGACCGGATCGACGGGCGCTCGGCAGTGCTGTCCACCAAGGCCGCCGACGACCTCGGCGTGCAGGCCGGTGACTCGGTCACGCTGGCCGCGCAGCAACTCACAGTGGCTGCCGTACGGGGCGACGCCTCCTTCAGCCACACCCCTGTGGTGTGGACCAGCTTGGACGCGTGGCAGAGGATCGCGCCTCCCACCGGGACCGGTGGCGGCGGCCCGACGGCCACCGTCGTCGCCCTGACCACCACCTCGGGGGCCGATCTGGCGGCCATCGACCGGCAGGCGGGCACCGAGACGGTCTCCGTCGACGACTCGCTGTCCGCGATCGGCTCCTACACCTCCGAGAACGGCTCCCTACAGCTGATGCGCGGCTTCCTGTTCGCCATCTCCGCCCTGGTCATCGGCGCCTTCTTCACCGTCTGGACCATCCAGCGCAGCGGTGACGTCGCCGTGCTGAAGGCACTCGGCGCCTCCACCGCCAACCTTCTCAAGGACGCCCTCGGACAGGCCGTCGTCCTGCTCACCGGCGGCACCCTGCTCGGCACCGGCATCGCCGCCGCCCTCGGCGCCCTCGTCGCCGGATCCGCGGTGCCGTTCCTCCTCACCCCGATGACCGTCCTGCTCCCCGCGGCCGTGATCGTCATCCTCGGTGCCCTCGGAGCCGCTCTGTCCATCCGCCGCATCACCTCCGTCGACCCGCTGACCGCCCTGGGGAGCGCCCGATGAGCCTGAACCTGACCGACGTCACCCTCACCTACCCCGACGGCGAGGGCCGCCTGACCGCCCTCGACCGCGTCACCCTGGACGTACCCAAGGGCAGCCTGACCGCAGTGATCGGCCCTTCCGGCTCCGGCAAGTCCAGCCTCCTCGCGGTCGCCGCCACCCTCATCACCCCCGACTCCGGCACGGTCACCGTCGACGGCACCCCCACCACCGGCATGATCAGGAGCGAACTCGCCGACCTGCGCCGCCGCAGGATCGGCATCGTCTTCCAGCAGCCCAACCTGCTGCCCTCCCTCACCGCCGCCGAGCAGCTCCAGGTCATGGCCCACATCGACGGCCGCCCGCCGGCCACGGCCCGCACCCGCGCCATGGAACTCCTCGACGCGGTCGGCCTCGCCGGCCAGGCCGACCGCCGGCCGCACCAGCTCTCCGGCGGCCAGCGCCAGCGCGTCAACATCGCCCGCGCCCTGATGAACGACCCCACCGTGCTGCTCGTCGACGAACCCACCAGCGCCCTCGACCACGAACGCGGCACCGCCGTCATCGACCTGATCACCCGCCTCACCCACCAGCAGGCCACCGCCACGGTCCTGGTCACCCACGACCGCGCCCACCTCACCGCCGCCGACCAGGTCGCCGAAGTCCACGACGGCGCCCTCCACCTTCCGGCACCGGCCCGCTGAAGCGGCGCGACCCACGAGCTGTCCGGCCCGCAGCAGCAACCCGGCGTACGCCGGGACGCCGGCCCGTCCCCGGCCGGCGGGAACGCGGTCGTGGCCGACGGAATGTGAGACCGCCGACTCCGCCGCTCGTCACGGCACGTGTGCGGCTCCTGGCGCATTGACACCGGGGCTACGGCCACATAAGACTGTCGCGACAACTGAACCACCGCGTGTACGTGCGGGGGAAGACCGGTCGAAATCCGGCGCTGGCCCGCAACGGTAGGCCGTCCAGTGGACTCTGGCGGCGAGCCCGAATACCCGTCGTACGCGTGAATCCGCTCCCCACCCGTCGTGGCCCACGGGTCGGAGTCCCGACCGACCCGGCGCTGCCGCGTCGGCCGGGCTTTTGACGACCGCCGGGCCGGAAAGGCGCTTCCGATGGTCGTCCGCCGAAGCCGGCACCGCCTGCTCGCGCTCCTCTGCGGCGTGCTCGCCGCCCTCACCCTCACCCTCACCACACCAGCCGTCGCCGCACCCGAGCGCGCCGCAGTCACCCGCCCCGAGGCCGCCGCCGGCTGGCTCGCCCGGCAACTCGTCGACGGCGAACGCTTCGAGGCGGTCTTCGACGGTGTCGCCTACCCCGACCAGGGGCTGACCCTCGACGCCGTGTTCGCCTTCGCCGCGGCCGGCGCCGCCGACAACCACAGCGCCGACGCGCTGGCCTGGGTCACCCGGCCGGACATCCGCGGCGGCTACCTCGGCGACGGCGTCTCCGAGGCGTACGCGGGCGCGACAGCCAAGCTCGCCCTCGCCGTGCAGGTGCGCGGCGGCGATCCGACCGACGTCGGCGGGGTGGACCTGATCGCCCGGCTGCGCTCGCTCCAGACGCCGGTCGGCAGGTTCAGCGACCGGTCCGCGTACGGCGACTACAGCAACGCGTTCAGCCAGTCCTTCGCGCTGCTCACGCTGGTCCGTACGGCGGCCGGGGCGCCACCGGCGGCGGCCGCCTGGCTGGCCGGCACCCGATGCCCGGACGGCGGCTACCCGCTGCTGCCCGCGCAACCGGTCTGCGTGTCCGACGTGGACGCGACCGCGCTCGCGACGCAGGCGCTGCGCGCCGCGGGGCGTCCGGCCGACGCCGCCGCCGGGCTGCGCTGGCTCGTGTCCGTCCAAGGTGCCGACGGCGGCTTCGCCAACGCCGCCGGCACGCCGAACGCCAACAGCACCGGCCTCGCCGCGCAGGCCCTGCGCGACGGCAGCCGGCCCGTGGCCTGGGCGCGCGCCCGGGCGTTCCTCGCCGGACTCCAGGTCGGCTGCGCCGGGGCACCGGCGGACCGGGGCGCGGTCGACTTCGACGGCGGCGGCTTCGACCCGGCCACCGCACCGCGAGCCACCGCCCAGGCTGTCCTCGGTCTCACCGGGACCGGGTACGCCCGCCTGTCCGCCGCCGGTGCCGAACCCGGCGCGCCGGCGCTCGCCTGCCCGTGAACCCCCTCGCCGCTCACCCGATCACAGGAGGACCCGTGTTCCGTCACCGTTCCACAGTCCGCAGTTGGCTGGCCGGCCTGCTGGCCGCCGCCGTGGCGGGCGTCGCGCTGACCGCCGCCGAACCCGCGCCCCGGGCGGCGCACGCCGCCGCCTGCGTCGGTACCTCGGGAGTCACAGTGGTCGTCGACTTCGCCGCGCTCGGCGGCGGCGTCCAGGTCGGATGTGCCCCGGGTGACCCGGCCACCGGGCTGGCCGCGCTACAGGCCGCCGGCTTCACAGTCACCGGCACCGCCCGCTGGGGCCTGGCCTTCGTCTGCCGGATCAACGGCAAGCCCACCGCCGCGACCGAGCCGTGCGTCAACACCCCGCCGGTCACGGCGTACTGGTCGTACTGGCACGCCCCGAGCGGCGGCTCCTGGTCCTACAGCACCTCGGGGGCGACCAGCTACAACCCAGCGCCGGGCAGTGTCGAGGGCTGGTCCTTCGGCGCCGGCGCCCCGCCGAGCATCGCCGCTCCCTAGGTGTGACCAGCGGCGCACCGGGTGCCGGCAGCTGCTCTGGCGTCGTCGCGCGCCCGGGCGGTACGGTGTCGGCACCCGGTGCGCCGGGCACACAACTGCATACGTCCCGTGTGGGGGGAAGCCGGTTCGAAGCCGGCGCTGACCCGCAACCGTGAGCGAGAGTGCCTTCTCGCGAGCCGGAATGCCCCGCCCGGGACGAGCGGCTTCCACTGTCGAGGTCTACAGGGTGAAGTCCGGGCCGCCGAGGTCCGACCACCCCCGCTCACCGCAGCACGCGGAGCGGGGTGTCAGTTTCTCGGGGTGCTTTCCGGAGGTTTCACCGACCGCTCTGCGAAAGGCACCCCTGATGCCCCTGTCCCGGCGTCTCACCACCGGTCTCGGTATAGCCACGGTCACGACCCTCGCCGCTATCACCGGCGCCCCTCTGACCGTTGTCGCGGCACCCGCCCCGGCCCACGTCACAGCCGCCCACGACGCCGCGTCCTGGCTGGCCGGCGAGTTCGCCGACGGCTCCCTGCCCGGCCCGTTCACCCCCGAGGACTGGGGGCTGACCATCGACGGCCTGGTCGCGCTGTCCGCCACCGGCGTGGACGCGCCCACCCGGCAGGCGGCAACCGCGCAGGTCGCCAAGCACGTGCGCTCCTACAACAGCTACGACGACTGGGGCATCGAGGGCTTCACCGACGGCGGGGCCACCGCGAAGCTGCTCTACGCCGCCTCCGCCGCCGGCGCCGACCCCACCGACTTCGGCGGCTACGACCTGCGGGCGGAGACCCTGTCGCTGATCGCCGGCGCCGACGCCGGGCACCAGCGGGGACGGATCACCAGCCGTACCACGGCCGACAGCGGCCCGGACGACAGCAACACCTTCGACCAGTCGTTCGCCGTGCTCGGCCTGGCCCGCAGCGGCGACCTACCACAGGAAACTGTGGACTTCCTGATCCGGCAGCAGTGTGCGGCCGGTGGCTTCCGGCTCTACCCGGACGCCGCCGGCGGGCCGTCGCCGTCCTGCGACGACCAGCCCGGAGCCACCCTCGACGTCGACTCGACCGCGATGGCCGTGCAGGCACTGCTGGCCGCGGCCGAGGACGGCGCCACCGGCGCCGGCGACGCCGCGCGCAAGGGCGCCGACTGGCTGGTCACCCAGCAGCACGCCGACGGCTCCTTCGGCGGCTCGGGACCGACCACCGGCGCGAACTCCAACAGCACCGGCCTGGCCGGGCAGGCCCTCGCCGCCGCCGGCCGCGACGACGAGGCCGCCAGCGCGGCGAAGGCTCTGGCCGCGCTGCAGCTCACCACGGGCAACGGCGGGGCGGCCTCCGCCGACGCCGGCGCGATCGCCTACGACACCGACGGATTCACGGCCGCCACGTCGGCCGGGATCACCGACACCGACCGGGACCAGTGGCGCCGGGCCACCGCGCAGGCCCTGCTCGGGCTGGCCCAGGTCCCGCTGGGCCGGATCGGCCTCGACCCGCCGCCCACGTCACATCCCACCCCGACCGGCACGGCCTCGGCCACCGTGCCCGCCACGCCCCCCGCGTCTCCCACGCTCACCACGTCGCCTCCGCCGACCGGCACCGCCGGCCCGACGCCGAGCGTGACCAGCCCTCCGGCGACACCCGTCCCCACGACCGCGGCGCCGACCACCGCCGCTCCGCCGATCACGACCCCGGCCGCGTCGGGGCTGGGCGGGCTGCCGACCACCGGCGCGGCGATCGGCAGCCATCTGCTGATCGCGCTGCTGCTGATCGGTGGCGGAGTGACACTGCTCGTGCTCGGCCGACGGCGGGCGGGATGAGCCTCCGTGCCGCCCGCGGCGCGCTGGTCGTCGCCCTGGTCACCGCAGGCACAACGATCGGACCGGGCAGTCCTGCGGTGGCCGCCGGGTCGGCCGGCTACTGCCCGGACGCCTCCGGGGTCACAGTGGTGGTGGACTTCAACGAACTCGGCGGCGGAACAGTGGTGCGGTGCGCACCGGGCACCCAGGCGACCGGGCTGGCCGCGCTCAAGAACGCGGGCTTCCCGATCACCGGCACGCTGCGCTGGGGCGAGGGGTTCATCTGCCGGATCGAGGGCAAGCCGTCCGCCGCGGCGGAGAAGTGCGTCGACACCCCACCGGCCAGCGCCTACTGGTCGTACTGGCACGCGCCGAACGGCGGCAGCTGGACGTACAGCGACAAGGGTGTGCTCAACCGCAAGCCGGCGGCCGGCAGCTTCGAAGGCTGGTCGTTCTCGCTCAACCGCAACGCCAACGACGCGCCTCGTCCCGGCGTCGCGCCGAAACGACCCGCGCCGCCGCCCTCTCCGCCACCGGCCCCTCCGCCGCCCACCGGCGGCGGGCCGGCGGTGCCACCACCGGCGGGCGGAGCCGTCGTGGCGCCGCCGGTCGGCGGTGGCCGGCCCGGTGAGCCCACCCGGCCGGCCGGCACCGCCGGCCCGCCGGCCTCCGTCAGCCCGCCGACCTCCGCCGGCACGTCACCGACGGCCGGTACGCCGCCCCTGGCGGCGACGCCGGGTGCTGACAACAGCACGGCACCGCAGGGCTCCTCCGACGAGCCGGTGGCGACCGATGTCGCCGCGTCCCGTGACGACGACGGCCCGCCACTGGGCACGATCGCCGGGGTGCTGCTGCTCGCCGTGCTCGCCACCGGCGCGCTGGTCGCGGCCCGGCGGCGGCGTGCCGCCGGCCCGGATGACTGACGCCGCGGCCACCGGGTCGCCGGCCGCTGCCGCCGGTCGTCTGCCGGGCCGGTGGTCGGTGTGGTGGCTGCCCCGAGGGCTGCATCCGGGCGCATGGTGGCTGTGGGCGCTCGGCCTGGCGACCGCGGCCAGCCACACCACGAATCCGCTGCCGCTGGCACTGCTCGTGGCAGTCGCCGGGCTGGTGGTGGTGCGCCGTCGTGGGGACGCGCCGTGGGCGTTGGCGTTTCGCATGTACGTCTGGCTCGGCGTGGTGATCGTCGCGATGCGGGTCGTGTTTCGCATCGTGTTCGGCGGCGGCCAGGGCGAGCACATCCTGGTCCGGTTGCCGGAGATCCCGCTGCCCGCGTGGGCGGCGGGCATCCGCCTGTTCGGACCGGTCGCCGTCGAGCAGATCCTCGGCGGCTTCTACGACGGGCTGCGGCTGGCGACGATGCTGATCTGCCTCGGTGCGGCGAACGCCCTGGCCAACCCGAAACGGCTGCTCAAGGCCGTACCCGGCGCACTGTACGCGGTCGGCACCGCCGTCGTGGTCGCGTTGTCGGTCGCCCCGCAACTGGTGGAGAGCGTGCTCCGGGTCCGCCGGGCCCGGCGGCTGCGCGGCGCGACCGGGCGGGGGATGCGGGCGTTGCGCGGGATCGCCCTGCCGGTGCTGGCCGACGCGTTGGACCGGTCCCTGGCCCTCGCGGCGGCGATGGACTCCCGCGGTTACGGCCGCACCGGCGCGGTGCCCGCCGGGCAGCGAACCGTCACCGGGGCGCTCGGGCTCGGCGGGCTGGTCGGCGTCTGCGCCGGCACCTACGGGCTGCTCGACACCGCCGCACCCGGCTACCTGGGACTGCCGATGCTCCTGGCCGGACTGACCGCCGCCGTGACCGGCATGCTGCTGGCCGGCCGCCGGGTCCGCCGCAGCCGCTACCGGCCGGACCGCTGGCGCCCGGCCGAGCTGATCATGGCCGGCTGCGGGGTGGCCGCCGCGGCGCTGACCATGCTCGCCGGCTCGGTGGACCCGGAACTGCTCTACCCGCCGGTCAGCCCGCTCACCTGGCCCCAGCTGACCCCGCTGATGCTTCTCGCCGTCGGCGTCGCGGCCGCACCCGCCTGGCTGGCGCCGCCACCACCGCCGACGGCACGTGCCGGACGCCCGCCGGCGGTGGACCGGCCGATCCCCGTCACGGAGGTACCGGCAGACGGAGGGCGCGCCGCGACGGCGACGACACCGGGAGACCGTCCATGATCACTTTCGACCGGGTCACCGTCCACTACGCCGAGGGCGGCCCGCCGCCGCTGCGGGACGTGACGCTCCGCATTGAGGAGGGCGAACTCTGCCTGGTCGCGGGCCGTACCGGCGCCGGAAAGTCGACGCTGCTGCGGGCGATCAACGGCCTCGTCCCGCACTTCACCGGCGGCACCCTGCACGGCACCGTCACCGTCGACGGCCGGGACACCCGCACGCACCCGCCGCGCGACCTCGCCGACGTCGTCGGCGTGGTCGGCCAGGACCCGCTTGCCGGTTTCGTCACCGACACCGTCGAGGAGGAACTGGCGTACGGGATGGAGCAGCTCGCCCTGTCGCCGGCGGTGATGCGCAAGCGGGTGGAGGAGACGCTGGACCTGCTCGGCATCGCCGACCTGCGGGACCGGCCCCTGCGGACGCTGTCCGGCGGCCAGCAGCAGCGGGTCGCCATCGGCGCGGTGCTCACCGCACATCCCCGCGTGCTGGTGCTCGACGAACCCACCTCCGCGCTGGACCCCACCGCCGCGGAGGACGTGCTCGCCACAGTCACCCGGCTGGTGCACGACCTCGGCGTGACAGTGGTCCTGGCCGAGCACCGGCTGGAGCGCGTGCTCCAGTACGCCGACCGGCTGCTGTACCTGCCCGGCGACGGTCACGTCCACGACGGGACACCGGCGACCGGGCTGGCCCACGTCGACATCGCGCCACCCCTGATCGAGCTGGGCCGCCTCGCCGGCTGGACACCGCTGCCGCTGTCGGTCCGTGACGCCCGCCGACGGGCGTCCGACCTCCGGCACCGGCTCGCCGTCGCGGAGCCGCCGCCGGCCCCGGTGGTCGCGGACACCCGTCCCACGCTGACCGCGCGGAAGATCGTCGTACGGTACCCGGGGACCGTCGCGGTGGCCGGCGTCGACCTCGATCTGCGAGCTGGCCAGGTCGTCGCGTTGATGGGCCGCAACGGATCCGGCAAGTCCAGCCTGCTCTGGGCGGTGCAGGGCAGCGGGCCCCGCCAAGGCGGCACCGTCGCCGTGACCGGTCCGGAGGGCACTGCCGACCCGAAGGCACTGCGTGCCGGTCAGGCCCGTCGGCACGTCGGCCTCGTCCCGCAGAACTCCGGCGACCTGCTCTACCTGGAGACCGTCGACGCGGAGTGCGCCCAGGCCGACCGGGAGACCGACGTGCCGGCCGGCACCTGCCGGGCGCTGGTGGACCAGCTCGTCCCCGGCCTACCCGGTGACCGGCACCCCCGGGACCTGTCCGAGGGCCAGCGGCTCGCCCTCGCGCTCGCCGTGCAGCTCACCGCCGCGCCGCCGGTGGTCCTGCTGGACGAGCCGACCCGCGGCCTGGACTACCACGCCAAGCGGCAGTTCACTGCCGTCGTCCGGATGCTGGCCGGCAACGGCCGGGCCGTGGTGGTCGCCACCCACGACGTCGAACTCGTCGCGACCCTCGCCGACCGGGTGATGGTGATGGCCCAAGGGGAGATCGTCTCCGACGGCACCACCGCAGAGGTCATGCTCGCCTCGCCGGCGTTCGCGCCGCAGGTGGCCAAGGTCCTCGCCCCCGCACCCTGGCTGACAGTGGAACAGGTCGCCGCCGCGCTCAGCGCGACCAGGGAACCGGCATGAACGTGCTGCGGGTCGCCCCGCGTACCGCAGTGGTGCTGACCCTCGCCTCGGCCGCCGCGCTGGCCACCTTCACCTGGCCCTTCTTCGTCCCCGCACACCCGGAGACCACCGCCCGCACCGGCGAGGCGCCGCTGGTCTTCATCGTCATGCTGCCGGTGCTCGTGGCGCTCGTCCTCGCCGAACTCACGTCCGGCGGCATCGACAGCAAAACCCTGGCGATGCTCGGCGTACTCGCCGCCGTCAACGCCGCCCTGCGTCCCCTGGGTGCGGGGACCGCGGGCATCGAGACCGTGTTCTTCCTGCTCGTCCTCGCCGGCCGGGTCTTCGGACCCGGCTTCGGGTTCCTGCTCGGCGCCACGTCGCTGTTCGCCTCTGCCCTGCTCACCGCCGGCGTCGGACCGTGGCTGCCGTTCCAGATGCTCTGCGCCTCCTGGATCGGCCTCGGCGCCGGCCTGCTCCCGGCCCGGCTGCGCGGCCGGGCCGAGACCGCCGTCCTGGCCGGGTACGGCGTGCTCGCCGCCTACGGCTACGGCCTGCTGATGAACCTGTGGTTCTGGCCGTTCAGCGTCGGCGCGGACACCCAGCTGTCGTACGTCGCCGGCGCGCCCGTACTGGAGAACCTGCACCGCCTCGCCCTGTTCACCGCCGTCACCTCCACCTTCGGCTGGGACACCGGCCGGGCGATCACCACGGCCGTGGCGATCGTCCTCGCCGGCCCGGCCGTCCTGGCCGCGCTGCGCCGCGCCGCCCGGCGGGCCGCATTCGGTGCTCCGGTCACCTTCGCCGCGCCCGAATCCGCCACGCCCAGGGCGGGTGGTGAGCAGGTGACCATGCCCGGCATCAAGCCGACATCCTCGCAGGCGGCGGAGGAGGTCAGCTCATCGCAGACCCCGCAACCGCCCGTCAGATGATCGGTGACGCGTTTCGCTACCGGGCAGCGCTGCCGCCCGAATGAACGACGGGTGGGCGCATGTCAGCGACGCCCCCGGCAGGTTGGCCTGACCGTGCCCTTCGGCGCACTGTTCCCAATCCTGGGCCGGCATTCACCGGGCGCGGTCGGTGTACGCCTTGCGTCGTTCCGCGGCCAGGATGGCGGCGCTGACCTCGTTCACGAATGCCCGGACCTCGTCGAACCGGCCGGGATCGGTGTCGTGGCCGGAGTCGTACCACCAGTCGCGCGCCCAGACGATCAGGTCCGCCCATCGCGGGAGGGCGGCGGCGGTCTGCTCGGCGGCCTGCCGCTTGGACAGTTGCCGGCCGTTGCGCAGCCGCTGGAAGGCCCGGCAGAGCGTGAGCACCGCGTACGACTGGGCTCCGGGTGGGGTCATCTCGAGCACCCAGGCCGGCCAGTCGCGGACGTGGCCGAGCAGAGCCGCGCGGACCAGGCCGGGGTCGACGACGGGCAGCAGCTCGCCGGCCGGCGGTCCCAGCAGCGTACGGCCGTAGTCGCGCACGGCGACCCAGGTCACGACGCGGTGAGTGGTGGCGGGCAGCAGGTGCAGCGACTCGCCGGGGCTGATCCGGGCGATCAGGTGGTCCCGGCCGCCGACGGCGCGCACCGCGTCCAGTGACACGTATTCCACCTCGATCCGGCCCGCCCACTGCGGATGCCGCCGGTCGAGATCCGCGTGCAGTCCGGCGAGTACGTCGAGGAGCTTCTCGTCCGGGTCGCCGGCGAGGACCGCGAGCAGGTCCAGGTCGCTGCGGCCCAGATCGAAGTCGCCTGCCACCAGTGAGCCGTGCAGGTACAGGCCCAGAAGGCGGTCGGCCAGCGCCTCGCGCCACGCCTCGCGAAGGTCGGAGAGAACCATGTCGGGTGAAGCCACTGGGTGATCCTGCGCGGCCGGTTGCCGGGCGGCCACCGATTAAGCCGCCCCGGCCATCGCCGGCAGCATGCCAACGACCCCGGTCGACCCCGGCATCAACCACCTGGTTGACCGCCGCACCCACCGGGCTGTGCGGCGGCTCTCGCCGCGCAGTCGATTCGGCGTACGGGTGCCGGGCGGCACGCTTCTGTCATGGCAATCATCGAGGTGGACGGCCTCGTCAAGCGTTACGGCGAGCACACCGCTGTGGACGGCGTCAGCTTCGCCGTCGAGCAGGGCGAGATCTTCGGCATCCTGGGCCCGAACGGGGCCGGCAAGACCACGACAGTCGAGTGCGTCGAAGGGCTGCGCGTCCCGGACGGCGGCACCGTCCGGGTCTGCGGCATCGACCCGCAACGTGACACCGGGGAGATGCGGCACCTGCTCGGCGCGCAGCTCCAGGCGAGCGAGCTGCCCGACAAGCTCACAGTCGGCGAGGCGATGGAGCTGTACAGCTCCTTCTACCGCCGGCCGGCCGACTGGCGTGCGCTGATCGACACACTGGGTCTCACCGGGAAGCTCGGCACGCAGTTCCGGCGGCTCTCCGGCGGGCAGAAGCAGCGGCTGTCGATCGCGCTCGCGCTGGTCGGCGACCCGAAGGTGGCGGTGCTCGACGAGCTGACCACCGGCCTCGACCCGCAGGCGCGGCGCGACACGTGGGAGCTGATCGAGGGCGTCCGTGATCGGGGGGTGACGGTGCTGCTGGTCACGCACTTCATGGAGGAGGCGGAGCGGCTCTGCGACCGGCTGGCGGTGATCGACGCCGGTCGCCTGGTCGCGCTCGACTCCCCGGCCGGGCTCGTGGCGCGCGTCGACGACCGGCAGCGGATCCGGTTCCGGCCCTCCGCGCCGCTTGATCACGCCCTGCTGACCGCGCTGCCGGAGGTCACGTCCGTCGAGCGGGCGGGCAGCCAGCTCGTCGTGACCGGTACGGCGAACCTGCTGCTCGCCGTGACCACTGTGCTCGCCCGCCATCAGGTCGTCGCGGCCGATCTGCGGGTCGAGCAGACCTCGCTGGACGACGCGTTCGTCGCGCTCACCGGCCGCCCGATCGACGCCTGAGGAGACATCATGTCCGCGCTGTACCGGCTCACCGCCACCGAGACCAGACTGTTCTTCCGCGAGCCGCTCATCGTCTTCTTCGCGCTCGGGTTCCCGCCGCTCCTGCTCGTCATCTTCGGTGCGATCCCCGCGTTCCGGGAGCCCGACGCCGACCTCGGCGGGCTGCGGACCATCGACCTGTACGTGCCGATCATCGTCGCGCTGAGCATCGCCATGTTCGCGCTGAACAGCCTGTGCCAACTGCTCGCCACCTACCGGGAGAAGGGCGTGCTGCGCCGGATGCGGACCACGCCGGTCAAGCCGGCGGCGATGCTCGGCGCGCAGTTGCTGATGTCCACGGCGATGTCCGTGGTGACGATGCTCGTCGCGCTCGCCATCGGCCGGCTGGCGTTCGGCGTACGGCTGCCCCGGCAGGTGCCGGCATACCTGACGAGTTACGTGCTGGCAGCCGTGACGATGTTCGCGATCGGTCTGCTCGTCGCCGCGCTCGCGCCCAGCGGCAAGAGTGCCGGTGCGGTCGGGACCGTACTCTTCTTCCCGGTCGTGTTCTTCGCTGGTCTCTGGCTCCCGCGCGACAGCATGCCCGGCGTGCTGCGGACGATCAGCGACTTCACCCCGCTGGGCGCGGGCGTGCAATCATTGCAGGACGCCACCGCCGGTCAGTGGCCGCAGGTGCTGCACGTGGCCGTGATGCTGGGGTGGACGATCGTGGCCGGCGGGCTGGCCGCGCGGTACTTCCGCTGGGAGTAGGTCGTGAGCATCGAGGCCGAGCTACGTGCGGAGTCCGACCGCTGGGAACGCAACGAGACGGTGTTCTTCACCGTCCTGCCGTACTTCCTCCTGTCGGTCTGCGCGCTCATCACGCTGGTACTGCCGTTCTGGGACGTGTCGCTGAACCTGCCGCTGGTGCTCGGGCTCACACTCGTGATCGCCCTCTGGGTGGGCTGGTTCCACACGCACCCGCAGTGGCAGGAGAGCGGCCCGTTGACGGGCCTCTACTACGTGGGGCTGATCGTGCTGGGGGCGAGCGTGGTGGCGCTCGCTCCCTGGTACGGCATCTTCACCTTCACCGGGTACGTCCACGCGTTCCTGTTCCTGAAGGGCCGCTGGCGGTACGCCGGGGTCGCCGCCACGGCGATGATCCAGGCAGCGTCCTCCACCGGTGGCCTGTCCGGCGCGACGGTGAACGAGTGGCTGGTGCTGTCGCTGGTCACGATCGTGCTGGCCGGGGCGTTCTTCCGCTTCGCCGAGCTGGACGACCGGCGTAGCCACAGGCAGAAGCGGGCGCTCGCCGAGCTGCACGAGGCGAACGGCAAGCTGGAGGCGGCGCTGGCGGAGAACGCCGGGCTGCACGCCCAACTGCTCGTGCAGGCCCGCGAGGCGGGCGTGCAGGACGAGCGGCAGCGGATGGCCCGGGAGATCCACGACACCCTCGCCCAGGGGCTCGCCGGCATCCTCACCCAGCTCCAGGCCGCCGAGCGGACGGCCGACCGGGACGAGGCATGGCGCCGGCACGTGGGCAACGCGAAGAACCTGGCCCGCGACAGCCTCACCGAGGCCCGCCGTACGGTGCACGCCGTGCAGCCCGAGGTGCTCGCCGAGGCCCGGCTGCCGGAGGCGATCAGCGACGTGACCCGGCGCTGGTCGCAGGTGCACCGCATCGACGCGGTGCTGACCACCACGGGCGATCCGCGCCCGATGCACGCCGACGTCGAGGTGACACTGCTGCGGGCCGCGCAGGAGGCACTCGCCAACGTCGCCAAGCACGCCCGGGCCAGCCGGGTCGGGCTGACGCTGTCGTACATGGAGGACCTGGTGACGCTCGACGTACGCGACGACGGGGTGGGTTTCGAGCCCGGCGCGAGACGTGCCGACGGCGCCGGGGGTTTCGGGCTCACCGGCATGCGGCAGCGGGTGCAGCGCCTCGCCGGGCGGCTGGAGATCGAGTCGGAACCGGGCGGCGGCACGGCGATCTCGGCCACGGTGCCGGCCATCCCCGTCGGAGCGGGCCGGTGATCTCGCTGCTGATCGTCGACGACCACCCGGTCGTACGCAACGGGCTGCGCGGCATGTTCAGCGCCGACCCGCGTTTCGAGGTGCTGGGCGAGGCGGGTGACGGTGCGGAGGCGATCGTCGCGGGGGAGGCGCTCCGGCCCGACGTGATCCTGATGGACCTGCGTATGCCGCGCGTCGACGGCGTCTGCGCCATCCGGGAGCTGGCGAGACGGGGAGTGCCGGCCCGCGTTCTGGTGCTGACGACGTACGACACGGACAGCGACGTGCTCCCCGCCATCGAGGCGGGCGCCACCGGCTACCTGCTGAAGGACGCGCCGAGCGAGGAGCTGTTCCGCGCGGTGGAGGCGGCCGCGCAGGGGCAGGCGGCGCTGTCCCCGGCCGTCGCGACGCGGCTCATGCGGCAGATGCGGCAACCGGCTTCCGAGCCGCTGTCGCAGCGGGAGCTGGAGGTCCTGGAGCTGGTCGCCCGGGGGTCGACGAACCGCGAGGCGGCGAGGCAGTTGTTCATCAGCGAGGCGACTGTCAAGACGCACCTGCTGCACGCGTACGCGAAACTCGGCGTCAACGACCGCGCGGCGGCCGTGGCGGCAGCGTTCTCCCGCGGCTACCTGACGCCGGAGCGGTGAGGGCGGCGGTGGCCGCAAGCACGTCCGCGTCGCCCATGAGCTCAGGATCAGGGGTACGCGCAACCGCATCCTCCGGTCGCGACTATGTGCTCGGCGGGTTGCGGTGCCGCTCGGCGAGGCCCGACGCGACCTGCCGCTGCGCGTCGTGCCGGTGCTGGTCGGCGCGGGCCTGGTGAACCGCAGCCGAGGCCTCGTCCGACGGGCGCCTCGTCCGGTCGCGCCGGGCGACGAAGACGACGAGCGCGAGCACCAGAACCAGCACCATCGCGAGCGACATCACCACCGTTCTCATGCCCTCGACGCTACGGCGTACGCGCCAGTCTCGGCGTGGTGACGGTCAGAGGGCTGCTCCGTCCGCCGCCGGATGGCAAGCTCACGTGTCGTGGTCGACGACTTCGCGAAGAGCGGTGGGGACGCGGTACGAGATCCGGACCTCGTGGAGGTCCGCCGGTGAGGGCGGTCATCGTCGCGGCCGCTGTCGCGTTCGTCATCTCCCTGTTCGGCACGCCGGTGGCGGTTCGCGTCTTCACCGCGCTGAAGGCCGGTCAGCCGATCCGGTCCATCGGGCTCGCCAGCAACGAGCACAAGGTGGGCACGCCCACGATGGGCGGCGTCGTCTTCATCGTGGCGACGGTCCTCGCGTACGTCGCCGGGCACCTCGCCCTGACCACCCTGCCCGAACGGCAGATCGCGCAGGAGGGGCCCACCATGACGGCCCTGGTGCTGCTCGGGCTGTTCGTCTTCTGCGGTGCGGTCGGCTTCTTCGACGACATCCTCAAGGTGCGCCGGCGCAACTCCGACGGGCTGTCGGCCAAGGGCAAGCTGCTCGGCCAGGCGCTCGTCGGCGGCGGGTTCGGCGTGGCCGCGCTGTACGTGCCCAGCACCAACGGCCAAACCGTGGCCAGCGAGCACATCTCGCTCATCCGCGACATCAGCTGGCTGGACGTCGGCAAGGTCGGCGCGGTCATGGTCTTCATCTTCGTGATCACGGCGATGTCGAACGGGGTGAACCTCACCGACGGCCTCGACGGCCTGGCCACCGGCGCGTCGATCCTGGTGCTCGGCGCGTACTCGCTGATCGGCTTCTGGCAGTACCGGCACTGGTGCGCAGACGACGGGTACGCGCGTGTGAACGAGTACTGCTACCAGGTCCGCGATCCCCTGGAGATCGCCATGATCGCGGCAGCCGCGGCCGGCGCCTGCGTGGGCTTCCTGTGGTGGAACACGTCCCCGGCGCGGATCTTCATGGGGGACGTGGGCGCGCTCGGGCTGGGCGGCCTGATCGGCGGGCTCGCGGTGGTGACCCGTACGACGCTGCTCTCGATCCTGATCGGCGGGCTCTTCGTCATCATCACCACGACCTGGGTGATCCAGATCGTCTCGTACCGGACCACCGGACGACGCGTCTTCCGGATGGTGCCGTTGCACCACCACTTCGAGCTGGCCGGGTGGAGCGAGTCGACAATCGTGGTCCGGTTCTGGATCGTGGCCGGCGTCTGCGTCGCGGCCGGCCTGGGCCTGTTCTACTCGGACTTCCTGGCGACTGTGGGATAGCGGCAGAGCGACAGGAGACGCCGGCTCAGGCGGGCCGCTGCCCGGTGCCGTCGTCGCGGAGGTGGTCCAGCTCGGCGAGGTACATCTCCTGCAGGCGGCCGTGGTGCCGCACAAGCAGCCCGACCTCCTCGGCGCTGTAGCCCTCGACGAGCCGTTCCGCCCGCTCGGCGAAACGCTCGTACGGTCGCTCCAGATCGGCGATCCGCTCCGGCCGCATGGTGACGACGACCCGCCGCCGGTCGGCCGGGTCGCGTTCGGCCGTCACGTAGCCGGCCTGCTGGAGCCGGCGGACCATGCTGGTGACCGCGCCGGTGGTGAGGTTGGTCCGCTCGGCGATCTGTCCCGCCGTGGCGGATCCGACGTCCGCCAGGAAGTCCAGGCACTCCAGGTCGCTCACGGCGAGGCCGAGCCGTTCCGCGATGGCGTACCGGAGCACGGTGGACAGCCGCGACGTCTCCCGCCCGGCGCGCATGAGGTCGGCGATCGCGGAGGCGCGGGCCGGATCGTGGGACATGCGGGCAATCATGCCTCCGGCACGGTGACCCGGTGCAGCCGAGGTAGCACGCGGGTCAGCACCCAGTGCGGTGCCGCGGCGCCTCCGGTGAGGCGGCGCATCAGCCTGGCGGCGTCGTCGACGGCGTGGAAGGCGTACGGCACCATCTCGTCCTGGTAGCCGGCGATCGCCTCTTCCACGGGCGTGCCGTTCCTCCGGGCCTCGACCAGCCTGTGGCCGAGCAGGGCGGCGTCGCGCAGCGCGGTGTTGCCGCCGTGGGCGCCGAACGGCGGCATGACGTGTACGGCGTCGCCCATCATCGTCGCCCGGGGCACCGCCCACCGTTGCGGCCGCCGGCCGGTGGCGAAGAGGTTGAGCACCGTGGCGTCCAGCTCGGCCGTGTCGACGAGCCGCCGGACGAGCGGGTGGAAGTCGATGCTCATCCGGGCCGCCACGTGCCACAGCGCCCGCAGGTCCCCGCGTACGCCGGGAGGCAGCTCGTCCCGCCGGAGCAGCAGTGCCCACATGACGTAGTCGTCGCCGGTGGGGGCGTAGCTGCCCGGGGCCAGGCGTGTGAACGCCTCCCGTGGGCTCTCGCCGAACCGCATCGAGGTGAAGAAGAAGGCGCTGCCCGGCCGGTCGGCGATGGACAGGACCCCGCTGGTGCGCAGTGCGTCCGGGATGACGCTCGCGCCGTCGCGCCACAGCGGCGACCGGCCGTAGATGCCCGCCATCGGGGTGTCCGCGGGGTCGGCGTCCGGCATGAGCTGCGCGCGTAGCGCCGAACCGACGCCGTCGGCGCCCACCACGACTGTGGCCGCGGCGGCGCTGCCGTCGGAGAACCGCAGCCGCAGCCCGGCCGGGCCGCCGCTGTCCACGGCGACGGCGGCCTTGCCGTAGTGGATGCGCCCGTCCAGCCCGGACTGGAGAATCGACCGCAGCGTCAGCCGGTCCACCTGACGGGTCTCGTGCGGATCGTCCTTGAAGGTGATCGTGAAGGCGTCCCGCAGCCGTCGGTCGGTGAAGCGCAGGTGCCCGCCGGGCTCGTCGCCGGTGGTCAGCGCCAGGCGGTACAGCGGGCGGGGCAGGCTCTCGCGCAACGCCGCCAGCCCGTACCGGTCGAGGATGATCCGGTAGCCCTGCCGCCGGACGAAGGGGCCGGGGTTCCGCTCGTAGACGTGCACGTCGACGCCGGCACGCGTCAGGTACTGGGCGAGGCAGAGGCCGGAGAGGCCGGCGCCGGCGATCGCCACGGAGAAGTCGGTCGATGCGCTCATTCGATTACCTTAACCATTAAGATAATTTGAGCAAGGGGCACTGTGAACAGTCACCTTGGACGGATACTCAAGTTGGTTGTATATTCGGCGGCATGGGATCTGCTTCGCGTCCCGCGCTACGGGAACCGTCGTACTTCGTCCTCGCCGCCCTGCTCGGTGGGCCGCTCCACGGTTACGCCGTGATCAAGCGGGTGACCGAGCTGTCCGACGGGCGGGTGACCCTCGCCGCCGGATCGCTGTACTCGGTGATCGACCGGCTGCTCGGCGAGGGACTCGTCACCGCCGACGGGGAGGAGATCGTCAACGGGCGTGCCCGTCGCTACTACCGGCTCACCGACGAGGGCTGTCGCGTACTCACCGAAGAGGCCGACCGGCTCGCCCAGGCCGCGCGGGTGGTCATGGACCGCCTGCCACGCCGGGTCACATCGCAGGCAAACGCCCCTCAACCTTCTACCGCGAGGATCAGACCAGCATGAGTTCCGATGTTCTGGAGAAGCGTTACCGCCTGCTGCTGCGGGCCTACCCGGCCGGCTACCGCCGCGAACGCGCCGACGAGCTGATCGACACGTTGATCGGCGACGAACCGACCGACCGTCGCTGGCCCAGCCTCCGAGAGGCGGCCTCGCTCGTCCGGGGTGCCCTGCGGGTGCACGGCGGCAGCACCGCGCCCCGGCCCGCCGCCGTGCTGTTCTGGCAGGGCATCCACCTCGGCGCCCTGGCGGCGCTGGCGCTGGGTGTGCTCATCGGCCTGGACGACATCGTCGAGGCGTTCCAGTACGGCGGACTCTCGGACCCCCTGACCGTCCTGCGGAATCAGGGCGGCCACGAAGTCGTGCTGATCGCGGCGCTGGTGGCGCTCGTCGCGGGCCGTACCCGCACCGCCGCCGTCCTGGCGGTCGCCGCGGCGGTGGTGCCGACCGCGATCTCCCAGTACCTGTTCCTCAACGGCCTGCCGCAGTGGTGGGCGCCGGTCGTCGCCGCGCCCCTGATCGTGCTGGGCCTGCGGCGGCCGGCGGACGTGCCGCCGGCGCCCCGCGCCAACGCCGTCCTGGTCACCGCCGGCGTCCTCGCCCTGCACCTGATCCCCGCGGGCGGCCTCCGCATGGTCGACGCGGCCCCGCGGATCGTCGCCGCCGCCATGGTGGTCGCCGGGGTGGCCGCCTTCCTGTGGGTGGCCACCGCCGACCAGCGGCTGCTGATCGCGGTCGTCCCCACCCTGCTGCTGGGCACGCTGCACCAGCTGGACAACGCCGGGCTGACGGGGGAACTGCTGCGCCGGCCCGATGCACTGCCGTCCCTGGTCGTCGCGGTCCTCATGGCGGTCGTCGCGATCGTGTCGACGCGGCAGCGGCAGCGCACCCGCGCCTGACGGCGGGCGGGCGGTCCGGTCACGGCCGGACCGCCCGGCGGAGAATCGAGTACCTACCGGCCGCAGAGCTGTGTGGCGGGTCGCGGACCGGGCGACGGCGCGCCGGACGGCCGTCAACCCGGTTGTGTGCCGCTGCCCGGCCGGGCAGCCTGGATGCCTCGGTCTGACGAGAGGCGGCCATGACACGTACCTTCCTGCAGCCGGATGACCTGCACGACCTCGTGTCGGACCAGTTCGGCTCCGACCGGCGGCTCGCTGCCCTGGAACGGCTGACCGGCGGCACCAAGAAGGGCGTCTACCGGCTCCGGCTGAACGACCGGACGACCGTGATGCTGTACGTGTGGGCCGCGGGCGAGAACTACTGGCCGCCGTCACCGGCCGTCCCGGACGACCCGTTCACTGACGCGTCAGGCGCGGATCTCTTCGCCGCCGGCCACGCGGCGCTCGTCGGAGCAGGAGTGCGTGTCCCGCATCTGATGATGATCGACCGGGACGGCCGGCACCTCGACGCCGACATCGCGCTTGTCGAGGATGCCGGCGCGCTGCGGCTGGAGACGTTGCTGGAACACGATCCGGCCACCGCCGCCGCGCCGCTGTCCGCGCTCGGTGACGCCCTGCGCCGCATGCACACCACCTTCGGTCCGCACTACGGAAAGGTCGCGGCCGTCGCCCGAGGTGAGGCATCCCAGGCGCGGCGCACGGAGGACGTGATCGTCGACCGCGCGTTCGGCCACCTCGACGCGGTCGCGGCCCGCGACGCCCGGCTGGCCGACGCCCATCACCGGATCACCGCCCACGTACGCCGTCTCAGGAGCGCGGTCACCCCACGCGAGGAGTACGGGCTGGTGCACGGTGAACTCGGGCCGGATCACGTGCTCGTCACACCCGCCGGTGAGGCCGTCATGATCGATTTCGAAGGGCTGACGTACTTCGACGTCGAATGGGACCACGCCTGGCTGCAGATGCGCTTCGGCGACGCCTACCCGGCGCTGCGTCCGGTCGATCTCGACTCCCACCGGCTTGAGCTCTACCGGTACGCGCAGACGCTGTCCCTGATCGAAGGGCCACTGCGGATCGCGGACACCGACTTCCCGGATCGGAAGTGGATGCTGGACCTCGCCGAACGGAACATCATCAAGGCGCTCGCCGTGACCTGAGTGCAGCCCGGCACCAGAGGACCGGGACCGACGTCCGGTCACCCGTGCGCGAGGGTGGCTCAGCCCGTCGGGCCAGGTCGCCGCGTCCAGCGAGTTCGCCGAGTTCGCCGCGCCGAGACTGATCGAGCTGTTCGCCAGACGCGCCGCCGACCTCGACATCGAGCTGAGCGTCTGCGACCCCGGCTCCTTCGAGTCGCTGCTGACCCGGTCCGCGGACATCGCGATGGGGCCGCTGCCGCCGGTGGCCGAACCGGCGATCTCCTGCCGGCCCATGATGAACTACCGGCTCGTGACGGTCGTCGGCCGGCGTCCGGTTCGCCGTCGCGACAGTCGTGCGGACCTGGAGGTCGGCGCCCAGACCGCCGGGCGCGGCCATGGCGGTCTGCGCCGACGGCGAGGTCGTCGGCAGCATCTCGGGAGGGTGCGTCGAGGGCGCGGTGTACGAGCTCTGCCAGGAGGCCATACACACCGGCCAGGCACGCACCGAGACGTACGGTGTCGGCGACGACGACGCCTTCGCGGTGGGCCTGACCTGCGGTGGCACCATCGAGGTCCTGGTGCAGCCGGACGTCGTGCTGACCGAGCCCGACGCGGTGCTCGCCGCGATCCGCGCAGGCGAGCCGGTGGCGACGGCGTCGGCCGGGAAAGCTCAGCTGGTGGTCTGGCCCGACCGGGTGGCCGGCACTCTCGGCGACGCCGACCTGGACCGAGCGGTGGCGCAGCAGGCCGAGGGCATGCTCGCCCTCGGCACCACCGGAGCAGTCCGACTCGGTACGCGCGGGCAGCAGCGGCACGACGAGGTGTCCGTCTTCGTCCAGTCGTACCTGCCGCCACCACGGATGATCGTGTTCGGCGCGATCGACTTCGCCGTCGCGGTGGCCCGGATCGGCCGCTTCCTCGGCTATCACGTCACGGTGTGCGACGCCCGTCCGGTGTTCGCCACCCGCAAGCGCTTCCCCGACGCCGACGCCCTCGTCGTCCAGTGGCCGCACACCTACCTGGAGTCGACGACCGTCGACGAGAGAACGGTGCTCTGCGTCCTCACCCACGACCCGAAGTTCGACGTCCCGCTGCTCCAGGTCGCCCTGCGCACCCCGGCCCGCTACATCGGCGCGATGGGCAGCCGCCGCACCCACGCCGATCGGTTACGCCGCCTGCGCGAGGCGGGCGTGGACGAGGCCGCCCTCGCCCGGCTCTCCTCACCGATCGGGCTCGACCTCGGGGCGCGGACGCCGGAGGAGACCGCCGTGGCGATCGCCGCCGAGTTCGTCGCCCTGGCCGCGGGAGGCTCCGGCCGGCGGCTGACGGACCTCGACACCCCGATCCACCACCGCTGACCGGCCGGCAGCGTACTCGTCACCCCCGGCTCAGGCCGAGCGCCTCGTCCACCCGGTCCAGCACCGTCACGTCGTCGTGGCCGACGCCGCGCAGCAGGTCGATGGCGGTCGCCCGGATCTGCCCGACGATCATGGTGACCGGCAGCGGCGGATCGGTCCGGAGCAGGCCGGCGGCGATCCGTACCGCCTCCAGGGCCGCCGCGTCGGCCTGCTGCGCGTGCCGGTCGGCGTCGGCGCCGGTGAGGTCGTGGGCCATGGCCTCACCGGCCGACCGTACGGCGGAGGTCAGCGCGCCGATCGCGGCGGCCAGCTCCGGCGGGGTGGCGGTGTGCCGGCGGGTCAGGGTCACGCCGGCCCGGGCCAGCACGCGGATGTTGCGGGCGGCGTAGTCGAGCTGCCGCAGCGTGGCCTCCACCTCGACGAGCTTGCCCAGATGCCGGCGGCGCAGTCCCAGCCGCAGCGTCTCCCCGGTGGCGAGCACGGCGGCCTGCATCTCGGCGACGCAGTCGTCCACCTGCCGCGCCCGGTCCAGCGCGGCGCGGGCGGCGTCCTCGTCGCAGCCGCGCAGGGCCGCGTTGACCTGGTCGAGCAGGTCGGCCAGATCGGTGTAGCTGCGCCGGGCCTGGGCCACCAGCGGCGCCAGCGGGTCACGGGCGGCCATCAGCTGGCTGGCGGCGAGCGCCACCACGCCGCCGATGAGCGCGTCGACGAAGCGGAACGGCATCAGCGTCCCGTTCGGCGCGGAGACCACCACCAGGTACATGGCCGAGACGCTTGCCTGCACGACCAGGGCACGGCGGGCCCCGATCACCACGAGCGTCGCGGTGGTCAGCAGCAGCACCAGCAGAACCGTCTCGGTGCCCGGGCCCAGCGCGTACACCAGCAGCTCCGCGACGAGGACGGCGGCTGCCACGGCGAGCAGGATCTCGACGGTCTGCCGCAGCCGTCGACCACGGGACTCGCCGAGCACGACGAGCGCGGCCGTCGGTGCGAAGAACGGGTCCGGGTGACGGATCACCACCGCCGCCACGATCCAGGCGACCACAGCGGCAGCGGTCAGCTCGACCACTGTCATCCCGTCGCCGCGCAGCCGCGCGACGGCGTCGCGTAACCAGGTCCGCACCGGTGGTGCCCCTCTCGCCGGGCGGACCCGGACCGGCCGCCGCTTGATCTTCTGCGAGGAGGGCCACTACCCCGGCCGTGACCTGCTCAATCGTTCGGGCGGCCGGCGACGGACCCGGGGCACGCCCGGCGGTTGGTCGCGGTCGGCTGGCCGCCCTGCCGGGTTCGGGCCGTCAGCGCTTGGCGACGGTGAGCAGCACCGCGGAGTCTTCGAGCGCCTCCAGCGTGTGCCGGCGGTCCGGCACGATCAGCAGGTCGCCGGCTGAGCCGTCCCAGGATGTCTCGCCGGCGCCGAGCCGGACCCGGCCGCGCAGGACGTGCACGGTGGCCTCGCCGGGGTTCTCGTGTTCGCTGAGCATCTGCCCGGCCGTCAGCGCGATCAGCGTCTGTCGGAGCCTGTGCTCGTGACCGCCGTAGACGGTGGAGCTGCTGCGGCCGCTGGAGGAGGTGTGCGCGAGTTCCAGCTGCTCGCGGGCCAGCGCGGTGAGGGATGACTTCTGCATCAGGTGTCCCGTCCTCTCGTCGTACCGCTTCTCCCGAGCCGCCCAACCGGCTCAGGTCGACTCTGGCATACCGGCGAGGGCTTCCGGCTAGACGGTCGGCACCACCATCGGTGTGCCGGTGACCGGGTTCGGCATCACCACGCTGGGCAGGCCGAAGACCTCCCGCATCAGGTCGGCGTCCACCACGTCGGCCGGCGGGCCCTGCGCGACGATCCGGCCGGCCTTCATCGCCACGATGTGATCGGCGAACCGGCACGCCTGGTTGATGTCGTGCAGCACTGCGACGACGGTGCGTCCCTCGTCGCGCAGCTTGGCGAACAGCGCCAGCAGCTCGTACTGGTGCGTGATGTCCAGGAACGTGGTGGGCTCGTCCAGCAGCAGGTACGGCGTCTCCTGCGCCAGCACCATGGCGATCCAGACCCGTTGCCGCTGCCCGCCGGAGAGTTCCTCCACGGGCCGCTCGGCCAGGTCGGTGACGCCGGCAACCGCCATCGCCGACCGGACGGCCTCCTCGTCGGCGGCGGTGCCGGTGCCGAGCAGGGACTGGTGCGGGTAGCGGCCCCGGGCGACGAGCCGCCGGACGACGATGTTCTCCGGCGCGACGAGGCCCTGCGGCAGGAAGCCGACCTGGCGGGCGAACGGCTTCGGCCGGTGCTCGGCGACGTCCCGGCCGTCGAGGCGTACCGCGCCCGACGCCGGCGTGAGCAGCCGGACCATGGCCTTCAACAGCGTCGACTTCCCGCATGCGTTGGGCCCGACGATCGCCGTGAACGCGCCGTCCGGCACGGCCAGGCTCACCCCCGTCGACACCACCCGCTCGCCGTAGCCGAGCGTGACGTCCTCCGCGATCAGACGACTGGTCACCGCCGTTTCACCTCCATGCTGAGCAGCCAGATCAGATAGCAACCGCCGATCGCCGTGGTGACCACGCCGACCGGCAGGGCGACCGGCGCGAGCAGCATCTGCGCGACGAGGTCGGCGGCCAGCAGCAGCACCGCGCCGGTCAGCGCCGCCGGCACCAGTGGGACACCCGCGGCCCGCGCGAGCCGCCGGCCGATCTGGGGCGCGGCGAGCGCGATGAACACGACCGGCCCGGCCACCGCTGTCACCGTCGCGGTGCAGCCCACCCCGGCCAGGACCAGCAGCAGGCGGAGCCGGCCCAGGCGTACGCCTGTGGTGCGCGCGATCTCGTCGCCCAGCGCCGCCTGGTGCATGGCGTGCGAGACGACGACGAGCAGCAGGACGAACAGGCCGATGACGACGAACGGGAGCCGCACCTCGGCCCAGTCGACGCCGTTGAGCGAGCCGGCGTTCCATCCGGTCGCGGCGAGCGCCACGTCGATCTCGGCCCGCAGCACGATCCAGGAGTTCAGCGCGGTCAGCATCGCGTTGACGGCGATGCCGATGACCACCAGCCGGACGCCGCTGAGCCCGGAGTCCAGCGACAGCAGGTAGATGAGGGCGGCGGCGAGCAGCCCGCCCGCCACCGACCCGGCCGCGAGCTGCCCGGCGGTGCCGTTCAGCAGCGTGATCGCCACCAGCGCCCCGGTGTACGCGCCCGCGTCGAGGCCGATCACGTCGGGGCTGCCCAGCGCGTTGCGGGTCAGGTTCTGGAAGACCGCCCCGGCCAGTCCGAGCGAGGCCCCGAAGATCAGCGCCGCGGCCACCCGGGGGAGCCGCCACTCCCGGATCACGAATCCCGCGTCACCGCCCCGGAGCAGGGCGTCGAACACCTCGGCCGGTGTCGCCCACTGCGGCCCGTGGCTCAGGGCCAGCAGGGCGAGCGCCGCCGCGGCCGTGACGAGCCCGGCCGAGGCGACAGCCGTGCGCCGTTCGATCCGGACCAGGAACCGTCCCGCCCGCAGCGTCACGGTGCTCACAGCGCCGCCGCCCCGTAGCGGCGGACCGCCCAGATCAGCACCGGAGCGCCCAGGAACGCGGTGACGATTGACACCGGCACCTCGCCCGTGGGCAGCAGGACCCGCGAGCCGACGTCCGCGAGGAGCAGCAGGATCGGCCCGAGCAGCATCGAGTACGCCATGATCCACGGGATCGAGTCGACTGCGAGCCGCCGCGCCAGGTGCGGAACCATCAGCCCGACGAACGCGATCGGGCCGGCGACCGCGGTGGCGACGCCGGTGAGCAGCGTGACGAGCACCAGGACCGTGATCCGGGTCCGGGTCACGTGAGCGCCGATCGCGTGGGCCACGTCCTCGCCGAGGGCGAGCGCGTTCAACGGCCGGGTCGCGGCCATCGCGGCCACGAGGGCGACCGCAGTCACCACCACGGGCAGCACCAGCGGCGTCCGCTCGGCGCCGGCCAGCGCCCCGACCGACCAGAACCGGTACCTGTCGAAGACGTCCGGGAAGCCCAGCCGCAGCCCGAGTGAGACGCCCATCAGCACCCAGCTCAGCGCGACACCGGCCAGGACCAGCCGCAGCGGCGAGGTCCGTCCGACCGCGTAGACGGCGACAGCGGCGAGCGCGGAGCCGGCCACCGCGAGCACGAGCTGCCCGGCCTGCGACCCGGCGACGCCCACCAGCACGCCCAGGTTGATCGCGAAGCCGGCCCCGGCTGTCACGCCGAGGATGCCGGGCTCGGCCAGCGGGTTGCGGGTCAGCGTCTGGATCAGCACCCCGGCCGCGCCGAGGGCGGCGCCGACGCAGACGCCGAGGATCGTGCGGGGCAGCCGGATGTCGCGTACGACGAGGTGGTCGGTCGTGGCCGCGAAGTCGGTGAGCGCCCGCCACACCTCGACCGGCGCGACCGGCCGCGCGCCCACGGCCATGCTCGCGCCCGCAGCGACGACCAGCAGCGCGACGGACACGAGCAGGAACGCCACCCGCCGGGACAGGTCAGTCTTCAAGCCCGGCGACTCCACGCTTCCAGTACCCGGTGATCAGCGAGTCGAGGCGGCCGGCGCTCCAGGCACGCAGCGGCCTGATGTCGTTCGCCTCCCCGGCCGCGAAGAGGAACGCCCGCCCGGCCGGCAGGCGCAGCGACGTCACCTGCCGCGCGAGCGTGGACCCGGTGGCCGCGCGCACCAGCCACGTCACCGCCACCCCGTCGCGGTGCGCGAGCGGGTAGTCCCGTTCCGCCGGGTCGTCGACCTCGGCGACCACGTGCGCCGACACGTCGGCCGGGGACTCCTCCAGCCACCTGGCGACGGCCGGCAGGGCGGTGGCGTCGACGGCGAAGACGTAGTGGTCGTAGCTGTGCGGGAACGCCTTAGCGCCGGGCGGACCCGCGATCGTCACCTCGTCGCCCACCGCCGTCGCGTCCGCCCACGCCGACGCGACACCCCCGTCGTGCAGCACGAAGTCCAGGTCGATCTCGCAGGCGGCGGGATCGTAGCGGCGCACCGTGTACTTGCGGGTGGTCGGCAGCGGGCGGGGCCAGTCGAGCATGCCCCGCCCGTCCGGGACGGGATCGCGCCGGGTGCCGTCCGGATCCGGGAAGACGAGCTTGACGTGGTCGTCCGCCTGGTAGGTGTGGAAACCGGCGAGGGCCGGGCCGCCGAGCGTCAGCCGCACCATGCGCGGGGTCAGCCGCCGCCGGGCGACGACCCGGACCTCGCGTACGTCGATCGGGTAGCCGATCCGGACCGTGCCACTGCCCGCGCGGTGGTGGGCGGCGACCCGGCCGGCCGGGTCGTGACGGTCGACTGTCATCGGGCCAGCAGCGGCGCGAATGCCTTGTCGACGGAGTCGAGCGTCCGGAGGGCCGACTCGTACGTCGCCGCCTCCGTGTACTGCAACCCGAACACCCGGCCGGCCTTGACCGCGGCCAGGTTCTTCCACAGCGCGGAGTCGAGCACCTGCTTCACCGCCTCGGCGGGGGTGCCGTCGGGCTGCAACGTGTACGTGATGGCGTCGGCCTCGCCGAGGCTCGTGGGAAGTTCCTCGATCGCCGGGTACTCGGTGACGTCGAGCCCGCCGCCGCCCTTCTCCTTGACCTCGCCGTAGTAGGTCACGCCCGCGTCCTGCGCGATGTTCGTGCCCCACGAGCCGGCGAACTCGCGGTGGAAGGTGCCCTTGGCGATCTCGCCGTAGCTGCCCACGTGCCCGAACTTCAGGCCCGCGAGGGCGGCGGCGTACTTGTCCTTCAGCTCCGCGGCCTTCTTGTCGTACGCCTCCTTGGCCGCCTCGAAGTTCGTGCTGCGACCGGCGGCGTCGGCCTGCCGGCGGGACAGCTCGCGCCAGGCGGCGGGCGTGGTGGGGCCGATCGCGACGACCGGCGCGATGCTCTCCAGCCGCTTCATGTCGATGCTGCCGAGAGCCGGCTTCGGCACCCCGATCACGATGAGGTCCGGCTTGGCGGCGGCGACGGCCTCGTAGTTGGTCTCGGCAGCGGCCTCGCCGGCGACCTTCGGCAGCCGTTCGTAGGTGGCCCGGTCCTGCTCGGTCATCAGCGCGAGGCCGCGCTTCCAGCTGGAGATCCCCACCAGCGCGGCGTCCGCCTCGATCAGGACCGGCACGGCGTAGCCGGTGGCGACGACCCGCTTGGGGTCGACCGGGATCGTGATCTCGCCGTTGTCGGCGGCGAAGACGCGGGTCGCGGCGTCGCCGGACTTCGCGGCGGAGTCGCCGCCGTCGGATCCGCAACCGGTGACCACGGCGAGCGTCACCGCGGCGGCGGCGATCACGCGCCAGTGCTGTCGTACGGACATCTGCCAGTTCCTTCGGGTTCTCAACACAGAGGTGCAGCCCCGCTGGGCTGCAGAGCTTAGGCTAGCCTTACTTCTGTGGGCGGAATGTCGCCGAGAGGTCAACCGATGTCGGGGAGAGGTCAGAGCGTGATGGTCACCGGCCCGATCACGGCGGATCCGGTCAGCTGCGAGGAGTTCGGCTACGGCCTCGGCCGCCCGGACGGCATCCTCCTCCTGCGCTACCGGTCGGTGACCCGGCTGGCGTTCGCCGAGAACCGGGAGGACTTCCTGCACCAGTTCTACTGGTCACCCGACGGCCTGCTCTCCGCCCGCCACGGTCGGCACACCACATTCCTCGGGCCGGACGAGGTCTTCTGGGTGCACCGGGCCGTGACCCACGAGGTGCACGCGGCGGACCGGCAGACGGTCTACCGGATCTGCCTGCGCGAGGTGCCCGGCGCCCTCGACGGGCTGGGGGCCGGCGTCGCCACCATCGACGCCGAGGCCGTTCGGCTCGTGCTCACGCTCGCCACCGCCGGCTACGACGAACGCGACGCCCCCGCCGCCCGCAGCCGCATCATGTCCGGGCTCGCCCCCCGGCCCGACCCCGACGACCGGCAGGCCGGCGGTACGGGCGTCGCGCTGGCGGTCGCCACGGCCCTGGCCCGCGACCCGGGCGACACGACAGGGCTCGCCGAGTGGGCGGACCGCCTGCACGTCAGCGTCAAGACGCTGCAACGCGACTTCGACCGCGAGTTCGGCATGTCGTACTCGCAGTGGCGCACGAAGCTGCGCCTGCGCGCGTCGCTGGCGCTGCTGGAGACCCGGCCGGTCGGCGAGGTCGCCCGCCGCATCGGGTACGCCAGCCCGTCCGCGTTCATCTCCGCCTTCGCCCGCGAGTACGGCTACACGCCGGGTCGCGCCGCCGCGATGCGGCGTACGGCTGACATCCCGGCGCCCCGCGCGGCGAGGAGTTTCCGGCGCCCGCCCGCCCCCTGACCGGCCCGGCCCTGCCGGAACGGGTGGCGCGGTCACCTGCTCAGCTCATCGTGGCCTTCGGGGCGCCCATGCCCGGGTCGATCCGGGCCGGACCGGCGGCCGAGGGGCGGATGTCGAAGTCGAAGATCTCGGTGGGCAGGTAGACGGTCGCGCAGGAGTTGGGGATGTCCACCACGCCGGAGAGCCGGCCCTCGATGGGTGCGGCACCGAGCAGCAGGTACGCCTGTTCCGGCTGGTAGCCGAAACGGGTCAGGTAGTCGATGGCGTGCAGGCAGGCGCGCTGGTACGCGAGCTGCGAGTCGAGGTACCGCTGTTCGCCGTCGAGCGTGACGGAGATGCCGGAGAAGGCCAGCCACCGGGAGAACTGCGGCGGGGTGTCGCCCGGGATGAAGATGGCGTTCTCGGCGACGCCGTACGTCTGCATGCCGTTCTTGATCAGGTCCACGTGCAGGTCGATGAACCCGCCCATCTCGATGGCGCCGCAGAAGGTGATCTCCCCGTCGCCCTGGGAGAAGTGCAGGTCGCCGACGGACAGGTTGGCTCCCGGCACGTACACCGGGTAGAAGACCCGGCTGCCGACTGTGAAGTTCTTGATGTCCTGGTTCCCGCCGTTCTCCCGGGGCGGAGCGGTGCGCGCCGCCTCCGCGGCCACCCGGTCGAAGTCGGCGCCGCTGAGGCCGCCGAGGATCGCGTCCTGCGGCTCGGGAGGCAGGGCCAGGGGCGGCACCCGGTCGGGCGCGGTGGCGATCAGCGCACCCTCCCGCCGGTTCCAGGTGGCCAGCAGCGACGCGGACGGGGCGGTGCCCATCAGCCCCGGGTGGGCGATCCCGGTGAACGAGACCCCGGGGATGTGCCGGGAGGTGGCCGTGCGGCCGGTGAAGTCCCAGACCGCCTTGTAGGCGTCGGGGAACTGCTCGGTGAGGAAGCCGCCGCCGTTGCCGGTGGGGAAGATGCCCGTGTAGCCCCAGCCCTGGCCGGCCAGCGGACCGGACTCCTGCGGGATCGGGCCCATGTCGAGGATGTCGACCATGAGCAGGTCGCCCGGCTCGGCGCCCTCGACGGCGAACGGGCCGCTGAGCGCGTGCACCCGGGTCAGCGGCGCGTCCCGGATGTCCTCGGCGGAGTCGTCGTTGTGGATCGCGCCGTCGAACCACTCACGGCAGTGGACGCGGAACGACTGTCCGGGCCGTACCGTCGCCACGGGCGGGATGTCGGGATGCCAGCGGTTGTGCCCGACCTTCTCCTGGTCGGTGAACCTCTTGGCGGAGTCGAGGGGGAACAGCAGTTCAGGCACGGCGTTGAGCCCTTCTCGTGGTCACCATCGCGGCAGGCGGGCGTGGGCCGGGTCGGTCGAGCGGCGTGCCGGGCGACGACCGGGTACCCGCCCGACCACCTCCGGCTGTTCCGCGCTGCGCTCGGTCCGGTCCATGGCCTCGCGCAGCGCTGCCGGCATGCGGCCCAGCCGGGGCGCGGCGAACACCCGCGTCGCCGGGTTCCCGCACCGGGGGCAGTTTGTCGACGGGCCCGCGGCGCCGACCGGCAGCGTGACGTCGAACCTGCCGTCCTGCTGGCAGCGGTACTCGAAGGTGGCCATCGCCGTTCCCGTCCGGGCCTCTCGTGCGTGCGGGTGGCCGTTCCGCGGCGACTCACCCCGTCTCCCCGATTGTGGGCGATCGACGGCAGAAGCGGCGCAAAACGACGAATGAGGCGGAACTTCCCCCTCGCGACGGACCGGCTGGGCCGCCGCGCCGACCGAGGCGTGAGATACGTTGGCGATCATCGATGGGTTGACCGCATCGTCGACGTATGGCAGCCGTCTGTTCGTCCTCGCTGTTCCGCCGCCTGCGGCCGGGTCTGCCGGCCGCCGCCGTGCTGGCCACGGCGGTGCTCGCAACCGCGCTGACCGCCGCGCCGTCGGCCGGCGCCGGCACCGCGTACCCCCGGGTCGCGCCGGCGCCCGGCGGCGCCGCGGCCTTCGCGGCGGAGCCGACCGGGACCGCGCCGCCGCCGCCCACGTCGACGCCGAGCACGCCCAGCACCACGCCGTTCCCGCCGAGCGCGCCCACGAACCTGACCGCCACCCAGGTGCGGAGCACGTCGGTCACCCTCACCTGGACGGCCGCCACGCGCGGCTGCTGCCCCGTCGTCGGGTACGACATCACGTACTACCAGGCGTTCGACGACGTGGTGTACGGCGTCAGCCTCGGCGACGTCACCACCGCCACGATCACCACCTACATCCAGCCCGGCCGGCAGTACTCGTTCCGGGTGTCGGCCCGCGACGGCGACGGCCGCCGTTCGCCCTCCACCGACGCGCTGACGGTGGTCACGCCCGTGACGGACACCGGCCCGGACACCACCCCGCCGAGCGCCCCGCAGAACCTCACAGTCGGCGACGTGACCGCCTCGACCGCCAAGCTGTCCTGGTCGCCGTCGACCGACGACACCGGCGTGCTCGGGTACGACGTCTACCGGTTCGACGGCTGGTACACCTCGACGCGCGTGGCCACCGTGCCGGGCACCACGTACATGGCCGCGCTGCCCCCGGAGACGCCGCTGCGCACCCTGTACTACGTGCGGGCCCGGGACGCCGCCGGCAACGTCTCGATCGCGTCCAACACGGTCACCCTGCCCACGACGTCCACGCCGCCGCCCCCGCCGCCCTCGACCTGCCGGGTGACCTACCGGAACCAGTCCGAGTGGCCCGGCGGTTTCGTGGCGACCGTGACGGTCCAGAACACCGGGACGACGTCGGTGGACGGCTGGATCCTCACCTTCAGCTTCCCCGGGGACCAGCAGGTCACCACCGCGTGGAACGCCACCGTCGGCCAGACCGGTGCCGCCGTGACCGCCCGCAACGCCGACTGGAACCGCGTCATCGCGCCGAACGGCTCCACGACCTTCGGCTTCCAGGGGCGCTGGAGCGCGAGCGACGCGCCGCCGACCGGCTTCTCGCTCAACGGCGCCCCCTGCACTGCCAGCTGAGAGGAAGTCTCGTGACCACACCCCACCGCCGTCGGACCCTGGCCGGGGCCGTCACGGCCGTCGTCCTCGCCACCACCACCACATTCGGGGGTACGCCAGCGCCCGTCGCCGCCGCGAACACGCTCAGCATGCGGGGCGCCGACGTCTCGTCGTTGCAGCGCAGCCTCGACCTCGGCGCGAAGTACTACGACGCCAACGGGGTCGCCCGCGATCCGCTGGACATCCTCAAATCCGTCGGCGTCAACTACGTCCGGCTGCGCGTCTGGAACAACCCGGCCAGCGGCTACAACAACAAGAGCAGGGTGCTGGCCCAGGCGCGCACGGCCAAGGCGAAGGGCCTCAAGGTACTGATCGACTTCCACTACTCCGACACCTGGGCCGACCCCGGCAAGCAGTACAAGCCGGCCGCCTGGTCCGGGCACAGCCTGAGCCAGCTGCGCAACGACGTGTACGCGTTCACGTACGACGTCTGCGCCGCCCTGCGGGGACAGGGCACCCTGCCGGACAGCGTGCAGATCGGCAACGAGATCAACGTCGGGATGCTGTGGAACGAGGGGAAGGTCGTCAACAACGACTTCGGCCCGCTGGCCGGCCTGCTGAAACAGGGCTACAACGCGGTGAAGGCCTGCGGCGGCGGCATCCCCGTGATGATCCACACCGCGAACGCCGACAGCAACGCCAACGCCCGGTGGTTCTACGACGGCATCCGCGCCCAGGGCGTGCAGTGGGACATGACGGCGCTGTCCTACTACTGCATGTGGCACGGCAGCCTGGCGAACCTCTACGACAACATCGTGGACCTGCGGAACCGCTACGGGAAGCCGGTGGTGATCGTGGAGACCGCGTACCCCTTCACCCGGGACGACGCGGACGGCCAGCCGAACGTCATCGGTGACGCGACCTGCGACGGCATCGGCGCGACCTGGGCCGGGCAGGCCCAGGAGTTCGACTGGGTCCAGAACACCGCCCGCAACGCCGGCGCGATCGGGGTCTTCTACTGGGAACCCACCTGGTACGCCGTCAGCGGCAACGGCTGGGACCCGGCGAACATCAACGGCACCGGGAACGGGTGGGACAACATGGCCCTCTTCGACTGGTTCGGGCGGGTGAACCCGGGGGTGCGCTGGACGCCCTGACGGATCGGCCGGCGCACCCCCCCAGCTCAGCGCTTGAGCAGCCGGCGTATCGAGTGGCGGCGGCCCCACGCGATGAACACGAACAACGCGAACAGCACCACGGGCGTGAGCACCAGCGCGCCGCCGTCCAGGATGAACGCCTGGGTGATCGCGGCGCCGACCATGAGCAGCGCGAGCCCGACGGCGGCCAGCCCGGCGAGCCGCGGCACGAGCAGCCCGATGCCACCGGCCAGCTCCAGCAGGCCGACGAGATAACGGAACCAGGGCGCTGCGCCCATGTCCTCGAAGGTCTGGACCGCGTTGGCCTCGCCGAACAGCTTGGGACCGGCGGAGGCGACGATGAGGAAGACTCCGAGGACGCCCTGCAGCGCCCACAGCGTCCGGTGCAACCCGCGCGCGACGGGCGGGGGAGTGGTGTCGACGACGGTCATGGTTCTCGTCCCTCCTGGCGGTCGGCTGTTCCGCATCCGATCGGATGCACCAGCTAAGACCGGCGGAGGCAGCCGAACTCATCGCGGAGTCCAGCTGGTTCAGCTGATTGGCGACGGAGGCTCGTGGTTTTGGGATGCGAGGCGTCGCTGCAGGCGGTCGGATTGAGCGACCGATCCGCCGCCTACGCCGAGGCCCCGTCGAGCTGCATGATAAAAGCGGTCCCGACTCGCGTTCGCCTGCTGGACCAGTTCCAGTAACGGCTCGGAGTTCTCGTCGACGCCACGGGCTCGGTGTTCGAGTCTCCAGACTGCCTCCCGCCAGTCCTGTGCGGCCATGACGGTGGAAGCGTCTCCGAGCAGCAAGAGGCTTTCCCAGACGAGGGTGTGCCTGATGTCGGCCTCGGCGAGCCGAGGAAAAGCTTCTGCTTCGTTCAGCCCTGAGCGGTACTTGTCCCCGGCCGCTGTAGCCAGCACCTTCAGCGATATCGCCTGAATCTCCTTAAGTACCTGGGCGAACTCGCTGTATGCCTCCAGTCGTCGTTCGTCCCACCGCACGGCCTGGCCGCGCTTCCACTGGCTTCTGGCGGACAGGAAAGCCACCAGGCCTGTGCCCAAGGCACCGACAACGACGCCGAGCAACGCCGGCAACTGTGAGATGAACGCGTCCATCGGCGCAAGAGTGTCATTCGGCGGCAACCGGTAGGGCCGGGCCTCCTTCTCCGATCTTCAGGCCGACAGTTGTCCGCGCCGCTATGTCCGCGCGGCTACGCGGTCCGACTATCCCCAGGCGCGTTCGAGGGCCAGAGCCAGCCGCCTCGTCCACTCCTCTTCGGTTCCCTCGATCCCGGGGTACTCGTCGACGAAGTTGTCCCAGTCGATGCTCCACGTCAGCTACCCCGCAGCACGACACGTCGCCCAGCCCGGGCTGCGGCTTTACGGCCGTACCGTCGGGCTGCGGTGATGCCGGGGGCGAGGGCGCGTGTACCCCTGCGGCCGCCCGTCCGGCCGTACCATCTCCCGGTGAAGCTCCGCCGTCGGCTGGTCGCCGTGCCACTCCTCCTGGCGGTGGAGGCGACGGCGTTCGCGCTGCTCGTCACCGAGTCCGTGGCGGGTGCGATCGTCGCCGCCGGCCTGACCTGCCTGTCGTTGTGGCTGCACCTCGTCCTGCACGAGTGCGGGCACCTGGTCGTGGCGAAGCTGCTGCGTCTGCCGGTCGTCGCGGTCCGTATCGCGCCCTTCAACGGTTGGCGCAACGAGGTGTCCGTCCGGCCTTCGCCGTCGACGACGGCGTTACCGCTGCGGATGGTGCTGTTCTACCTCGGTGGCCCGCTCGCCAACCTGTGCGCCGCGACGGCACTCGTCGTCGCGTCCGGGTACACCGGTACGGCCTTGACGCGGTTGACGTTGTTCGGCGCCGCGTTCGTCGGGGCACTGCTCGGCCTGACCAACCTCGTTCCGGGGCGTTCGACCCGCAGCGACGGCCACAACCTGCTCCGCTGGCTCCGGGCTCCGGCAGCCGCCCGTGAAGCGCTGCGGGCGGGCTACTACCAGGAGGAGGTGGTCAGGGCACTGCGAGCGGTCGCCCGAACGGGTGGTGTCGTCCACCGGGTCGGGATTCAGGCCCGCGCCGGCAGCGATCCGCTCCTTGCCCTCGCTGCCTACCAGCAGAGACTGAGCACGGCACACACGCAGTCGGCGGATCTGGTCGAGGAGGCCGAGCGGCTCGCGGCGCTGGCACGGGCGGGCAGCACCGATCCCGCGGCGGCCGCGGCCATCGGGCAGATCCTGAGCGTCCAGTTCGGGTTGTGGTACCTGTACGCCGCGGTGGTGACCGGTTCGCCGGTGGCACGCCGGGAGGTGCGGGAGATCTCGGAACTCGCCGGGATCGCCGCCCGGACACAGCCGCACGCGTTCTCCGCCCGGATCGCGATGAGCCTGGCTCATCTGCTCAACCAGCGGCCCGAGGATGCGCGATCGCTGCTGCTCGACGTCCGCCCCGGTAGCGAACCGGTCGACCTCTGTGCCGTCGCGCTCCTTCTGCGGGCGGCCGCCGAGTCGTACCTCGGCAACCACGCCGACGCGCACCATCTCCTCCGCGCGGCCCGCGGCGACTACCCGCAGCTGGCGCAGCTCGTGGGCGCGATCCGGGCCGCCGACCCGGCACCGCCCCTGTTCGCGCCGGTACCGGTCGCCGGCGCCTGACCGGACTGCCGGGCCGGCGGCTGCGGTCAGTCCTCGAAGCCCGCCGGGTGGGCGTCTCCGACGGCGTTCAGCAGCACACCCTGCTCCAGCAGCGCCTTGCAGGCGCAGAGGACCATGGTGAACCCGCCCATCGAGTCGATCGCCTTTCTGACGGCCTGGTCGGCGGTCCCGGCGAAGCCGGTCTCGGTGACCCGGACCAGCGTGGTGTCGCCCTCGCCCGGCAGGAACCGCCACTCGACCTGGGTGGGGGACTCCGGATCCCACTCGGCCAGGATGCGGCGGTTCTCCTCCACGTCCTTGACGGTCACGACGGTGGAGACGCCGTACATCTCCCAGTCCCAGGTGACGACGGCGCCGGGTTCCAGCCGGCCGCTGCTCCTGGTGAACCAGAACTTCGTGGTCACGGCCGGGTCGGCGAACGCCTGGAAGACCTCGGCGGCGGGCCGGCGGATGAGCATCTGCGCGGTGATGACAGGGGGTCGGGTCAGACGGTCACTGTCCACGGGCAGCGGTGTTCCCTTCTCTCCTGGCCGGACACTGCGAACGCGGTCACTATATGGCCGGACCGCGCGGTCGGCTTGGACGGCGACTGCTGGTGCGCACCACGACCCGCCATTCGTGCCGCGCCGGCCCCCGGGTGGGGAGGCCAAGCGCCGTACGCGCGCAGTCGGCCCCCTGGTCGCGCAGCGACTGCGCGAGGGTGGTGAGGCCGGCGGGCCCGGCGCTGTCGCTGTCGTCCCAGCCGGTGACGGCCACGTCCTCGGGTACGCGCAGCCCGGCGCGCGCCGCGGCGTGGAGGGCGCCGAGGGCCAGCTCGTCGCTCATCGCGGCGATGGCGTCCGGCGGCTCGGCACCCTGAAGCAGTTCGAGGGCGAAGCGCTCGCCTTCGTTGACATGGTTGAGCGGGCACACGGCCAGCCGTATCTGCGAGGCCGAGCGGTCACCGTCGGTCCAGGCGTCGCGGAGGCCCTCCCAGCGGTGGCGGGTCACCGGGAACCTCACGTCCGCGACCTGGTCGCCCGGGAGGAGTTGACGGACGCGGGCGCGGTCGAGCGGGAAGCCGAGCACGACCGGGCGTCGGGCGCGGACGAACGCCACCCGGCCGACAGCGGTCGCCGCGGCCCGATCGTCGATGCCGATCACAGGTATCCCGGCCCGGCTCGGGCCGGCGTGGACGACGGCGGGCAGGCCGGTGTCGGCCACCGCCTCCAGGACGGGGTCGTCGTCGCTCGTGGTCCAGACGACGAAGCCGTCCACGGCCGCCTGCGCGACGCGTCGCGCGTCCGAGGGGCCGCCGGTGATCGGGACCAGGGTGAGCCCGACGCCCTCGGCGGCACACACGTCGGAGACGCCGGCGAGGAACCGTGCCGCCTGCGGATCCTCGAAGGCGTAGCTCAACCGCTCACCCAGCACGACACCGAGTGAACCGACCCGCCCGCGACGGAGCGAACGGGCGGCCGGATGCGGCCCGGGATAGGAGAGTTGCCGCGCGGCCTCTCGCACCTTCGCCGCGGTCTCGGCGGAGACCCGCTCCGGTTTCGAGTAGGCATAGGAGACCGTCATCGGCGACACCCCGGCCGCCCGGGCCACGTCGCTCATGGTCGGCCGCCGCCTCGGGTTGTCGGCAGAGCGATCCATGTCCATACTCTAGCTGTGTATCGATACACAGAGAAGGCGGTCCCGCCCGCCGGCACGGACGCGTTCGTCCGCGACTCACCCACCGTGCTCTCCTACGCCGCGCTCGGTTGCTTCACGTTCTGGCTGTACGCGTTCGCGCCGGCGGTGACGCTGTTGCGGGACGAGATCGGCTTCTCCTACTCGGTGCTCGGCGCCTACGAGGTGTGCTGGTCGGCCGGAGCCGCCCTGGCCGGAGCATGCTTCGCGTGGACCGCCCGGCACCTCTCCCGCGGCTCACTGCTGTGGGGATCGGCCCTGGCCACCGCTGTCGGCGCCGGCCTGTTCACCCTCGGCCGGGGCGTGCCGGCCACGCTCGCCGGAGCGGCCGTCTTCGGTACGGCCGGAGCGATGCTGCTCACCGTCGTCCAGGCGATCCTGTCCGACCGGCACGGCAGCCGTCGCGACCGCGCGTTGACCGAGGCCAACATCGGCGCCGGGGTGTCGGCGGTGCTCGCCCCGCTGGCCGTCGGCGCGCTGGCGGCCACAGTGATCGGCTGGCGCGCGGCGTTCGCCCTGCCGGCCGCCGTCCTCGTGGTGCTCTACCTGCGCTACCGGAACCGGCCGCTGCCCGTGCCGGCACGGAGGCACGCCGCGCGGGGTGCCGGACGGCTGCCGGCCGCCTGCTGGTTGTTCGCCGTGCTGACCGCGGTCGGCTCGGCGGTCGAGTTCTGCCTGGTGTACTTCGGTCCGCAGATGCTCATCGACTCCGGCTTCTCCGCGACCGCCGCCGGCACCGCGCTCAGCAGCAACCTCCTCGGCATCCTCCTCGGACGCCTGGCCGGCGCGCGGCTCACCCGCCGTCCCGGCCGCGCCGTCCCCCTGCTGTACGCCTCGCTGGCGGTCTCGCTCGCCGGTGTCGTCCTGTTCTGGTCGACCGACCGGCCGGCCCTCGCCGTCGCGGCGCTGTTCCTGTCCGGGGTCGGCATCGCGAACCTCTATCCGCTCTCGCTGGCGCTGACCCTCGCTGCCGCCGACGGGCAGGAGGACCGGGCCAACGCCCGCTCGCAACTGATCCTCGGCCTGGTCGCCGCCGCCTCCCCGTTCGTGCTGGGGAGCCTCGCGGACCGGTACGGGCTCGCCGCCGGGTTCGCCCTGGAGCCGATCCTGGTCGCCGGCTGCTTCCTCCTGCTGTGGGCGGGACTGCGAGCCCGGCGGGAAGGTGGGGCGGAATTCGCTTGAGCGGTGCCGCGACGTGCGTCAGAGTCGTTCCATGATCTTCAACCGGAAGGGCGGCGACGCCCCGGCGCGATGAGCGCCTCCCCGCGGCGCGACGGCGCCGCGAAGACCCCGCACGACCTGTGGCAGCAGGCGGTCCGGATCCGCCAGGAATGGCTCGACCATGCCCTGTCCACGCAACCGGCCGACCGACCGGCCGCCGAGCGCTGCCTGACCGCCCTCTACGCGAGGGCGTCGCGGCCGCGGCCCCGGTTCGAGTGGGTCGACTCCCCGGACGAGGCGATGCCGCTGGTCAGCGGCTGGCCCACACTCGACCACCTCCATGAACGCATCCGGGCGGCACGGCCGGCCCGGACACCCCTGCTGGCGAGCGACATCGCCATGATCGTCTCCCAGCTCCGGGGCGCGCTGAGCGCGGGCGTCGTGCACACCGATCCCGAGCTGTCACCCGCGCGTACGGGCAAGGCCAAGGAGCCGTGGCCCGAGCTGGCGCCGCTGCGGGCGCTGGACAGCGGCGTACCGCTCGCGGTCGTGCTGCACCAGGGGGTACGGGCGGCGCTGCACCGGAGCCTCGCGCACGGGTTCTACCTGCCGGTGCGTGGGGCGCTCGCGAACGACGGTCCGGTGCCCGTGTGCTGGTACGGGCAGCAGGACGCGTCCTGGATCGCCTACTACGACGTGCTGCGCCGGCTCGGCCTCGCCCGGTACGGGCCGGAGGAGGCCGGGCACCTCGACACCTGGGCCGACCTGGCCCGCTCCTGCGGCTGGTGGTGGCCGGGGGAGGAGGTCTGCGTCGTCGTGGACCGGCCGCAGACGATCCGGACCGAGCCGGTCCCCGGTACGCCGCACGACCGGATCCGGCTGCGACCCGGCGGTGTCCGCTATCGCGACGGCTGGCAACCACTGCGCGGCGGCGCGGGCGCCGATCCGGGATGACGGGCGGGCGCAGACCTTGATTGGATAGGCGACGGTAAATAGATTGGGCTCGGGCGCCGCCGAGGTCCGCACACCGGACCCCGGCGGCTGACCGGGCCGCCTTCGAGCCGGGCACATCGGTCGTACGCATCGACCACGTGGCGCATCGCCGCGCCGCACCCTCCCGCGCTGCGGCGTCCGTCCCGGACGCGCGTCGCTGCGCCCTGTCCCACGCCGAAGGACTTCCCATGACGATTCTCCGTGCCCGCCCCGCCCCGCTCGTGGCGGCCGTCGCCGCGCTGGCCGCCGTCACCGCGGCCGGTACGGCGCTGCTCACCGGCCCGGCCGCAGCCGCACAGGGCTGCCGGGTCGACTACACACCCAACCAGTGGCCCGGCGGATTCACCGCGAACATCAAGGTGTCACCGGGTGACACAGCCGTCTCCAGCTGGACCGTCACCTGGACGTACGCCGGGGACGAGCGCGTCACGAACGGCTGGAACGCCACGGTGAGCCAGTCCGGGTCGACGGTGACCGCCCGCAACATGTCGTACAACGGCAGCATCCCGGCCGGCGGCTCGACCGAGTTCGGCGTGCAGGGCACGTTCGGCACCGCCGGCGGCACGCCGACCGGGTTCAGCCTGAACGGCGTACCGTGCAACGGCGCCGGCCCGACCACGCCGCCGCCCACCACGACGGTGCCGACGACCGCCCCACCGACCACGGCGCCGCCCACGACCGCACCGCCCACGACGGCCCCGCCGACCACGCCTCCGCCCACGACGCCACCTCCCACGACGCCTCCGCCGACCACCCCGCCGCCGAGCGGTTGCGCGGGCGCGGTGCTCTGCGACGGCTTCGAGAACCAGACCGGTTCGACGCCCTCGGGTGACTGGAGCGTGGTGAGCCCGGACTGTTCCGGCGCGGGCACGGCCACCGTCGACACGGCCACCACGCACAGCGGCAGCCGCGCGGTCCGGATCAACGGCGCCGCCGGCTACTGCAACCACGTGTTCGTCCGGACCACGAAGAACCTCAGCAACCTGGGCAGCGTCCGGTACGCCCGGATCTGGGTCCGGCACACCACCGCCCAGCCCACCGACCACACCACGATGATCACCATGTCCGACGCCGCCGACGGCAACCGGGACCTGCGGCTGGGCGGCCAGAACGGCGCGCTCCAGTGGAACCGCGCCTCCGACGACGCCACGCTGCCCGAGCAGAGCCCGGCCGGTGTGGCGCAGAGCGTGCCGCTGCCCACCAACCGCTGGGCCTGCCTGGAGTTCATGGTGGACGGCTCCGCCGGCCAGTTGCGTACCTGGCTGGACGGCGTCGCCGTGACCGGGCTGACCGCCGACGGCGTACCGACGCACGACATCGACGGCCAGTGGTACAACCGCACCTGGCGACCGCAGCTCACCGACCTGAAGCTGGGCTGGGAGAGCTACGGCGGCGGTGCCGACACCCTCTGGTACGACGACGTGGCGATGGGCTCCACCCGCATCGGCTGCTGACCCACGGCGAGTGGAACGTCACGGGTGCCGAACGCGTGCGCAGGCACCCGTGGCGTTCCACCGGGCGGCTCAGTGCTCGACGGTCATCCGCTGGGTGCCGATCACGGAGAGCAGCCGCAGCGCCTCCTCCGACGGTGAGCCGGGCGTGGCGGTGTAGATGACCACCTGCTGGTCGCGGTCGGTGATGTCGAGGACGTCGCAGTTGACCGTCACCGGGCCGACCAGCGGGTGCCGGAACGTCTTGCACAGCGTCCGCGCGCCGCCCACCTCGTGGGAGGCCCACAACCGGGCGAACTCCTCGCTCCCGGCGCGCAGCTCCGCGATCAGCGCGGCCATCTCCGGGTCGTCCGGGTAGCGGGCCGCTGCGGCACGCAGCCGCCCGACCGAGTGGCGGGCGAACTCGCGGACGTCCGACACGTCGTACAGCCCCGCGCCGTGCAGGTGCGGGCCGAGGAACGCCCGGCGGACCAGGTTGCGGTCCCGCCGGGGCACTGCGGAGAAGTCCTCCATGAGCGCCGCCGCGAGGTCGTTCCAGGCGATCACCTCGAACGCCGCCGAGGTCACGAACGCCGCCGCCTGCGGCAGCCGGTGCAGCAGGTCCAGCACGCTCTGCCGTACCTCCCGGGGCGGCCCGGGCGGCGGCCCCGGCGGCTCCCCGGCCAGGTGGTGGAGGTGGTCGCGTTCGGCGTCGGAGAGCCGCAACGCGCGGGCCAGCCCGGCCAGCACCTCCCGCGACGGACGCGGACCCCGGCCCTGCTCCAGCCGGGTGTAGTACTCGGTCGAGATGAACGCCAGCCGCGCCGCCTCCTCGCGGCGCAGCCCCGGCGTGCGGCGGCGCTGCCCGGCGGGCAGGCCCACGTCGGCCGGGGCGATCCGCTCCCGCCTGCTGCGCAGGAACACTGCCAGCTCACGTCGGTCCACGACCCCAGTGTGCCCGCGTGCGGCGGCGCGTAACCAGGTACCGCCGGTGCCTGGATGGGCTCCGCGGCCGGACGCAGGCTTGCCGCATGGACACCACACGAAACACTCAGGGCCTGCTCGCCGGCAAGGTCGCCTTCGTCACCGGCGCCGGGCGCGGCATCGGCGCCGCGGCGGCCCGGCTGTTCGCCGCCGAGGGCGCCCGGGTGCTGCTCGCCGCACGCACCGAGGAACAGCTGAAGGCGGTCACCGAGCAGGTCCGGGCCGCGGGCGGCACCGCCGAGTACGTCGTCTGCGACCTGGCCGACGCGGCAAGCGTGCGCGCCGCCGTCGACCGCACGGTCGAGGTGTACGGGCGCCTCGACGTCGCCTTCAACAACGGCGCGACGATCGTGCCGCCCGGACCGATGGACCGGGTGCGCGAAGAAGACTTCGACCACGTCTACACCGTCAACCTGAAGGGACCGTGGCTCGCCATGGTCGCCGAGGTCGCGGCGATCCGGGCCACCGCCGGCACCGGCGCGATCGTCAACAACTCCAGCGTCGGCAGCCTGATGGGCAACCCCGCGCTGCCCGCGTACGGGGCGATGAAGCGCGCGGTCAACAGCCTCACCGAGTCCGCGGCGGTCACCTACGGGCCGGAGGGCATCCGCGTCAACGCGATCGCCCCGGGCAGCACGCTCACCGAGATGATGCGGTCCTGGGACGCCGAGTCGCCCGGGATCATCGACCGTCTCGCGGCGGCCACGCCGCTGCGCCGGGCCGCCGAGCCCGACGAGATCGCCCAGGCCGCCGCCTGGCTGCTCAGCGACCGCGCCTCCTTCGTGACCGGTACGGTGCTGCGGGTCGACGGCGGCGCCCGGGCCTGACCCGGCTCAGACGGTGGCGTCCTGGACCGGCCGGGGCTCGGCCGTGCCGGCCGTCACGGGGGAGGGCCGGAAGCCCTTGACGACCAGGTAGACGCCGAGCGAGAACTCCCACGCCGCGATGGGGAGCGCGGCGACCGCCGCCACCGGGGACAGCCGGTCCCAGGCGCCGAACAGCGTGCCGAGGTCGGAGGCGACGAGCAGCGGCGCGCCCACGAGCCCGAGCACCGGCAGCACGCGCGGCACGAGGCGCGACTGGTACAGCAGGGTGCCCAGCAGCAGCGCGTTCACGGCCGGCAGGAACCCCTGGCTGAGCAGGAAGACGGAGTCGTAGAACGCGACGAGCATCCGGCCGGTGACGAGCGCGTCCGGCCCGGCGTCGGACTCCCGCAGCGCGACGAGCGTCAGGATGCTCGCCACACCGACGAGGATGCCGGCGGCTTCGAGCACCCGGGCGCCGACGAGACCCAGCGCCCGGGCCTGCCCCTGGTGCTTGAGCACCGGGTACAGCGCGACGGCGGTGCCGATGCAGGCGAGCGCGACGACCACCTCCAGGACGCCGCCGAGGACGACCGGAGCCGGCGACGTGGTGCCGAGGACGTAGTCCGACTCGCGGATCGGGGCGTACAGGCCGACGGTGGGGATCGAGACGAAGGTGAGCAGGTACGCGCCGCCGGCGACCAGCGAGATCTTCCGCAGTGGGTCCATCGGGGCCTCCTCCGTCACCGCCCGGCCGATGGTGGTCGTGCCCTCACTCTCCTGTGGACCGGCGCGGCGGCGCATCGGCCGCTCGGACAGTCACCTCGCGCGATGCGCGCGGGCCACCGGCACGGCATGCCGGTGGCCCGCGCGCGTCAACGGCTCATCGCGTACGCCACCACGAGCGCGACGAGCGCCAGCGCGGCCAGCACCGCCGCCACGATCTTCGCCGTGCTGTAGGGACGCTCGCCGATGACCTCACCGGTCCGCGCGTTCACCAGGACCTGGTACGACCGGCCCGCGTGCAGGTACGCGGCGATCCACACCGGCAGCAGGACCAGCTTGTACGAGACGTCGGAGTACGCGGTGTCCACGGCGGACACCCGTTGCTCGTCACCGCCGATGTCCGACCGGCAGTCCCGCTCGATGACCGGCGCCATCCGCGCCTTCGCCTCGGTCAGCCCCGCCTCGGGCTCGGTGTCGTACCGCAGGGCCTGGTATCCGGCCAGGTAGTCGCCGTGGAACGCGGTGACCTCGGCCAGCGGCCACGGCGCCAGCTTGTCCAGCTGCTCGGTGGGCAGGTGGGTGGTGGCCGGCACCAGCACGTCGTCGAAGTCCCGGCGGACGGTGCCGGCGGCCGGGTGCCACCGCGTGTGCCGCACCTGCCGGGTCCGCGTCTCCTGCCTGCCGTCGACTGTCACCGTGTACGTCTCGGTGACGTAGTAGTGCTCGCCCCGCTGGCCCTGGTAGTCCGACACGGTCCGCGCGTCGAACGTCCAGTGCGGCAGGTACGTGCCCTTGAGCGTCTCCGCCTCGCTGATCTTCTTCAGGCTCCCGGGCGCGAACCAGCGGCTGCGGCACCACTGGCCCAGGGCCGTCCGCACGCCGTTGCGGTCGACGGCGAACGGCAGCACCGCCTCGGGCGCGATCAGCTCACCCGCCCCGGCGTCGGCCACCAGCGGGGTGGCGCAGAACTGGCAGCGCTGCGCCAGCGCGTCGCTCTCCGTCCGGGCGCCGCAGCCGGGGCAGACGAACGTGTGCGCACCGACGCTCGCCACCGGCTTGCGGGGCAGCGACGCCAGTTCCGCGTACGCGTGCTCGCGCACCTCCCGGCCCGCGCCGGCGATCTCCTGCCGGTGCCCGCAGTACGGGCAGCTCAACGCGGTCGTGCCCGGCGCGAACTCCACCCGGGCGCCGCAACCCCCGCACTGGTACGAGGGCGGGGAGACTGCCGTGTCGCTCATTGGGGCGGCAGCGGCGGCGGGACGCTGGCGAGCACCGGCGCCAGCTCGGGCACCTGCCCGGCCGGCTGCCACTGCGCCATGCCGGCACGCCAGACGAGCGTGTCCGCGGCGAGCGCGCCCGCATCCGCCTGCTCGGCCAGCCCGCCGAGGTCGTACGGGCCCTGGCGCTGGCCGCCGACGCCCACGTACCACTGGGCCTGGCCCGGCAGCGGCGGCGGCTCGGCGGCGGCCGGCTGCGCGGGGGCGGGCTGGGCCGGTGCCGGCTGCGTGGCCGCGCCTCCGCCCATCGAGCGGGCCATCTGCTGGCCCATCGCCATGCCCAGGCCCAGGCCGATGCCCGCGCCCGCCTCGCCACCCGGGTTGTTCGCCGCGGCCTCCATCGCGTTCGCGGCCTGGAAGCGGGTGTACCGGTCCAGGTCGCCGACCGCGCCCATGCTGGTCCGCTTGTCCAGCGCCTGCTCGACCTCCGGCGGCACCGACACGTTCTCGATGACGAACTTGGGGATCGCGATGCCGACCTCGGCCAGTTCCTCGGTCAGCACGGCGGCCAGCCGCCGGCCGATCGCGTCCTGGTGCGCGGCGAGGTCCAGCAGCGGCACGCCGGCGGTGGCGAGCGCGCCGCCGAGGCGTCCCACCATGAGCTGCCGCAGGTACTCCTGCACCTCCTCGGTGCGGAACTGCGGGTCGGTGCCGACCAGCTCCCGCAGCAGCCGCGACGCGTCCACCACGCGCGCCGCGAAGGCGCCGAACGCCCGCACCCGGACCACGCCGAACTCGGCGTCGCGCAGGATGACCGGGTTCTGGGTGCCCCACTTCATGTCGGTGAACTGCCGGGTGTTGACGAAGTACACCTCGGCCTTGAACGGCGAGTTGAAGCCGTACTTCCAGCCCTTCAGGGTGGACAGGATCGGCAGGTTGCGGGTCTCCAGCGTGTACGTCCCGGGCGGGAAGACGTCGGCGATCTTCCCCTCGTTGACGAACACCGCCGTCTGGGACTCCCGGACGACCAGTTTGGCGCCCATCTTGATCTCGTTCTGATACCGGGGGAACCGCCAGACCATCGTGTCGCGGCTGTCGTCCAGCCACTCGATGATGTCGATGAGTTCGCCCCGGAGCTTGTCCATCAGCCCCATCGCAACCCTTTCCTCGGCGCCGGTCTCCGGCGTCGCGGGCGACCATAGCAACCGCCCGCCACCTGCGAAAAGAGAACGATTCTGCGCCTATCGGCGCCCACCGATCGGCGTTGCTCAGCCGGTTTCGCCGGCCATCGATTCGCCCGTGGCCGTACGCTGCTCCGGAATCCGGGACACCCGGCCGGGGGTATCGACGACGTGCTCGGTCTCCTGCACCAGATAGTGCGGACGGCGTTTGGTCTCGTAGTAGATCCGGCCGATGTACTCGCCGATCACCCCGAGGATCATCATCTGGATGCCGCCGAGTCCGATCACGCTGACGATGATCGTGGTGTAGCCGGGCACGTCGATGCCCTTCTCCACGGCGTCCGCGACCACCCAGGCCATGTAGCCCACCGCGATGAGCGTGAGGAACAGGCCACCGTAGATGGCCAGGCGCAACGGCCGGTTGTTGAACGACAGCAGGCCGTCGAACGCGTAGTTGAACAGCTTGCCGAACGTCCAGCGGCTGCGCCCGGCCTGCCGGGTCTCGTTGCGGTGCGCCACCACAGCGGTGCGGAAACCGATCCACGAGAACAGGCCCTTGGAGAAACGGTTGTACTCCGGCATCGCCAGGATCGCGTTCACCGCGAGCCGGGACAGCAGCCGGAAGTCGCCGGCGCCGTCGAGCAGGCGGACGTCTATCCACCAGTTGACCAGCCGGTAGAAGGAGCGCGACGCGACCATCCGGACGAACCGGTCACCACGGCGGTCCCGGCGGGCGATCACCTGGTCGAACCCCTGGCGGTAGAGCATCACCATCTCGGGCAGCAGCCGCGGCGGGTGTTGCAGGTCGGCGTCCATGATGACGACCGCGTCGCCGGTGGCCCGTCGCAGGCCGGCGAGCATGGCCGCCTCCTTGCCGAAGTTGCGGCTCAGCGACGTGTAGCAGACGGCCGGGTCGGCCGCGGCGAGCCGGCGCAGCGCCGCGAGCGTGCCGTCCTCGCTGCCGTCGTCGACGTACACCACCTCGACGTCCACGTCGGACAACTCGGCGAGCGCGGCGCTGAGCATCTCGTGCAGCCGCTCCACCGACGCTTCCTCGTTGAAGCAGGGCACCACCACGGACAGCCGCACGGTGCTCACCCCGCCCGGCCCGGGCACACGCACCCGGTGCCCACGCTGTCAGAGGCGGTAGACAAGCGTGCCATCGACATCCTCCCGGGTGATGCCCAGCCCGTCGACCGGCCGGGTCTCGATGCCCTCCCACGGCGTTCCCGCCGCGCGGCTCGGCACCGCGACGACCGACCGCACGCCGATCCCGCGCAGGTAGGCCACGCTGCCCGCGTCGGGGAACGTCGCCACGGCGACCCGCGTCTGGGCCTGGGTCACCGGCTCGAAACCGCCCAGCCCGTTGGTGATCCGGGGGAACCCGTCGGTCGACCAGAGCATGTAGTTGAGGTCGCCCACCCCGCCGGCGGGCAGCACCAGCATCGGCTCCGGCGCGGTCCGCATCGCGGCCGGCGGCGTCGGCACGGCCGGGTGCGGCGTGCGGTTGACGCCCTCCAGCGTGACCAGGGCGAGCGGCACCAGCAGGACCAGCGCCGCCACGGCCCGGGACGCGCGCGCGGCCGCGGGCCGGCGCCACGACTCGGCCAGCGCGGTCACCAGCCCGGCGGCCAGCACCGCGAGCAGCAGGCTGGTCCAGTGCATCATCCGGCCCGGGGTGCGCAACGCGTCCCAGCCCGGCAGGAGCGTGGACAACGTCAGGTAGCCGGGGTCGCCGTCCCCGCCGAGCGTGGCGCCCAGGCCCAGCAGCACGGTGCCGGCCACGCCGAGCCCCAGCGCGACGCGGTGCCGCACCGGGAACGCCGAGACGAACAGCCCCGCCGCGGCCAGCCCGATCAGCGTCATGCCCGGTAGCAGTGCCATCTCCGGCGGCCAGGTCAGCTGCTCGCGGGCGGCGGCGTGCCGTTCCCCCCACAGCCACGAGTCGCCGGGCGCGGTGACGAACCCGATCAGCGGCGGGGAGAACATCTTGGTCCAGTCCAGCGACCGGACAGCCTGCGGGTTGAGGTCGACCACGCGCAGGTAGACCAGCCCGAGCAGCAGCGTCACGGTGCCGAACACGGCGCCGCCCGCGAGGTCGGCGATCAGCAGCCGCCGGCCGAACGGGGGCCGCTCCCGTTTGCGCCACCAGGACCAGCCGTAGCAGCCGGCCGCCACCAGCGCGGCGGCCAGCAGGAAGTAGACGAGCGGCAGCCCGATGCCGAAGCCGAGCGTGACCTGCCAGGCCGCGACGAGCCACCCGGCCACCGCCCAGCCGGGCTTGCGGCGTTCCGGCCGGTAGCCGTGGCGCAGCGACCAGCCGTGACCGCGCGCCAGCATCGCCAGCGCCAGCGCGATCCCGCCGCTGGACAGGATGTTCAGGTGGCCGGAGTGCGCCAGCCGCCAGGGCGCGTACGCCCACGCGATCCCGGCGACCGCCCCGCCCCAGCGGTTCGCGCCGAGCTGCCGGGCCAGCGCGTACGCCCCGAGGAACGCCAGCGCGTGCAGCAGCACGTAGAGCACGTTGTAGCGGATCACGGCGGCCTCGAAGCCGGAGCCGATCATCCCGAACGGGGCGTACCCGAGCAGGGTGTCGCTGTAGGCGTACGTGTAGCGCTCCGGATAGAACGTGTTCGAGTTCCAGAGGTTGGCCGGGTCGTTGAGCAGCGCGTGCCCGGACCAGGCGACCTGCCACGCCTGCAACGTCGGGTCACCGAGGTCGCCGGGGATCGTGGTCGCCGGGTGCCGCATCGTCGGCCAGGTCAGCACCACCGCCAGCAGCAGGCTGCCGAGGATCGCCAGCGTCCACTCCGGGTTCGGCCGCCACCGGCGTCTGCCGTCCGCAGGCCGTTCGTCGGAGGGGCGGTCGTCCGAGGGCCGGTCGGCGGGAGGCTGCTCGGGACCGGTGTCCTCAGCGGTCGGCGGGGCGACGGCGGGCCGGATCTTCATGGGATAGATGCTTCACGATGCTGCTGGTCCTGTCGATCCGCTGTCCGAAATATGGTTGAAACTTCCGGCCGGAATACCGGAAGGCCGGCTACGCGAACCGGTCGGCGAGCGTCGTCAGCTTGCTGACGTACGCCGGCCAGTCGTAGCCGCCGGGGATGTTCCTGTTGTCCCGCCCCAGCCCGATCGCCGCGTCGTGCTGCTCGCGCATGATGTCGGCGTGACCGGCGTGCCGGGCCAGGTCGACGCAGACGTGCACGATGACCTGGTGCAGCGTGACGTCCTGCCGGCCGGGCCCCCACCACGGCACCCGCCCCGGCGCGTCCAGCGGCAGCGCCTCGATCGTCTCGTCCGCGAACGCACCCACGCGGCGGTACAGGTCGATCAGCCCGTCCTTGGTCTCGTCCTCCCGGGCGTACCAGTCCGCCTGCGGGTCCGCGTCGACCGCGTCGTCCGGGACCAGCTCCCCGGGGGTGGGGAACTCCCGGCCGAACGTGGTCCCGAAGTAGCCGGCCTCGACGTTCAGGCAGTGCTTGAGCAGGCCCAGGAAGTTGTTGCCGGTCGCGGTGCGGGGAAGCCGGGCGTCGCGTTCGCTCAGCCCGTCGAGCTTCCAGATAAGGTTCTCCCGGATCGCGCGCAGGTAGTGGTGCAGCGCTGCCTTCGGGTCCTTCGGTGCGGTCATGCCCGACACTCTGCCGTACGGGTCGGACATCGTGGGGGCGGCGGTCAGCCGGTCTGGCTGCTGTCCTTGTGCGCGCCCCACCCGTGCCAGCGCTCGATCTCGATCCACGCGCTGACCCGGGTGCGGTCCCGACGCGGGTACGGCCGCCCGGTGTAGTGCTGCGAGATGCGGTCGATGTCCGCCAGGCCCTCGTCGTCGCGCAGCTCGACCACCCGCCCGATGAGGCTGACGTGGGTGTACCAGTTCCCCTCGTCCAGCACGGTCAGGGAGACCCGGGGGTCGTTGCGCAGGTGCGCCAGCCGGCGGCGGCCCTCGTCCATGTTCACCAGGACGCGGCCGTCCTCCCACAGGTACCAGGTGGCCGCGGACACCGGCTGGCCGTCGCGAAGCGTGGCGATGACGGCGGGATTCGGTTTGCCCAGCATGGCGACGGCGGGCTCGGGCAGCGGCGGCTTCGACATGGTTCGCACTCTACGTACCCGCGGGGTCCGCCGCTGGTCATGCGGCGGGCGCCGCCCGGACGGGCTCCCCGGCGGCGTCCGCCGGGGAGCCCGTCTCGTGCCGGTCAGGCGCGGGCGCTCCACTGCTGGTTGGTGCCGCCGTGGCAGTCCCAGAGGTTGATCCTCGTCCCGTTGGCGGTGCCGTAGCCGGCCGCGTCCAGGCAGCGCCCGGACTGGACGCCGCTGATCGTGCCGTTGGCGTTGAGGTTCCACTGCTGGTTGGGTTGGCCGTTGCAGTCCCAGATGATCACGCTGGTGCCGTTCGCGGTGCCCCGCCCGCTGGCGTCCAGGCACTTGTTGCCGAGCACCTGCAACTGCTTGGCCGAGGTGTAGGTCCAGCGCTGCATCGTGCCGCCCCAGCAGTCGTACAACTGCACGGCGGTGCCGTTCGTGGTGCTGCCGTTCGGCACGTCCAGGCACCGGCCCGAGCCGGCGCCGACGAGCTGCACGTTCTGGTACGTGCCGCCGCCGCTGCCGGGGGTGCCGATGCTGCCGGACACCGACTGCAACGCGCGGTACCAGACCGCCGCCATCTTGTCGTAGCCGGTGGCGGTCGGGTGGATGCCGTCGATCAGGTCGGCGGTGGTCAGCGCCGAGTACTGGTCGACCAGGTGGACCCGCTTGCCGGCGTTCACCTTCGACTGCACGATCCCGGGGAGCGCGGCGTTGAACGTGCGTACCGCCGCCGCCTGGCCGGAGTTGGCGAGCGGGATGATCTGCGCGACGAACACGTCCGCGTTCGGCGCGGTGCTGGTGATGCGGTCGATGAGCGAGGAGAGCCGGTTCGGCGCGGTCGAGACGTTGTAGTTCTGCAGGATGTCGTTGGTGCCGATGTGCAGCAGCACGGTGCGCGGCTGGTAGGCGTTCAGCCAGCCGGTGATGTTGGCGTCGATCTGGTCGATGCGCCAGCCGGGGTGGCCCTCGTGGTCGTGGTCGCCGAGGTTGCCCGGCCCGTTGAACTGGGAGCCGACCAGATCGACCCGGTAGCCGCCGCCGGCCAGCCGCTGCCACAGGCCGATCCGGTAGCCGCCCGGCACCTGGGTGCCCTCGGTGATGGAGTCACCGAGCGGCATCACCCGGGTGCCGCCGTTGGACTCGGCTCCCGCCGGGCCGGCCGGCGTGAGCACACCGGCGGCCAGCAGCGCCAGCGCGGCGCCCGCGGTGAGCCATCTCCTCGCTCTGGTACGCATTACTGCTCCTCTCACGAGCCGGTGCAGGTCAGGGACGGGGTGGTCGGCGAGCCGTTGGCGATGAAGCCGAACGTGGTGGAGCCGGACGCGGGCACCGAGCCGTTGTACGCGGCGTTGCTGACGGTCGCGGTGGAGCCGCTTGTGCTCAGCGTGCCGCTCCAGACCTGGTTGATGCTCTGGCCACCGGCCAGGTTCCACCGGACGGACCAGCCGTTGAGCGCCGCGGCGCCCGCGGTGATTGTCACCTCGGCCTGGAAGCCGCCCGACCAGGAGTTCGTGGTGCGGTAGGTGGCGGTGCAGGCGTCACCGCTCGGCGGCGGCGTGGTGGGCGGCGGGGGAGTGGTGGGCGGCGGCGTGGTGGGCGCCGGGCTGCTCGGCGGCGGGCTGGTGGGCGGCGGGGTGCTGCCACCGGAGGTGAACCGCCAGTGGTCGATGTTGAACAGCGAGCCGCTTCCGCCGGTGAACCGCAGGTAGAGGTCGTGGGTGCCGGTGGCGCCGCTGACCGCGCAGGTCGTGTCCGCCCAGGTCTGCCAGCCGCCGGTGCCGGACACCCGGCAGGTGCCCACCACCGGGCCGCCGGTGCCGTCCAGGCGCAGCTCGATGGTGCCGCCGCTGCCCGCCGAGGCCACCCGGGCGGTGAACGAGGTCGCACCGGTGCCGAAGGCGACGCCCTTGACCTTGATGTAGTCGCCGTTGTCGATGAAGCCGACGTTCATCCCGCCGCCGCTGGCCGGCTCGGTCTCGATCCCCTGCCCCCAGGCGATCGTCTCCGCCTCCTGCCGGACGTACGGGTTCAGCGTCCCCACCTGCGGGGGGCCCGTGGTGGTCATGTTGATCGTCGGGATCGAGCCGTCAGCGCCGTAGGAGAACTTCTCCACCGCCACCGACCTGGTGAAACCGCCGCCTCCGGGCAGCGCTCCGTTGTGGTAGAAGAGGTAGGAGCCACCCTTGAAGTCGACGATCCCGGGGTGGTTGGTGAAGCTGCTGCCCTGGGTGGGCATGACCGTGCCGCGGTAGGTCCACGGCCCCAGCGGGCCGGGCGCCGTGGAGTAGGCAAGGAACTCCGAGCAGCACTTGGCGGCGAACACGTTGTAGTAGAGGTTGTTGCGCTTGTAGACCCAGGGCCCCTCCTCGTACAGGGTGGGCCGGTTCGCGTCTCCGGTCCGCGTCCCGAAGCCCGCGGTGGTCAGCGGGATCTGCGTCGGGCTGCCGGAGTACGAGATCATGTCCGAGTTCAGCTTCACGTACCACAGGCGCGGGTTGCCCCAGTACAGGTACGCCTGGCCGTCGTCGTCGATGAACACGGTGGGGTCGATCTCGCCGTTGCTCACCAGCGGGCGCCCGATGGCGTCCCGGAACGGTCCGGTGGGGCTGTCCGCCACCGCCACTCCGATGCCCATCTGGCCGGTCGCCCGCACGACCATCGGCACGTACCAGTAGAACTTGCCGTTGCGGTAGACCGCCTGGCCGGCCCACGCGTCCTGCTTGGCCCAGCTGAACGTGGCGAGGCTGAGCGGTGATCCGTGGTCGGTCCAGTTGACCATGTCGTCGGACGAGTAGACCCGCCACTCCTTCATCGTGAACCAGGTCGAGTTGTCCTCGTCGTGGCCGGTGTAGAGGTAGACCCGGCCGTTGTGGACCAGCGGCGCCGGGTCGGCCGTGTAGATGTTCTGCACGATCGGGTTGTCCGCCCGGGCGGCGGTCGGGTTCAGCCCGCCGGCGATGGCCGGGGCCAGCCCCAGCAGGGCGAGCATGGTCACGGCCAGAGCGAGCCATCGTCTGGTCCGGCGGTCGGTTCTCCATAGCGTTGACGTCACAGGTCATCTCCCGGGGTAGGCCGCGCCGTGGCGGACGGGTGTGGTCGGCGAGGGTCGGGCCGTCACGCCCGGCTCCACTTCTGGCTGTTCGCGCCGGTGCAGGCGGACAGGACGATGGAGGTGCCGTTGCCGGTCCCGCCGCCGTTCGGGCTCAGGCACAGTCCGGACTGGACGCCGGTGATCGTGCCGTCGGTGTTGACGTTCCACTGCTGGTTGGCGCCGCCGTTGCAGTCCCAGATGATGACCCGGGTGCCGGACGAGGTGCCCTGGCCCTCGGCGTCGAGGCACTTGCTGCCGTACACCTGGAATTGCCGGCTCGACGTCGCCGTCCACTGCTGGTTGGTCCCGCCGTTGCACTCCCACAACGTCACCTGCGTGCCGTTGGTCTGGGACTGGTTCGGCACGTCGAGGCACCGGCTGGAGTTGGGGTTGAGCCACGCGCCGCTCGTACCCCCGGGGTTGCCGCCCGGGCCGGCGACCACCGACAGGTTGTCGAACTGGGCGGTCTCACCCTGGCTGGTGCCGAAGCCGACCTGGCCGGTGCCGAACGTGGAGTCGGTGGCTGTGCCGACCGTCGTGCCGTCGATGGTGGCGGTGATGGTGGTGCCGGAGAAGCCGAGCGCGAGGCTGTGCCAGCGGTTGGTGCCCAGCGCCGCGACGTTCCCGCTGCGCAGCGTGGTGAGCTGCCCGGCGGTGTTGTTGCGCAGGATGGACCACGCGCCGGAGTCGGTGACCCGGAGGAAGTAGGCGTTGTAGCGGCCGATGGGGTCCAGGTTGGTGCTGCCGACGCGGCCCTGGATCTGGGCGTAGCCGGACTGTTCGAGCAGGACGTCGGCGGAGACCGTGTAGTTGCCCCAGCTCAGGTTCCCGCCGTAGGTGGCCGGGTCGGCGAGGGTCTTCCAGGTGATGGGCGCCTGCGCGGACATCTGGCGCAGGCACATGCCGGCCCGGCCGCCGCCGCAGCCGACGATCTCGAACGCGCCCTGCATGTCCTGGAGGTACTTCGGGAACCGCCCGCTGGCGTAGCTGTCGAAGTCGTCGCGGTACGGCAGGCTCAGCGAGCCCTGCGCCGGGCTGGTCGCGGTGCCCTTGCCCTGCCCGGTGGTGGTGGTGACGGTGTAGAGGTGGCCGGGCTGGACGGTGAGCGAGAACGAACCGCCCGACGGGGTGATGTCCGCGCCGCGGACGAAGAAGTCGTTCGGGTTGGTCGAGTTCAGGTTCGTGGACCAGACGTGCACCTGGCCGGTGGACAGCCCGCCGGTGACGTTCATGGTGATCTGCTGGGCCGCTGTGGCGTCCATGGTCTCGACGACAGTGCTGTAGTCGCCGGTGGTGGGCGAGCGCAGCGACACGTAGCTGCCGTTGTTGCGGTTGCCGCCCAGGTAGCCCGAGGCCGAGTCCAGGTAGCGCCAGCCGGGTGCGGTGAACTGCGTGGTGTGCGCGAGCGCCCAGGTGTTCTTGCCGACCGAGTACCAGCCGGACCACGGCTGGTTGGCCAGGATCAGCCCGACCGTGGACCAGGGCAGGTTCGGGGTGATGGCGGCGATCAGGTCCCAGTTGAGGTAGGCGACCATCCGGCCGTCGATGTAGCCGCGGTTGATGCCGCGCGCGAGCGGCTTGGCGCCGTCGTTGTAGTCCTGGGAGCCGCCCTCGCTGTTCCACAGCGTCTTGCCGGTGGAGGTGGCTGTCGACGAGACGGTGCAGGTGGTCTGCGCGCTGAGGTAGCCGCACGGGTAGTGGCCGCTGAGCACGTCGATGCTGTTGCGCAACGTGGCGTTGCTGGCCACGGCGTTGGCCGGGCCCCAGCTACCGGGGTAGTCGTCCCCGTAGATGATCTTTACGCCGCTGTAGCCGTTGGCGTTCAGCGCCTGACGCAGGCTGATGGTCCAGTTCGCGTCGGTCCGCTTCTCGTTCTGGGCGGCGGTGATGTAGTCCATGGTGAGGTTGTGCTGCCGTGCGCAGCCCAGCCAGTCCACGAAGTAGTTGATCATGTCCTGGGACATGAAGTTGCCGTTGCCGATCCACCCGGGAGCGCCCCAGGGCAGTGCCGCCAGCTTGATGGCGGGGTTGCGGGCCTTGGCCTGCTCCATGATCCACCACTGGTAGCCGCGGTTGCAGTTGAGATCGCCCCGGACGTGTTCGTGGCTCGGCTCCGAGCCGCTGGTGGAGTTGGTGTCGCCGCCCATTTCGACCTTGAGGATCTGCAACGCGGCGCCGTAGCCGGGCTTGAACAGGTAGTCCAGGATCTGCCCGCGCTGCGGCTCCGGATAGTCGATCAGCAGCCGGCTGTTGCCGCCGCCGCCGCTGACCGCGCCGACCCCGTCGAACGTCTGGCCGCCGGAGGCGCCGTTGACGGTGATCGTGGTGGCGGCCTGTGCGGGGCTCGCGGCGAGCGTGAGGCCGCCGCCGGTGGCGGCCAGGGTGAGAGCCAGGGCGGGAATGACGAGACGCGATGGTCCGGATCGGACGGACCGGGGACGGGGGATCACCATGACGGCTCCTCGGGTACGCGCGGGCGCCCGACCGTACGGCGCCTCGCGAGTTGTGGGTGGCCGTCGGTGTCAACGCTAACAGCGGCAGTGCGGCAGCTCCGAGGTGTCGGTGGTGGTGGCCTGCGGAGTCACAGATGTTAGCGCAAACATCGACCAGAGTTAATTAGAGCACATCCCGCCGCCCGGCGGGACATCGGTTGTGCCGGCCGGTGCCGGGCCGGGGCGGCGGCATGCCACCCACGGCCCGGCTCCCCGTGCGGGGATCGGCGCTCCGGCGAGGTCAGGGACTGGTGCAGCTGACACCGCTGGGCGCGGTGGCCCCGTTTCCGGTGGCGGTGAACCCGAACGTCGTCGAGCCGTTCGCGCCGACCGTGCCGTTGTAGTCGGCGTTGCGGACCGACACCGAGCCGGTGGTGCCCGTGTTGACGCCGTTCCAGAGGCTGCTGATCGCCTGGCCGGAGGCCAGGGTCAGGCGTACCGTCCAGCCGTTGAGCGTGGTCGCGCCGTTGTTGGCCACCGTGACCTCGGCCTGGAAGCCACCGGGCCAGGTGTTCACGGTCCGGTAGGTCGCCGTGCACGCGCCCGGCTCACCGGTCGGCGGCGGGGTCGTGGGCGGCGGGGTGGTCGGCGGCGGGGTCGTGGGCGGCGGGGTCGTGGGCGGCGCGGTGGTCGGCGGCGCGGTGGTGGGCGGCGGCGTGGTGGACGCGAACTGGCTGAAGAACCGCCAGATCTCCCCCGACGTCCAGGTCCGGGAGTCGTTCGGGCTGGACGACCCGTCGACCGGGCTGGGGGTGTGGTCGCCGTCGAACGCGGCCCACTGCACCGGGTAGCCCTCGCGGCAGCCGGAGTACGTGGTGGTGATGTGGGTGAGGCTGCCCCGGCTCGGCTCGCGCGGGCTCTGCGCGGTGCAGCCGTTGTTGCGGACGAACGTGTCGCGCAGCGACCGCCCCATGGAGATGTTCAGCACGCTGTCGTAGATGCCGTGGATGCCGAAGTAGGCGACCGGCTGGGTGCCGCCGTTGCAGCCGCTGAGGTTGGCGCCGGAGATGACGGTGACCGCACGGACGATCGTGGGCCGGGCGCAGGCCACCGCGTAGCTCATCGCCCCGCCGTAGCTCCAGCCGAGCGCGAACCGCTGGCTGGTGTCGACGCAGAGGTCGTTCTCGACCTGCCGGGAGATGTCGTCGAACAGCGTCAGGTCGCGGCCGTTGGTGTTGGCCCAGCCGTTGTCGATGCCCTGCGGCGCGACGAAGATCGTGCTGTTGTTGGACAGCGGCAGCAGGCCGTAGTAGCCGGCCGAGGCGACGTTGTTCGCCGAGCCGTTCAACCAGTGGAACCCGAAGATCAGCCGGTACGGGTGGTTGCGGTCGTAGCCGTCCGGGATGCGCAGGATGTAGCTGCGGTTCTGGCCGCCGCTGGAGATGGTGCGCGTCCCACTGGACAGCGTCGGGGCCTTGCCGCAGCCGGCGGTCGCCGCGAGCGTGCCGTTTGTCGACGCCTGCGCCGTCTCGCCGAGGCCGGCGCTGAGCGCGCCGCCGGCCGCGGCCGCGAGGAGCACGGCCGCGGCGGCGACGGATGAGAGGAGGGATGTTCGTTTCGCCATTGCTGGACTCCTTGCCCTGGGTGCCGGTGCAGGCCGGGCCGTCCGTCGATGCCGACGTCGCCTGCGAAGAGGGCGCGGAGCCGCGCGTGCGGCCGGGGCCGAAGTCGTCCGTTGGCCGCCTGCGTCGGCGTGCATCGGCGGAGCGGCCCGGACTGGTCACCGGCCGGCGGGGCGGCGAGGACGGTGCCTCGGGTCGCCTTGCCGGTTGCGGGGGTGACGGGGAGCGTGCCCTTCGCTCCCGTGCCGGAACATAGCAGGTTATCGATAACATGTTCAACCGGCCGGGCCCGGAGGAATGCCGGGTGGGCCGCCGGGTGAGCGCTCACAGGAGCGCGGCGCCGGCGTCGCCGCCTGCTCAGGCGCGGTCGGCCAGGGCCGGCAGGTCGCAGCCGGCGAGGGCGTCCGGCTGGGGTACGCGGGCGAGGTCCGCCTCGGCGAGGCCGAGCCGCCGGTACGCGGTGTGCAGCGCCGCGACCACGGCGCCCAGCGCGCCGGAGAGGTCGCCGAGTTCGGCGCCGTGCACAGTCGCCGCGGCGGCGGGCACGATCTCGTGCAGTCGGCCGCGCAGCCGGACCAGATCGGGTGTGAGCGCGTGGGAGACGCCGCCGCCGAGGACGATCACCTCCGGTTCGTAGGCGACCACCGCCGCGGTGAGGATGACCAGCAGCGCCTGCTCGACGTACTGCCGGACCGGCACCAGGCGCGGGTCGGCCGAGCGGAACACGTCCGCCGCGTTGTCGAACGACAGGCCGAGCTCGCGGGCGCGGGCGAGGATGCCGGACCCGCTGATGATCCGTTCGAGGGGTGCGCCGAGCGGACCGGCGGGCAGGTGGCCGAACTCGCCGACCAGGCCGCTGCGGCCCCGGAACAGCCGGCGGTCGATGGCGACGCCGGCGCCGAGCCCCGCCCCGATGGTGAGCATCACCGCGGTCTGCGCGTCCCGGGCGGCGCCGAAGCGCAGCTCGCCGAGCAGCGCGTAGTTGGAGTCGTTGTCCACCTCGACCGCGGTGTCCAGGTGCTTCTCCAGCAGCCGCAGGAACAGCGGGTCCTCCACCTGCGGCAGGTTCGGGGCGTTGGACACCGCGCGGTCGCCCTGCCGGACGGCGCCGGGCAGGCCCACCGCGACGCAGTCGAGGCGCTCCCGGTCGGCGCCGACGGTCCCGAGGATCAGGTCGGCCAGCCACTGGGCCAGCCGGGGGGCGTCGTATCCGGCCGGCGTGGGCACGGTCCGGCCGGTCAGCGGCTCGGCGGCGAGGTCGGCGACGACCAGCCGGACGTTCGAGCCGCCGACGTCGACCCCGCAGACCACGCCGCGTCCGGCGGCGATCGCCACCCGGGTCGCCCGCCGGCCCCGGGTGGTGGTCGGCGCGCCGTCGGTCTCGGTCAGCAGCCCCTCGTCGAGCAGTTGTTCCACGATGCGCGACACGGTGGCGGGGGAGAGGTCGGTCTCGTGGCCGATGGCCGTGCGGCTCACCGGACCGTGGGTCAGCACGTGGGCCAGCACCGTGGACCGGTTCGCCGCCCGGGGTGCTCGAGATTCCACGCCCACCTCCGCCGATTTTATTTCCGCCCGAATGTTAAAGCCGTGCCGCCTCCCGGGCAACCACCCGGGGCGTGTCGCCCGGCGGCGGCGCGTGGCGGACATCGACGCCCGTCCTCCCGCGGCCTCACGCGGGCGTGAAAGCCCAGGTCAAGTGCCATGCCAGCGACTCGAAGTCAGTGGGAGGAATCTCTGACCAGCACCCTTGACGGAGTGTGATGACCGCGATAATACTTTCACCCTGAACGGAAATAGAGGTCGCTGGCCCCCAGGGACGGCGGCGGGTGCCCCCGCACGCGCCGTGCCGGTCGCATCGGACCCCCGTGTCAGTCCGGAATCACCGGTTCCAGACCCCGTTGCTGTGAAGGGAAGAGCAATGATTCTCAGCCGTAGACGTGGTGCCGCCCTCGGCGCGCTCTGCGCCCTGGCGCTCATGGTCGGCGCCTGCTCGAACGAGACCTCCGGGAGCGGCGGCGCGTCGAGCGGCCCGCGTACCGAGCCCAGCCTGTCGTTCGTCGGCCCCGGCGGCGAGACGCCGACCGCCGCCGACCAGCTCTCGCTCACTCCCGAGGAGCGGCAGAAGGTCAAGGACGGCGAGTACTCCGCCGCCTTCGTCTGGCACGAGGGCTCCGCGCTGACCAAGGCCGTGGAGTCCGGCGTCCGCAAGGAGTTCGACCAGCTCGGCATCAAGGTGCTGGCCAGCACCAGCGCCGAGTTCGACGCGGCCCGGCAGGCCAACAACGTGCAGACCGTCCTGGCGCTCAAGCCCGACCTGATCGTCACCATCGCGGTCGACCCGACCGCGGCGGCCGCGGCGTTCAAGCCCGCCGTGGACGCCGGCGTCAAGCTCGTCGTGATGACCACCCCGCCGAAGGGCTACAAGTCCGGCGAGCAGATCGTCGGCATCGTCACCGCCGACCTGACCGCGTTCGGCAAGGCCAACGCGGAGATGCTCGGCAAGGCGCTCGGCGGCAAGGGCAAGGTCGGCTACGTCTACCACGACGCCGACTTCTGGTTCACCAACCAGCGGGACAAGGCGTTCAAGGACTGGCTGGGCTACCTCTACCCGGACATCGAGATCGTCGAGGAGGCCGGGTTCTCCGACCCGGCGCGTACCGAGGACATCGCCACCGCGATGCTGACCCGCCACGCCGACCTCAAGGGCGTCTACGTCGCCTGGGCCACCGCCGCCGAGGGCGTGCTCGCCGCGACCCGTCAGCAGGGCCGCACCGACGTCAAGATCGTCACGAACGACCTGGAGGCGAACCTCGCCGCCGACATGGTCAAGGGCGGCAACGTCGCCGGCGTCGTCGCCAACGGCTCGACCCGCCTCGGCGAGAACCTGGGCGTCGTCGCCGCGTACGGCCTGCTCGGCAAGAAGGCCCCGGAGCTGGTCGTCGGATCGCCGATGGCCGCCACCAAGGACAACATCGCCGACGCCTGGCGCGACGACTACGGCCAGGAGCCCCCGGCCGAGGTGCTCGGCAACTGACGCCGGGCCGCGAGGTCCGGGGCCTCCCCGAACGGGCCCCGGACCTCGCCGGACGCGGCCCGGCCCACACCGCCGGGCCCGCGACCACAGCGAGACGAGAGGAAGAAGCACATGGGGTACGTCCAGACAGTCCTCGGGCCGGTGGCTCCCGAGTCGCTCGGCCGGGTGCTGAGCCACGAGCACCTCGGCGCGCTGGTGCCCGGGCCGTGGCTGTCCGGCGGCGCCGGGGACGACCGCGCCGACCTCGCCGCCGACGCGGTGAGCGGCCTGCCGGAGCTTGGCTTCGGCACGGTCGTGGACCTGTCCCCGTACGAGGTGGTCGGTCACGACGTGACGCTGCTGCGTGAGGTGGCGCTGCGTACCGGCCTGAACGTGGTCGCCGGATCGGCGATCTACCTGGAGCCGTACTCCCCGGGCTGGGCGCTGACCGCGAGCGTCGACGAGATGCGCGAGCGCTTCGTCGCCGACGCCACGATCGGCGTCGGGGACACCGGGATCAAGGTGGGCATCTTCGGCGAGCAGGCCACCGGCCTGAACGAGATCACCCCGCACGAGGAGAAGTGCCTGCGCGCCGCCGCCCGCGCCCACGTCGCCACCGGCCTGGCGGTGAACACCCACACCACCCACGGCACGATGGCGCTGGAGCAGGTCGAGATCCTGCGCGAGGAGAAGGCCGACCTCTCCCGCGTCGTCATCGGCCACCTGGACATCAACCCCGACCCGGACTATCTGCGGGCCGTGCTGGCCACCGGCGTGAACATCGCCTTCGACACGCTCGGCAAGCAGTTCTGGGACTTCGTGCTCGCCCCGCTGCCGGCGGACCCGCCGGAGGGCGAGTTCGCCAAGCGCGCGTACCACCGGCCCGACCGGGCCCGGCTGGACATGCTCGCCGGGCTGGTCCGGGACGGGTACGCCGACCGGATCCTGCTCTCGATGGACCTGACCGGCGCCGAGGCGTACCTGAACCCGGGCACGCACGGCCGCCTCGGGTACTCGTACCTGGGCGCGGAGATCGTGCCGGGTCTCGCCCGGCTCGGTGTGCCGCCGGAGGCGATCGACCAGATGCTGGTGGCCAACCCGGCCCGGCTCCTGACGGTCGGCTGATGGCCGCGCATCCGCGTCCGTCCGGCTACGTCGCCGGCGTCGACCTCGGCGGCACCAAGCTGCGGGCCGCGCTGGCCGACCTCGACGGTCTCGTCGTGGACGAGCAGGTGCAGCCGACCGACCCCCGGGGCGGTACGGCGGTCGCCGCGCAGATCGACGCGCTGCTGCGCCAGCTGGCCGCCCGGACCGGCATCGACTGGTCCGACGTGCGGGCCAGCGCGATCGGCCTGCCCGGCGTACCCGACCCGGCGACCGGCGCCATCGAGCTGTCGCCCAACGTCTCCGACCTGGAGGCCCTCGACGTGCGGGCCGAGCTGACCCGCCGGCTGGGCCACCCGGTCGTGCTGGACAACGACGTCAACATGGCCGCCGCCGGCGAGCAGTGGCTGGGCAGCGGGCGTACCCACAGGCACTTCGTGTTCGTGGCGGTCGGCACCGGCGTCGGCATGGGCATCGTGCTCGACGGCGAGCTGGTCCGCGGCGCGCGCGGCGCGGCCGGGGAGATCTCCTACCTGCCGCTGGGCACCGACCCGTTCGACAAGGACAACCAGGTGAAGGGCGCGCTGGAGGAGGCGGTCGCCGGCGCCGCCCTCGCGGCCCGCTACCGGGCGGTGTCCGGCGAGCAGGCGAGCGTGCCCGACGTCTTCGACCGGGCCGCGTCCGGTGACCCGGACGCCCTCGCGGCCATCGACGAGGAGGCGCGGCTGATCGCCCTGGCCGTCGTCGCGGTCGCCGCCGTCCTGGACCCGGAGGCGGTCGTCCTGGGCGGCGGCATCGGCTCCCGGGCCGAACTCGTCGAACCGGTCCGGCGCTGGGTCGCCGCGCTCAGCGCGGACGCCCCGTTGATCAAGACCAGCCGGCTCGGCGACCGGGCCGGCCTGCTCGGCGCCGTCGCGGTCGCCCGCCGGGAGGCCGGCGTACGCGACGACGTGCCGGCCCACCGGAACACCTCTTTCCAGACAGCGGAGGGACGATAGATGACCCACACGGATGCGGCGGTGAAGACCAGCGCCGCCCCGGCCTGGCGCCGGATCAACTGGCGCGACTACGTGGTCTACATCGGCTTCGCGGTCGTGTTCCTGTTCTTCGCCATCACCCAGGGCAGCAACGGCTTCCTGACCACGAGCAACCTCACCAACATCGTCATCCAGACCGCGCCGATCACGATCATGGCGGTCGGGCTGGTCTTCGTGCTGGCCGCCGGTGAGATCGACCTGTCCATCGGCTCGGTCGTCGCGCTCTCCGCGCTCGTCGGCGCGGTGACGTTGCGCGAGACCGACAGCATGCTGCTCGGCGTGGCCGCGGGCCTCGCCGCCGGCGCGGCGGTCGGCCTGGTCAACGGCGTCTTCGTGACGCTCGTGCGGCTGCCCAGCTTCCTGGTCACGCTCGCCACCATGGGTGCGGTGGCCGGTCTGGCCCGCGAGGTCACCGGCCTCCAGTCGGTGCCGGTCAGCAACGACGCGTTCCTGTCCTTCTTCGGCCAGGGCGAGATCCTCGGCATCCCCGGCCTGGTGCTCTGGTCGGTGGCGGCGGCAGTGGTCGGCTACCTCGTGCTGCGGCAGACCCGGTACGGCGCGCACACGCTCGCCATCGGCGACAACGTCGCGGCGGCCCGGGTCAGCGGCATCAAGGTGATCCGCGTCAAGATCATGGTGCTGATGGGCAGCGCGATGTGCGCAGCGATGGCCGGCCTGCTGTACGCCGGCCGCCTCCAGGGCGCCCGGTACACCCTCGGCGAGGCCGACCTGATGTCCGTGATCGCCGCCGTGATCGTGGGCGGGACCAGCCTCTTCGGCGGCAAGGGCTCGATCATCGGCGCGGTGCTGGGCAGCCTGCTGATGGGCATGCTCAACAACGGCCTGATCCTGGCCGGCCTGTCCGTGTCGCAGCAGATGATGGCGCGCGGCGCGATCATCCTGGTGGCCGTCTCCCTCTCGCTGCGCGAGCGGCGAAGCTGACCCGGAAGGAAGCACACGCATGTTTCTGGACCTGCTGCGACGCCGCAATCCGGGCCTGCTCGCCGCCGCCGCGAACCTGCACGGCAGCGGTGACCTGCCGGCCAACTGCTACGCGCTGGACCTGGACACGGTCGCCGCGAACGCCGCCGCCATCCGGGGCGAGGCCGACCGGTTCGGGCTGTCCGTCTACGCCATGACCAAGCAGGTCGGGCGCAACCCCGACTTCTGCCGGACGGTCCGCGACGCGGGCATCACCGAGGCGGTCGGCGTCGACCTCCAGTGCGCGCTCGCCGACCGGCGCGGCGGGCTCGGCATCGGTCACCTCGGCCACCTGGTGCAGATCCCCCGGCACGAGGCCGCGGTCGCCGCCGCGCTCGCGCCCGCGTACTGGACGGTCTTCAACGACGCCAAGGCCGCCGAGGCGGCCGCCGCGAGCGCGGCGGCCGGGCGGGAGCAGGCGCTGCTCGCCCGGATCGCGGCTCCCGGCGACCGGTTCTACCGGGGCCACGAGGGCGGCTGGCCGGCCGAGGAGGTCGTCGCTGTGGCCCACCGGCTCGACGCCCTCGACGGCGCCCGGTTCGCCGGTGTCACCAGCTTCCCGACCCAGCTGTTCGATCCGGCCGCCGGGCGGGTCGTGCCGACCCCCAACCTCGGCACCCTGCGGAGCGCCGCCGCGGCGTTGCGCGCCGCCGGGTGGTCGCACGTCGAGATCAACGCCCCGGGTACGACGTCGGCGGCGATCCTGCCCACGCTGGCCGAGGCGGGCGTGACGCAGGTCGAACCCGGTCACGGGCTCACCGGCACCACGCCCTGGCACGCGGTCACCGACCTGGTCGAGGAGCCGGCCGTGCTCTACGTCAGCGAGGTGTCCCACCTGTGGGACGGGCGGGCGTACGTCTTCGGCGGCGGGCTCTACGTCGACCCGGTGCTGGGCCTGGGCGGCACCCGGGCGCTGATCGTGCCCCGGGGCGGTGGTCTCGACGACGCGTACCTGGTCGACGTGGAGATGCCCGCGCCGGAGGCGATCGACTACTACGCGATGGCCGACGTGACGGCGGCGCCGGGCGTCGCGCCCGGCGACACGGTCCTGTTCGGCTTCCGGCCGCAGGCGTTCGTCACGCGGGCGCTGACGGCGGGCGTGACCGGCGTCCGGTCGGGCGCCCCGGCCGTGGCCGGCGTGTACGCCGCCGACGGCTCGGCGCCGATCGGGCTGGACGACATCCACGCGGTCGGCGGCCCCGGCACCGGCAACCACACCGCTCGCAGCGCAGGGAGGGCATGATGAGCACGGTCACCGACAAGACCGACGCGACCAGGGCGGGCGCCCCGCCGCTGCGGTTGCGCGGCATCCGTAAGCAGTTCGGCGGCGTCGTCGCGATCGAGCGCTTCGACCTGGAACTGGCCGCCGGCCAGATCACCGCGCTGGTCGGCGACAACGGCGCCGGCAAGTCCACCCTCGTGAAGATCATCTCGGGGGTGTACCAGCCCACCGAGGGCGAGCTGGAGATGCACGGGCGGCCGGTGACGTTCCGGGACGCCTCCGACGCCCGCCGGCAGGGCGTCGAGGTGGTCTACCAGGATCTGGCCCTGGCCGACTCGCAGCCGGTCTACATGAACATGTTCCTGGGCCGGGAACTCACCCGCGGTCCGCTGCGGCTGCTGGACCGGCGCCGGATGGCCCGGGAGACGCAGGAGCTGGTGGACGCGCTGGACGTACGCATCCCCAGCGCGAAGGCGACCATCCGGGACCTGTCCGGCGGCCAGCGGCAGGCGGTGGCGATCTGCCGCGCCACCCACTGGGCCAGCGGCCTGGTGCTGATGGACGAGCCGACCGCGGCGCTGGGCGTGGCCGAGACCGCCAAGGTGGAGCAGCTGATCCTGAAGCTGCGGGAGCGGGGCGCGGCCGTGCTCGTGGTCAGCCACAACCTGGACCAGGTGTTCCGCATCGCCGACCGGGTGGCGGTGCTGCGCCGGGGACGCCAGGTCGGCGTGCGCGGCATCACCGAGACCAGCCGCAACGAGATCGTCTCGATGATCACCGGCGCGTCCGAGGAGACCGTCCGCCCCTGACCCGCGCGAACCACCGCGCGAGACGATGACCCCGGGTGTCCCTCCCGGGGTCATCGGCGTTCCCGGCCCCGTTCGATCCGCCGTACGTAACGTTTGTGTGAACCCATGTGAACGCTGACAGCGCGGCTATCCCGCACTTCGGGAGCGCTTTCGTTTCGTTGCGCAGCCGTGTTCACTGAACACCGTTCACCCTATTGTTCACTGGTGCTAAATCCGGTAGAACTCCTGGTAGGTCCGCTGCTCGGGCCATCTGCCTCGTGCTTCTAGGAGGACTTCTCATGGCTCGTTCACCCCGTCCGGGCGCCTCCTCGCCCGCGCTCTCCCGCCGCGGCGTCCTGCAGTTGGGCGGCAGCGTCGCGCTCCTGTTCGCCACCGGCGCCTGCGCCGCGGACAGCGGTAACAAGTCCACGGACGGCAAGTCCGGCGGCGCCTCCGCCAAGACGCTGCGCATCGCCGTCTCCAGCTACCTGTCGAGCTGGGACCAGGACTTCGTCGGCTTCGACCTGACCGCGCTGATGCTCTACAAGAACGTCTTCCCGTACCTGATCGACTACGGGGTCACCAACGCCGGCGGCAGCCAGATCCTCGACACCCAGAACATCACCCCGACGTTCGCCGAGTCGTTCGAGCCGGACGCCGAGCAGAAGGTGTGGACGCTCAAGCTGCGCCGCGGCGTGAAGTTCGCCAGCGGCAACGAGATGAAGGCCGCCGACGTCAAGTGGTCGAAGGACCGCGCGTTCGCCGCCCAGGCCAACGTCGCCGGCGTCTACCGCACCATCGGCCTCACCAGCGCCGACCAGGTCAAGGTGGTCGACGACTACACGGTGGAGTTCCACCAGGCGTTCCCCAGCGCGCTCACCCGGCAGATCCAGGCGATCTCGCTGTACGTCTTCGACTCCGTCGAGGCCAAGAAGCACGCCAGCGCCAGCGACCCCTGGGCCAAGGACTGGTTCGCGAAGAACCCGCCCACCGGCGGCTACTTCAACGTCGCCAAGGCCACCCAGGGCCAGGAGATCGAGCTCAGCGCCAACACCGGCTACCCGGGCCCGGACCCGGCCAAGACGCCGACCATCCGGATCTCGGTCGTGCCGGCCGCCTCCAACCAGCGGCTCCAGCTCCAGGCCGGTGACATCGACATCGCCCTCGGCATCAGCCAGCGCGACATCCAGGACCTCAAGAAGGCCCCGGGCATCAAGGTCATCTCAGCGGCCAGCAACCGCCAGGTCGCCATCCAGATGTCGGTCACCGCGGCGCCGTTCAACGACGTGAACGTGCGCAAGGCGCTCGCCTACGCGGTGCCCTACGAGCAGATCATCAACAACGTGTACGGCGGCGACGCCCGCGCGGCCAAGAGCCCGGTCCCGCTGGACATGCCCGGGTACGACGAGAGCGGCTACCCGTTCACCCACGACCTGGAAAAGGCGAAGGCCGCCATGGCCGCCGCCGGCCGGGCGTCGCTCGACTCCGAGCTGGTCTTCGAGGCCGACAACGAGGAGCAGCAGAAGATCGCCGTCCAGGTGCAGAGCGAGGCGGCCAAGGCCGGCATCCGGCTCAAGCTGACCCCGCTCGACCCGGCGACCCTCGGCGAGCGGCGGACCAAGAAGAACATCCCGCTCCAGATCACCTCCGGGCAGCTCTGGGTGGACGACGTCGAGTACATGCTGGCGACCAGCTTCGTCAAGGGCGCCAACCTCAACTACTCGAACTACACCAACCCGGAGATCGAGCAGATCTACGAGAAGTCGCACACCACTGTCGACACGGGCGCCCGCAACGCGCTGTGGAAGCGGGTCCAGGAGATCCTCGCCGCCGACGTGCCGTGGGTGGTCATCTGCCAGCCCAACTTCAACCTGCCCGTCCGGGAATCCGTCGCCGGCTGGGTGCAGCCGATGGACGGCCTCGCCCGCCTGCGCTACCTGAGCGCTTCGGCCTAGGGACGTCACCCACCCATGCGTATCTTCCGGTTCGTCGCCAGGCGACTGCTCCAGCTGATCCCCGTTCTGCTCGGAGTGGTCGTCCTGGCCTTCCTCCTGGTCCGAGTGCTGCCGGGCGACCCCGTCCGCAGCATCCTCGGGCAGAACGCCACCGAGGAGGACGCCGCCGCGGCCCGGGCCCGCTTCGGGCTCGACCAGTCACTGTGGCAGCAGTTCCTCGACTACCTCGGCGGGCTGTTGACCGGTGACTTCGGGACCTCGATCCAGAGCGGCAGCTCCGTGGGCTCGGAGATGGCGCTCCGGGTGGGTCCGACCCTGGAGCTCGTGGTCATCTCGGTGACCATCGCGCTCGTGGTGGCGACGGTGCTGGGCATCTGGTCGGCCAAGCGGGCCAACCGGGCCGGGGACCACAGCGTCCGGATCTTCGCGCTGGTCGGCAACTCCGTACCGGAGTTCTGGCTCGGCCTGGTGCTGGTGCTCGTCGGCTACAGCATCCTCGGCTGGTTCCCGGCGCCCAACGGCCGGGTCGACCCGGACACCGGCCTGACCCCGCTCACCGGCGCCGATCTCGTCGACGCCGTCCTAACCGCCAACGGGCCGGCGATCGCCTCGGCCGCGGCGTACCTCGTGCTGCCGGTGCTGACCCTCGTGGTCGGCGTGGTCGCCCCGCTGCTGCGCAGCGTCCGGGCCTCCGCGCTGGAGGTGCTGCACTCCGAGTCGTACGCCGCGGCCAAGGCGCACGGGCTGCGCGACCGGACGCTGCACTACGGCTACCTGCTGCGGGCGACGCTGGTCCGGCTGCCGTCGCTCGCCGCGCTGGTCTTCGGTACGGCGATCGGCTCCACCGTGCTCGTCGAGTACGTGTACTCGTGGCAGGGCTTCGGCCAGTGGGCCCTGCGCGGCCTGCTCTACCGGGACTACCCGGTGGTGCAGGCGTCGGTGCTGGTCATCGCGTTGTGCTACGTGCTGGTGTTCCTCATCGCCGACGTGGTCCACGCGATCCTCGACCCGAGAGTGAGGCTCTGATGGCCGAGCTGCGAACCGTCCCCGACGGTCCCGCCGCCGCGCCGGTGGTGGTGCCCGGCGGTGACCGGGACAGCCGTTTCGCCCGCCGCATGATCATCGCCGGGGCGAGCATCCTGTCGGTGGTCGCGCTGGTGGCGGTGTTCGCGCCGCTGCTGAGCCAGTGGGGCGAGACCGAGATCGACGCGGCGAACACCCTGGTCGCCCCGGGCGGCAGCCACCTGCTCGGCACCGACGGCAACGGCATGGACATCTGGAGCCGGGTGCTCTACGCCGCCCGGCTCGACCTGGGCATCGCCCTGGCCGCTGTCGCGCTCGCCGTGGTCGTCGGCACGCTGCTCGGCCTGGTCGCCGGCTACTTCGGCGGCTGGCTCGACGACGTGCTGATGCGGGTGGTCGACATCTTCCAGTCGTTCCCCACGTTCATCCTGGCGCTGGCCGTGGCCGCCCTGCTCGGCAACGGCACGATCAACCTGATCATCACGATCGCGGCGGTGAACGCGCCGGCGTACGCCCGGCTGGTCCGCGCCGAGGTGCGGTCGCTGCGGGAACTGCCGTTCGTGGACGCCGCGATCACCTCCGGGGCGTCGCCGGTCGGCGTGCTCTGGCGGCACCTGCTCCCGAACAGCCTCACCCCGGTCCGGGTCATCGCGCCGCTGAACTGCGGCTGGGCCATGCTCACCCTGGCCGGGCTCTCCTTCCTCGGCCTGGGCGTGAGCATCCCCGAGGCGGAGTGGGGCGCCATGATCAGCCTCGGCGCCGCGGACGTGGTCGGCGGCCGGTGGTGGACCTCGGTCCCGCCCGGCCTGGCCCTGTTCGTCTGCGTCCTGGGGTTCAGCCTGCTCGGCGAAGGCCTGCAGGACCGCGCCAACGCGAAGCGGCGGTGACCATGCTGTCGATCGAGAACCTCTCCGTCACGATCCGCCGGCCCGGCCGGCAGGTGGCAGCGCTCAGCGGCGTCAGCTTCGCCGTACGACCCGGCGAGGTCGTCGGCCTGGTCGGCGAGAGCGGCGGCGGCAAGAGCATGGTGGCCCGCGCCGTCGTCGGGCTGCTGCCCGGCGGCTCGCACGCCACCGGCCGGGTGCGCTTCGGCGACTCGGACGTGCTGCGCATGGACGACGCCGCGCTCGCCGCCCACCGCGGGCGGGGAGTGGCGATCTGCTTCCAGAACCCGCGCGGCGCGCTCAGCCCCACCCGCACCATCGGCAAGCAGCTCGTCGACCGGCTCGCCACCCACCAGGAGATGTCCGGCGAGCGGGCCAGGGAGGCGGCGCGCGAGCTGTTCGAGGCGGTCGGCATCCGCAGCCCGCAGCGCCGGCTCGACGCGTACGCCCACGAGCTGTCCGGCGGCATGGCCCAGCGCGTGATGATCTCGCTGGCCACCGGCTGCGCGCCGGAGCTGCTGATCGCCGACGAGCCGACCACCGGCCTGGACGTGACGCTGACCCGGGAGATCCTGCGCCAGTTCCGGCACGCCGCCGACACCGACGGCCGGGGCGTCCTGCTGATCTCGCACGACCTGGCGTCCATCGCGGAGGTCTGCGACCGGGTGGTGGTGCTCTACGCCGGCACCGTGGTGGAGAGCGGACCGGCCGCGCAGGTGCTGCGGGAGCCCGCGCACCCGTACACCCGGGCGCTGCTGCGCTCGGTGCCGGACGTCGGCGGCCGGCCGGTCGTCGCCACCCCCGGCGCCATGCCGCTGCTCACCGAGGCGCCGCACAACTGCCCGTTCGTCGCCCGGTGCGCGCACGCCGACGGCACCTGCTCGTCCCGTCGTCCGGCCACCGTGCCGGTGCCCGGTGGTGGTGAGTGGTCGCTCGCCTGCTTCCACCCGCAGACCCGGCCGCTGGACGCCGGCCTGCCGCGGACGTCGCACACGCCGGCGGCGTCCGGCGCGGTCGCGGCCTCGGACGCGAAGCCCGCAGTGCTGGAGATCGAGGACGCGCACGTCGTCTACCGCAGCCGCTTCGGTTCCGGCGGGCACCACGCGCTGCGCGGCGTCACGCTGCGGCTCGGGCCGGGCGAGACGCTGGGCGTGGTCGGCGAGAGCGGCTGCGGCAAGAGCACGCTCGCCAAGCTCGTCATGGGTCTGGTCGCGCCCACGTCCGGCACCGTCACGGTCGCCGGGCAGGCGCTGGTCAAGCAGCCGGGCCGCCCCCGGCCGCGGGGCCGGGCGCTGCGCCGGGCCCGGACCCGGGCGCAGCTCGTGTTCCAGGACCCGATCGGCTCGCTCAGCCCGCGCCGTCCCGTCGGCGACTCCATCGCCGAGCCGCTGCGCGCCGCGGGCCTGTCCCCGGCCCAGCGGGCCGAGCGCGTCGCCGCCGTGCTGGACCGGATGGAGCTGGACCGGTCGATCCTCCAGCGCTACCCGCACGAGCTGTCCGGCGGTCAGGCGCAACGCATCGGCATCGCCCGCGCGCTGGTCGGCGAGCCGGACCTGATCGTGTTCGACGAGCCGACCTCGGCCCTGGACGTCACCGTCCAGGCGCAGATCCTCGACGTGATCGCCGACGTGGCGGCCGACGCGGACCGCGCCTCGGTGTTCATCTCCCACGACCTGGCCACGGTGCGCGGGTTCGCCGACCGGGTCGTGGTGCTCTACCTCGGCCGCGTCGTCGAGGAGGGACCGGTGGACGTCGTGTTCGACACGCCCCGGCACCCGTACACCCGGGCGCTGCTGGGCAGCGCCCCCCGCCTCGGCGGGACGACCGGGTCCGACGGCGAGGCCGTCGAGCTGGTCAAGGACCTGGAGGAAGCCGACGCCGCGACCGGGTGCCCACTGGCCGCCCGGTGCCCGTTCGTCACCGACCGGTGCCGAGCGGAGCAGCAGGAGCTTCAGTCGTACGGCGAGAGCCGGGCCGCCTGCTGGCGAGTTCCCGAGCTTCCCGCCCTCATCGGAAGGCAGGCTGTCACGCCATGACCCGTCGCCCCATCCGGCTCGCCGTCGACATCGGCGGGACCTTCGTGGACGCCATGGAACTCGACACGCGCACCAACCGGGTCCGCTTCCGCAAGGCGGCGACGACCCCGGCCCGGCCCGCGGACGGTGTCCTCAACGCGATCACCGCGCTCGGCACCGACCTGTCCGAGGTGGAGCTGTTCATCCACGGCACCACGCTCGGCCTCAACGCGGTGCTGGAGCGGCGTGGTGGCCGTACCGGCATCATCACCAACGAGGGCTTCCGGGACATCTTCCTGATCGGCCGCGGCAACGTGCCGTCCGACCACATGTACGACTTCCAGTACCAGCGGCCGGAGAGCCTGGTGCAGCGCCGCTTCACCGCGGGCGTGCGGGGCCGGCTGGACTACCGGGGCCGCGTGGTGGAGCCGCTGGACCCGGACAGCGTCCGGGAGGCCGCGCGCAGGCTCGTGGTGGACGAGCAGGTCACCTCCATCGCCATCTGCTTCCTGCACTCGTTCCTCGACCCGGGTCACGAGCGGGAGGCCGCGCGCCTGATCCACGAGGAGTTCCCCGAGGTCAGCCTGTCGCTGTCGACCGACATCGTGCGCGAGTACCGGGAGTACGAGCGGACCAGCACCACGGTGCTGGAGGCGTACATCCGGCCGATCTTCGAGCGGTACGTGGACGAGCTGGAGTCCGGCCTGGCCGAGCGCGGCTTCGCCGGGCGCTTCCTGATCATGCGGTCCGGCGGCGGCTCGATGACCAGCGCGGTCGCCAAGACCGCACCCACGCACACAGTGCTCTCCGGCCCGGCCGGTGGCATCGTCGGCGCCGCGTACGTCGCCTCCGAGCTGGGCCGGGACAACGTGCTCACGTTCGACATCGGCGGCACCTCGCTGGACGCCTGCGTGATCGAGCGCGGCAACCCGGTCGCCGCGTACGAGGCCCAGCTGGAGCACTTCCCGCTGCTCATCCCGACGTACGACATCCGGACCATCGGCGCCGGCGGCGGCTCGATCGCCTGGCTGGACCACGGCCTGCTCAAGGTCGGCCCGCAGAGCGCCGGCGCCGACCCCGGCCCGGTCTGCTACGGCCGGGGCGGCACCAAGCCGACTGTCACCGACGCCGCGGTGGTGCTCGGCTACATGGACCCGGACCGGTTCCTCGCCGGCACCATGGGGCTGCGCGACGCCGAGGCGCGCGCCGCGATCACCGAGCAGCTCGCCGAGCCGCTCGGCCTCACCGTGGAGAACGCGGCGGCGGGCGTCTTCGACGTGCTGCTGGCCCGCACCGTCGGCGCGGTCCGGCAGATCACCGTCGAGCGGGGTCACGACCCCCGGCAGTTCGCGCTGCTCGCGTTCGGCGGCGCCGGACCGCTGCTGGCGCCGCTGCTGGCCCGCGAGATGGGCATCGGCGAGGTGATCGTGCCGTTCGCCCCGTCCGGCTTCTCCGCCTGGGGCATGCTCTCGGCCGACATCGTCAACGACTTCAGCCGCACCGTGATGGCCACGCTCGACGACGCGGACCTGGCGGAGCTGGAGCAGCTGTTCAAGGCCGTCGAGGCCGAGGCGGTCGCGTCGCTGGTGGCGCAGGGCGTGCCGGCCGGCGAGGCGGTGCTGGAGCGGCAGTTCGAGCTGCGCTACCTGGGCCAGGAGCACAGCCTGATGGTCACCGTCGGGCGCGGGCTGGACCGCGACGCGATCCGGGCCGCGTTCGACGAGACGCACCGCACCCGGTACGGCCACACCATGGGCAACCCGCTGCAGATCCTCAACCTGCGGGTGCGCGGCATCGGGCGCACCGACCGGCCCGAGCTGGAGACGCTGGCGCGCGGTGACGGCGACCCGGCGCAGGCGCTGCTGACCCACCGCGACGCGTACGACTTCGGGCAGCAGGCGGTGGTGCCGTTCGCCGTCTACGACCGAGCCCGCCTGGAGCCGGGCGACACCTTCGACGGACCGGCGCTGATCGACGAGGGCACCTCCACCACAGTGGTGCCCAGCGGCCAGCGGGTCACCGTCGACGACCACGGATACCTGCTCGTCACCCTGGAGGAAGCCGCATGACCACGCTGGACGGAGCCCAGGTCGAGGTCGTCCGCAGCTATCTGCTGTCGGCCGCGGAGGAGATGCGGGCCACCCTCATCCGTACCTCGTTCAACCCGGTCATCTACGAGGTGCACGACTTCGGCCTGTCGATGTACGACGCCGACCTGCGGCTGGTCGCCGAGGCCACCGGCCTGACGTTCTTCCTCGGCGCGAACGACTTCTCGCTGCGCAAGGGCGTGGAGTACGTGGGCCGGGAGAACCTGCACCGCGGCGACGTGGTGCTGCTCAACTACCCGTACTGGAACGCGGCGCACGCGTACGACGCGACGCTGTTCGCGCCGGTGTTCCGGCCGGACGAGGCCGACCCGGAGGCGGACGGCGACCTGGTCGGTTTCCTCTGCGTCCGCGCGCACTGGATGGACCTGGGCGCCAAGGACCCGGGCTATGTGCTGGACTCGACCGACATGCACCAGGAAGGGCTGATCTTCCCGGGCACCAAGGTCGTGTCCCGGGGCGAGCCGGTGCGCGAGATCCACGAGCTGATCCGCTTCAACTCGCGGATGCCCGACGCGGTGCTCGGTGACCTGCACGCGCAGATCGCCGCGCTGCGTACCGGCGAGCGCCGGATGCTGGAGATCATCGAGAAGTTCGGCCGGGACACCGTCGACCAGGCGATCGACCGCATCATCGCCGACGGTGAGGCCCGCGCCCGCGCGGCGCTGGCGACGCTGCCGCAGGGCACCTGGACCGCCGAGGACTGGGTGGACGACGACGGCATCACCGACGACCCGGTGAAGATGCGCGTCACGGTGACCATCGCCGACGGGCGCTTCGTCGTCGACTTCGCCGGCTCGGCGCCCGCCACCCGCGGCCCGATCAACATGCCGTTCGGGGCGACGGAGGCGATCTGCAAGGTCGTGCTGAAGTCGCTGACGTCGCGGGACGAGCCGTCGAACGCCGGCACCGTGGCACCGCTGGAGGTGCGGGCCGAGCCGGGCAGCCTGTTCCACGCCGTCTACCCGCAGCCCACGTTCACGCTCTGGACCGGCATCGTGGCGGTGGAGCTGATCCTCAAGGCGCTGGCCCAGGGCATGCCGGACCGGCTGCCCGCCTCCTCCGGCGGCGACGTGCCCGGCTTCATGATGGTCGGCCTGCACCCGGACACCGGGAAGATGTTCGCGGTCAGCAACAACGACCTGGTGGGCTGGGGCGGCACCGCGCAGCACGACGGCATGGACGCCGCCACGCACGTCTCCGGCAGCACCGGCCGGGGCACCCCGATCGAGGTCATGGAGGCCAAGACCGGGATGTTCTTCGAGCGCTGGGAGATCCGCGCGGACTCCGGTGGCGCGGGCCGGTTCCGGGGTGGCTGCGGCCTGCGGCGGGACATCCGGTTCCTGACCCCGGGCGAGTTCCTCACCGTGATCAAGAAGACCAAGAGCGCGCCGTGGGCGCTCGACGGCGGCGAGCAGCCGGAGCCGAACCAGATCGTGGTGTTCCCGGGCACCGACCGCGAGCACCGGGTGAGCACGAAGCGCACCGTGGTGGCGGCGGGCGACCGGGTCACGCTGCTGACCGCCGGTGGCGGCGGGCACGGCGACCCGCGCGGCCGCGACCCCGAGGCGGTCCGGCGGGACGTGGCCGAGGGCTACGTCTCCCGGGAGGCGGCCCGGGACGTCTACGGAGTGGACGTCGATGGGTGAGCCGACGGTCGACGGGGCAACCGTCGAGGTCGTCCGCAGCCACCTCGTCTCGGCCGCCGAGGAGATGCGGGCCGCGCTGGTGCGCACCGCGTTCAATCCGGTGATCTACGAGGTGTACGACTTCGGCATCTCCGTCTACGACCGGCGGCTTCGGCTGGTCGCGGAGTCCACGGGGTTGTCCCGCTTCCTCGGCGCCAACGACTACTCGCTGCGCAAGGGCGTCGAGTACGTCGGCCGGGAGAACCTGCGCCGCGGCGACGTGGTGCTGCTCAACTACCCGTACTGGAACGCGGCGCACACGTACGACGCGACGATGTTCGCGCCGGTCGTGCTGCCGGACAGCGAGGAGCTGATCGGGTTCCTGTGCATCCGGGCGCACTGGATGGACCTGGGCGCCAAGGATCCCGGTTACGTGCTCGACTCCACGGACATGCACCAGGAGGGGATCATCTTCCCCGGCACGAAGGTGTACGACCGGGGTGAGCCGGTGCGCGAGATCCACGAGCTGATCCGGTTCAACTCGCGGATGCCGGAGCTCGTCATCGGCGACCTCAACGCGCAGATCGCCGCGCTGCGTACCGGCGATCGGCGGGTGACCGAGCTGTACCGCGACTACGGCCCCGCGGTGGTCGACGCGGTGATCGACCGGGTGATCGACGCCGCCGCGCAGCGCGCCGGCGAGGCGGTGGCCGCGCTGCCCCAGGGCAGCTGGACCGCCGAGGACTGGCTCGACGACGACGGCGTCACCGACGAGCCCATCCTCATGCGGGTCACCGTCACGGTCGCCGACGGCGAGTTCACAGTGGACTTCGCCGGCTCGTCCCCGGCGGTGCCCGGGCCGGTGAACCTGCCGCTCGGGGCCACCATCGCCACCTGCCGGGTCGCGTTCAAGGGCGTCACGACGCCGCACGAGCAGACCAACGCCGGGCACTTCGCGCCGCTGCGGGTACGCGCCGAACCCGGCACGCTGTTCCACGCGCAGTACCCGGCCGCCACGTTCACCCAGTGGACCGGCACCGTCGCGCTGGAGCTGATCCTCAAGGCGCTGGCGCAGGGCATGCCGGACCGGCTGCCCGCGTCCTCCGGCGGTGACGTGCCCGGGTTCATGATGGTCGGCCTGCACCCGGACACCGGCGACATGTTCGCGGTCAGCAACAACGACCCGGTCGGGTGGGGCGGCACGCCCCGGCACGACGGCATCGGACCGGCGAACCACCTGTGCCAGACCCAGGCGCGCAACACGCCGGTCGAGGTGCTGGAGTCGAAGACCGGGATGTTCTTCGAGCGCCTGGAGATCCGTACCGACTCCGGTGGCGCCGGCCGGTTCCGGGGCGGCTGCGGCCTGCGGCGGGACATCCGGTTCGTGACACCGGGTGAGTTCCTGACGGTGATCAAGAAGACGAGGACCGCGCCGTGGGCGCTGGCCGGCGGCGAGCAGCCGGAGCCGAACCAGGTGGTGGTGTTCCCGGGCACGGACCGCGAGCACCGGGTGAGCACACGGCGTACCGCGGTGGCGGTGGGGGACCGGGTGACGTTGCTGACCGCCGGTGGCGGCGGGCACGGTGACCCGAGGAGTCGGGATCCAGAGGCGGTGCGACGGGACGTGGCCGAGGGCTACGTCTCGGCCCGGGCCGCCCGAGACGTTTATGGAGTGATCGCGTGAGTGCCGCCTATTCGCCCGAGCAGCCGAGCGTGCTGCTCGGCAACTGCACAGTGCTGGACGCCCGCGTGGTGGACGGCATGGCGCCCGTGACCGGTGCCGGGGTGTGGGTCCGGGGTGACCGGATCGCCGCCGTCGGGCCGTACGCCGAGGTGGCCGGGCATGCGCGCGCCGCCGGCCGGCTGACCGAGGTGGACCTCGACGGCGCGTACCTGACGCCCGGCCTGGTCAACATGCACACCCACTTCTCGCTGTCGCTGCCCGGCTCCGCCGGCGAGGGCGTCAAGGGGATGGGCTCGTACGACCTCGCCCACTACATGGCCGACGGGGCGCGGCGCACGCTGCACTCCGGCGTGACCACAGTGCGCTGCGTGGCGGAGAAGGACCACGCCGACTTCGCGCTGCGGCGGGCGATCAACGCCGGGCGCGTGCCGGGTCCGCGCATCTACACCGCCGGCCGGGCGCTGGTGTGCACCGGCGGGCACGGCCACGAGAGCAACGACACGCTCGAATGCGACGGCCCGGTGGGCTTCCGCCGGGGCGTCCGCAGCCAGATCAAGGCGGGCGCGGACCTGATCAAGGTGATGATCTCGGGTGGCATCGCCGGTGAGCACGAGAGCATCCACACGCCCCAGTTGTTCGCCGACGAGATGACCGCGGTGATCGAGACCGCGCACGCGTGGGGCCGCAAGGTGACCGCGCACGCCGGACCGGCCGACGTGATCGGCGCGGCCGTGGATCTGGGACTGGACTGCGTGGAGCACGGCTACCAGCTCACCCCGCAGGTCGCGGCGCGAATGGCCGAGCGCGGCACCGCGCTCGTGCCGACGCTGCTGGTGACCCGGTGCAAGGAGTTCTTCGACGAGCTGGGCGTACCGGAGTGGATGCAGTGCCGGTCGCTCGGCGCCGGCCCCCGGCACCTGGAGAGCTTCGACATGGCGATCGCCGCCGGCGTGGAGGTGCTGCTCGGCAGCGACATGCCCCCGTTCTGGGAGTTCGAGGGCACCACCGCCTCGATCCGGGAGCTGGAGTACATGTCCGAGCGGATCGGCACCGCGCGGGCCATCCACGCCGGCACCCTCGGGCCGATCCGGTGGCTCGGCGCGGAGTCCGACCTCGGCACCGTCGAGGCCGGCAAGCTGGCCGACCTGATCGCGACCGACGCCGACCCGCTGGCCGACACCTCGGCCTTCCGGGACGTGCGGTGGGTGATGAAGGGCGGGCAGATCGCCCGCGACGACCGGAACCAGGAGGAGACGCGATGATGTTCGCGCAGGCAGGCGCGGCGGCGATCGCCGCCGGCATCGATGACATGTACGACGCGTTCCTCGCCGGGGACCAGCAGCGGTTCGACACGCACCTGCACCCCGAGGTGACCACCTGGGAGACGCACCTGCCCGGGCCGCTGCGGACCCGCGCCGAGCTGGACGAGTACCGCGCCCGGCGGGACGCCGCGGGGCAGCGGCCCCGGCTGGCGGTGCTCGCCGCGCGGGACAAGCGCATCGACGTCTGGGACGACTTCGGCGTGGCCCGGTACGAGCTGGTCTCGCAGCTCGGCCCGGACGACGAGCCGGAGATCACCCGGGTCACCGACGTGGTGCGCCGGATCGACGGCCGCTGGGTGATCGTGCACCACCACGCCGAGCTGGTCCGGGAACCGGTGGGCGCGGCGTGATCCGGCGGCTGGTCGCCGGGCGGACCGGCGAGCCGGCGGACGTGCTGTCGGTCGCCGACCTGCCCGACGACCCGCCGCCCGGCCCCGGCGAGGTGCGGCTCGCCGTGCGTACGGTGGGGCTGAACTTCCTGGACGTCATGCTCTGCCGGGGCGAGTACCCGGTGCGGCCGGACCCGCCGATGACACCCGGCGTGGAGGCGGCCGGACGGGTCGTCGCCGCCGGCGCCGGGGTCGAGCACCTGCTGGGCCGGGAGGTGCTCGCCTGCCCGGCGCTGCCGCGCGGCGCGCTCGGCACGACCGTCACCGTGGACGCCGCGGTGGTCGTACCGCGACCGTCCACCGTCGACCCGGTGACCGCCGCGGCGCTGCCGGTCACCTACCAGACCGCGTGGTTCGCGCTGGAGCGGGCCGGTGTCACCGCCGGGCAGACGGTGCTGGTGCACGCGGGCGCCGGCGGGGTCGGCATCGCCACGATCCAGCTCGCCGTCGCCCGCGGCGCGCGGGTCCTGGCCACCGCGGGCGGTCCGGCCAAGACCGCGATCTGCCGCGACCACGGCGCCGCGGTCGCGATCGACTACACCGCGGCGGACTTCGTGCCCGCCGTGCTGGCGGCCACCGGCGGCCGGGGCGTGGACGTCGTGGTGGACCCGGTGGGCGGCGACGTGTTCGCCCGCTCCTGCGACTGCCTGGCGTTCGAGGGCCGCCTGGTCGCGGTGGGCGCGGCGGGTGGCACGCCGCCGCCAGTCGACCCGCTGCGGCTGATGGCGGCGAACGCGACGCTCGTCGGCCTCTCCTGGGGCTCGCAGTACCCGTGGCGCCGGGCGAGCGCCGTCGAGGCCGCCTACCAGGAACTGTTCGACATGTGCGTCTCCGGCGCGGTCCGGCCGCCGGTCAGCCGCGTGGTGTCGCTGGACGAGGCGCCCGCGGCGCTCACCGAGCTGGCCGAACGCCGGACCACCGGCAAGATCATCGTACGGATCGAGGAGGGGGAGGGGCCGTGAGCGACAGCGACGACGGCGACATGGAGATCTACGACCTGAAGGTGACAGTCGACCGGATCGAGGGCCGGTCGGTGTGCGGCATGGCCGTGGGCGACCACTTCGAACTCACCAACAGCGCTCACCTGCGGCTGCCCGAGGGAAAGCACTTCTGCGTGTACGCGCTCGCCTCGGTGCTGCCCTTCCTCGCCGCCAAGCAGCGTGACCTGGCGCCGGGGGACTGGCTGGCCCAGGACTCCCACTTCATCTGCCCCGACCCGGAGGAGCGGCTCGTCATGAAGGTGGAACGGACCTGCCGGCGCACGATGAACTCGGCGGACCTGACATGACGGTCGAGATCGGACTCGGCCTGCAGAGCGACAAGCCGGCCGGCGCCTACGCCCGGCTGGCCCGCGCCGCCGAGGCGCACGGCTTCGACGTGCTCACCGTCTTCGGCGACCTGATGTACCAGCCGCCGATCTTCCCGCTGCTGGAGATGGCGCAGGCGACCGAGCGGGTACGCCTCGGCGCGGCCTGCCTGAACCCGTACTCGATGGCGCCGTACGAGATCGCCGGTCAGATCGCCGCCCTGGACCTGGCCTCGCACGGGCGGGCCTACCTGGGTCTGGCCCGGGGGACCTGGCTGGGCGCTGTCGGCCTGCCGCAGCCGCGGCCGCTGACCACGATCGATGAGGCCGTCCAGGTCGTCTACCGCCTGCTGCGCGGCGACCGCAGCGGCTTCACCGGGAAGGTCTTTTCGCTCGCCCCCGGCACCGCGCTGCGTTACGACGTGCGGCGGCCCGACCCGCCGCTGCTGCTGGGCGCGTGGGGTCCGCAGGGCGCGGCGCTGGCCGGCCGGATCGCCGACGAGATCAAGGTGGGCGGCAGCGCCAACCCGGACATGGTCCCGGTGATCCGCGAGCGGCTGCGGACCGGCGCGGAGAAGGCCGGACGCGACGTCGCGGACGTCGGCATCGTGCTCGGGGCGGTCACCGTCGTCGACACCGACGGCGAGGCGGCCCGCGCCAAGGCCCGCACCGAGGTGGCCATGTACCTGGCGGTGGTGGCCGAGCTGGACCCGACCGTCGTGATGCCCGACGACCTGGTCAAGCGCGTCGGCGAGCTGGTCGACGCGGGCGAGGACGAGGCGGCGGGCCGGCTGATCCCGGACGACGTGCTCGACCGGTTCGCCTTCTCCGGCACCCCGGAGCAGGTCGCCGCGCAGGCCCAGGCGCTCATCGACGCCGGTGTCCGCCGGGTCGAGTTCGGCACGCCGCACGGCCTCACCGACGAGCGTGGCGTGGACCTGCTCGGCTCCGCCGTCCTGCCGCTGCTGCGCAGGTGAGTCCGATGCGGCTCACCGTCCTGGTCGGCCCCGGCCTGGTGGCCGACGCGGCCCTGCTGGCGTCGTCGACGGCCGCCACCTGCGCCGAACTCGACGTCACCGGTCGGGTCGTCACCGCCGGCTCGGCCGACGAGATGCGCTCGCTGCTCGCCGCGACGGAGCAGCCGGTGGTGGCGCTGCCCGGCCCCACACCCGCGGCCCGTGCCCTGATCGGCGCGCAGCCGTCCGGCGTGGTCTGGTACGACCTCACCGTCGAGCCGCCGGTGCCCGGCGCGGTCCACCTGGCGGGGCGGGGACTGTGGGGCCTGGCCTGGGCGATCCGGCACGCCGTGCACCGCCTCCGCGCGCCGGCCGGCCGGATCGCCTACGGACCGGACCCGGACCAGTGGGGTGACCTGCGACTGCCGTCGGCCCTCGACACCGGCCCGGCGCCGGTCGCGGTGCTGCTGCACGGCGGGTTCTGGCGGTCGATCTGGGGCGCGGACCTGATGGACGCGCTCGCCGCCGACCTGACCCGGCGCGGCTACGCGTCCTGGAACCTGGAGTACCGGCGTCCGGACCGGCACGGCTGGGACGCGACCACACAGGACGTGGAGGCGGGCCTCGTCGCGCTGCGGGAGCTGGCCCGCGACCGGCCGCTGGACCTGGACCGCATCGTGGTGCTGGGACACTCGGCCGGTGGCCAGCTCGCGCTGCGCGCCGCGGCGGACCTGGCCGGGCGTACGAGCGGGCCGCGTGTCGCGCTCGCGGTGTCGCTGGCCGGGGTGCTCGACCTCACCGAGGGCGAGCGGCGTTACCTCGGCGACGGCGCGGTCGCCGCGGCCCTGGGCGGTTCACCGGCGACGGCTCCACGCCGGTACGCCGAGAGCGACCCGATGCGGCGGCTGCCGACCCGGGTGCCCACGCTGCTCGTGCAGGGCACGGAGGACAGCCTCGACCTCGTCGACGCCAACCGGCGCTACGCCGTGGCGGCGGCCGGCGCGGGAGACGACGTCCGCCACCTGGAACAGCCGGGGGACCATTTCGCCGTCATCGACCCGGCCTCGGTCATCTGGCAGGACACGATGACCGCCGTGGACGCCCGCCTCGGTCGCTGACGCCGGACGCGAAATCGCCCTCCGGGTTCACGTAGGTGAACACGGAGGGCGATTCGTGGTGCCCGGTGTGCGGGTCAGAACAGGCGGGGCGTGACGACCGAGACCACGGTCGTCACCGCGTCGGTGTCGTTGTAGAGCTGGTGCGGCACCGACGAGCGCAGGTGCACGCTGTCGCCCGGGAACAGCCGGTGCTCGACGCCCTCGACCTCGTAGAGCAGCTCGCCGGAGATGACGTAGGCGAACTCCTCACCCCGGTGGCCGTACGCGTTCTCCCGGCGCCCGCCCGGCGCGATGTGCACGAGCATCGGTTCGAGCACCAGGTCCGGCCCCCGGTCGGAGAGCATGCGGTAGGTCTGCTGCCCGGACACGTACTGCGTGGCGGCCGTCTCCGCCCTGGTCAGCGTGAAGTGCCGGGGGAGCGAGGAGACGGTGCTGTCCGGCGATGCGGTGCCGGCGTCGAAGAAGTCGGCCACCGACCGGTCGAGCGCCTTGGCGACGCTGCCGAGCGCGGTCAGGCCGATGGAGGAGATGCCGCGCTCGACCTGCGACAGGAAGCCGATGGACAGCCCGGAGCGGGAGGCGAGGCCCCGCAGCGTCAGCCCGCGCTCCTTGCGGTAGCGCCGGATCCGGCCGCCGACGACGCCAGCGGGCGTGTTCTCGTCCGCGGCGCCACCGGAGCCGGCCTGCTCCGACGGCGGCTGACTGTTCATGGGCCGCACGGGGACCTCCTGTCGCGGTGGCGGGACGTCCGCCGGGATGTTCGATGGTATCGAACATCCCGGCGGATCCGCGAGGGGTGTCCACCCACGATTCGCAGCGGGACCGCAGGTGGAACCCCTCGTGCGACGCCGCTGCGCGTCAGCCGGCCCGGCGCAGCCGGCCGAGCATGCCGGCGAGGTCCTGGACGAACAGTTCATGGCGGAAGTAGTGCCCGCCTGGCACCTCCCGCCACTCGTGCGGGATGCCCGCCCGGCTGAGCGCTCCCCGGAACTCGCGCTGGCCCGCCAGCACCTGACCCTCGTTGACCGAGTCGAACCAGTTGACCGGGTCGGGTGACGTGCCGGCGGCCAGGAAGATCCGCTTGTTGCGGTAGCTCTCGATGCGCTCCATCGGGTTGTCCGCGCTGACCCGTGCCTCGTCCCACAGGGGCGCGCCGTAGACGGTGCCGCCGCCGAGGTCGAGCGCGGCCGAGGTGACGTTCGCCCAGTGGACGACCAGGCCGAAGTCGCGGCGCAGACTGGCCGGCCCGGAGTGGGCGCTGACCGAGCAGAAATGGCCGTAGTACTTCGCCGTGTACTTGAGTGCCCCGAAGCCGCCCATCGAGAAGCCGGCCACGGCGCGGCCGTTGTACTCGGGGAACGTGCGGAAGTTGGCCTCGATCCAGGGGAGCAACTGGGCGATGTGGAACGTCTCCCAGTCGCGCGGTCCGACGTTGGTGCTGACCGGGTTGCTGTACCAGCCGGTGGAGGCATCCGGCATGACGACGATGATCTCCCGGCCGGCGGTGAGGTTGATGATGTTGTCCTGGAGGTGGAACGTGCGGAAGTCCGCGTTGCCGCCGTGCAGCAGGTACAGCACCGGATACCGCTTGCCGCTGGTGTGATAGCCGTCGGGCAGCAGCACGTTCACCGCCGGATCCCACTCGATCGCGTCGGTGGCGAAGCGGTAGTACTGCAACCGGCCGCCGTTCTCGTTGCGGGCGACGATGCGCAGGCCGTACCCGTTGACGGCGGCACCGGCCGCGGACGGCGCGGTGAAGGCGCCGGCGAGGGCGCCGGTCGCCGCGACCGCGGCGGCGCCGGTGAGCAGCCGCCGGCGGCTCACCGTGGGGGAGACGTTCCGGTCGTGCGACATGGGGGTTCCTCCTGGGGGTCAGAGTGTGGTTTCGCCGGTGAGGCCGAAGTAGTCGTGCCATTTGGTGCTGGGGGCGAATGTGGTGCCGGTGGACAGGGCGACGTAGACGTCGTTGGTGGTGTTCTTGGTGAAGACGATGAGGTCGTCTTTGCCGTCGCCGTTGGCGTCGGCGAGGTAGGGGAATTCGCCGGGTAGGCAGAAGAAGTCGTGCCATTTGATCGTGGTGCCGGCGAAGGCGGTGCCGGTGGAGGTGGCGGCGTAGACGTCGGCGTCGGTGTTGCAGGTGAAGGTGACGATGTCGTCGCGGCCGTCGCCGTTGATGTCGCCGACGCGGGGTTGTTCGGTGCCGACGGCGAACAGGTCGTGCCATTTCTGTGGTGCCCCGAACGAGGTGCCGGTGGACAGGGCGACGATGACGTCGGCTGCGGTGGCGGGGCCTTGGGTGAAGGTGATGATGTCGTCGCGTCCGTCGCCGTTGACGTCGCCCAGGGCGGGGAACTCCCCGGCGATGGAGAAGTAGTCGTGCCATTTGATCGCGGTGCCGGTGAAGGATGTGCCGGTGGATAGGGCGACGTAGACGTCGGCTGTCGCGTCGTGGGTGAAGGTGACGATGTCGTCCCTGCCGTCGCCGTTGACGTCGCCGACGGCGGGGACCTCGGTGCCGGGGGCGAACCAGTCGTGCCATTTCGCCGACGCCGCGAACGACGTGCCCGTGGACAGGGCGACGTGGACGTCGGCGGTGGTGCCGTGGGTGAACACGATCGCGTCGTCTCGTCCGTCGCCGTTGACGTCCCCGGTCAGCGGTGTCTCCCCGGACAGGGCGAACCAGTCGTGCCACTTCACCGACGTCCCCGCGAACGACGAACCCGTCGACGTCGCCACATACGCGTCAGCCGCCGCACCGTGGGTGAACGCCACCACGTCATCCCGACCGTCACCATCGAAATCCGTCGGCGAACCACCGAGATAGCGGGGTGTGGGCGGCGGCGGTGGCGTGCCGCAGTTGTCGCTGACCAGGAACCTCTGGTTGTACTGGCCGGGATACGGCGCGAGCGAGACGCCGTTGATCGAGATGACCTGGCCGACGCCGTTGTAGAGCTGCTCGTAGTGCACGTGCGCGCCGGAGGAGTTGCCGGTGCTGCCGGTGATCCCGATCTGCTGCCCCTGCTGCACGTAGGCGCCGTCGGGCACCGAGTAGGCGCTGAGGTGGAAGTAGTAGGTGGTCCACCCGCCGCCGTGGTCGATGACGATGTAGTTGCCGGCGCCGCTGGGCTGCGAGTAGCGGCGGGCGACTCCGGCGGCGGACGCCACCTGGGGCGTACCGCCTGTGACACCGTCGGCGCGGACGAAGTCCAGCGCCTGCCGCACCTCGGCGCTGTGGTGGCTGTACGTCCACCGCTGCCCGCAGGGGAACGGTGCCTTGAAGGTGGGCGCGGCGAGTGCCGGTGACGGGGCGACCGTCACCGCGGTGAGGGTGGCCGCGGCCAGGGTGAGCAGCGCGACGAGGGCCCGCCGGGCGGGACGCGTCGGGAATCTGGGCATGCGGTGACTCCTCGTCGGAAGAGGGATGCACGGTCGGAGCGGCGCGTGGGCGCGTCGGGCCAGGGGCCGGTGTCGCCGATGGGCGGGCCCTGACAGTTCGCGTCGGAGAAGGGGCGGCTGGCGTCCCGATCGGCGGGACGGTGGCGCTGAGGAGAAGTGAAACCGCAGACTTCGGAGCCTGTCAATACCCGCCGGGGTGGTGAGTGCCGGCGGAAAACTTCCTTCAGCGTCGCTTCCGCCCGGCCTGGCTGCGCGGCGTGCGGGCCGACCCGCCGCGAAGATTCCTGCCCTGGAGGGAAAGCCGGGCGCAAAGTATTGACAACCGTGGAAGTCTCGAAGTTAACTCGCCAGCAATCGATTTCTCATGCTCCTACGGCCGCTCGGAAGGGACACCGATGAGGTTTCGCATCGGCCGTTGGGCCGGCGCCGCAGCAGCCGCGCTGCTGGCCGTTGCCGTGCCCGCGACCTCGTCCGCCGCCGCGCCGGCCGCCACGAGGGCGCCCGCTCCCGCTCTCGCCGTCGCCGACGACAAGGGCCCGATCGGCTGGGACGCCTACCGCCGGCTCGACCGCCTGCCGGAGCTGGCCGCCGGCACCCGTACCCACCAGTTCTCCAGCTTCGGCCGCGACGGCTCCAACGACGACGGCTTCGTCGGCACCTGGTCGTGTCTGCGTCAGAGCGGGGGATGTGTGATCGCCGAGGCACGCGGCCCGGGCGAGGTGCAGTCGATCTGGTTCACCCGCGACGACGGAAACGTCCGCGCCACCGGCTGGATCCGCGTCGAACTCGACGGCGTCGTGGTCGTCCAGGCCGACCTCCAGGATCTGGTGGACGGGCGGCTCGGCAGCCCGTTCGTCGCGCCGCTCGTGAGCAACGCCGACCAGACGTCCGGCGGCGTCACCGTCAAGGTGCCGATGCCCTACCGGGAGTCCATGCGGATCACCACCCAGAACAACCCGCTGTTCCACCACGTCACCTACCGGACCTTCGCCGACGCGGCAGGGGTGCCCCGGTTCGATCCGGCCGACCCGGCCACCGATGTGGTCACGCTGCTGCGCGCCGCCGGCACCCGCGACCCGAAGCCCGCCCAGGCCGGCGCCTCCACCACGCGCGCCACCGTCACCGCCCCGGCGCAGGGGCAGGTGTCACTGGCCGCCCTGACCGGGCCACGCGCGATCACCGCGCTGCGGCTGCGCGTACCGGACGCCGCAGCCGGGGCGCCGACGCTCGCCGGGCTGCGGCTGCGGATGACGTTCGACGGGCGTACCACAGTGGACAGCCCGATCGGGGAGTTCTTCGGCGCCGGGCTGGGCGAGCGCACCGTCCGGTCGCTGATGTTCGCGATGGACTCCGCGCCCGGGGGCTGGTACAGCGCGTGGTGGCCGATGCCGTTCCGCACCGCCGCCGCACTGACGCTCGTCAACACGACAGGCGCCACAGTAGGCGGCGTCGAGGTCGAGGTGACGTCGGCGCCCGGCACCGAGTGGACGTCCCGGCTCGCCGCCGACGGCAACGCCGGCTACTTCACCACCCAGTCACGCCGCGCCGAGACGGTCGGCGGCACCGACTGGATCATCGCCGACCAGTCCGGGCGGGGCCGGTTCGTGGGCGTCTCGCAGACCATGCGCGGCCACATCATCGGCGGCAACACCCGCAACTACCTGGAGGGCGACGAGCGGGTGTACGTCGACGGCTCGCCCACGCCGCAGATCTACGGCACCGGCACCGAGGACTTCTACGAGTCGGGCTGGTACTTCAACCGCGGCGAGTACAGCGGCGCCTTCACCGGCAACACCGCCCACCTGGTCCGCGGCGGCGGATGCGCCGACGAGTGCGACGCCGCCTACCGGCTCATGATCGGCGACGCGGTGGCGTACGGCACCGCGCTGCGCTTCGGCATCGAGCACGGACCGGCCAACGACATGCCCGCCGAGTACGCCTCGACCGCGTTCCTCTACACCCAGCGCACCGTCACCACCCGCCGGACCGACACCGTCGTCACCGGCGACGCCGCCAGCCGCGCCGCGCACGCGTACACCGACTCCGGGGCGACCCAGACCGCGCTCAGCTCCGCCTTCGAGGGCGACGACGACAACGTCCCGCAGACCGGCCAGGTCCGCGCCACCACCGCACCGGTCCGCTTCCGGCTGGCGATCGACCCGGCCAACCAGGGGGTACGGCTGCGCCGCCACGGCGACCAGGCCGGCGGCTACCAGCAGGCGGCCGTGTCGGTGGACGGCACGCCGGCCGGGGTGTGGCTGCAGCCGCTGGGCAACGACAGACAGCGCTGGCTGGCCGACGAGTTCGTGCTGCCCGCGGCGCTGACGGCGGGCCGGTCGGCGGTCACCGTCCAGCTCACCCCGGCTACCGGCGCGCCGGCCTGGACCGCCGCCCGGTACCTGGCCGACAGCATGGTGGCGCCGTTCACCGACACCGTCGCCCCGGCCCCGGTCGCCGGTCTCGCCCTGACCGGCGGGCGCATGCACGCGCTGGGCCTGACCTGGTCCCCCTCCGCCGACGACGTCGGCGTGGTCTCCTACCGCGTCTACGCCTCCCGGAACCCGGGGGTGGCGATCACCGCCGCCAACCTGGTCGGCACGACCCGTGCCACCACGTTCCGGCACGGTCCGCTGCCCGCCGCGCAGACCCGCCACTACCGGGTCGTGGCTGTCGACGGGTCGGGCAACGCCGCCGCGCCCTCGGCGGAGGTGTCGGCCACCACCCGTACCCGCAACACCAGCGACGCCGACGGCGACCGCCGCGACGACGCCGTCGACTTCACCCGAGGCGCCGCCGCCGACGTGTTCACCTCGCTCTCCGACGGCACCCGGTTCGTGCCGGACAGCCGGCCCTGGAACGACTTCTTCGCCGTCGGCGCGGAGGTGCCGCTCACCGGCGACGTCAACGGCGACGGCCGCGCCGACGTCATCACGTTCACCCGCGGCGACAGCGCCGACGTCTACGTCGGGCTCTCCACCGGCGCCGGATACTCCGCCGGGGTCAAGTGGCACGACTTCTTCGCCGTCGGCGCCGAGATCCCGGCGGTCGGCGACGTCAACGGCGACGGCCGCGCCGACATCATCACGTTCACCCGCGGCGCCGCCGCCGACGTCTACGTGGCGCTCTCCACCGGCTCCGGCTTCGGACCCGGCGTCAAGTGGCACGACCACTTCGCGCTCGGCGACGAGTTCCCGGCCGTGGGCGACGTGGACGGTGACGGGCGGGACGACGTCGTGACGTTCACCAGGGGCACGACCGGCGACGTGTTCGTGTCGCTGTCCGACGGCACCCGCTTCGTCGAGGACGGCTGGAAGTGGCACGACAGCTTCGCCGTCGGCGACGAGCTGCCGGCGGTGGGCGACGTGGACGGTGACGGGCGGGACGACGTCGTGACGTTCACCAGGGGCACGACCGGCGACGTGTTCGTGTCGCTGTCCGACGGCGGCCGCTTCGTGCAGAACTCCTGGAAGTGGCACGACCACTTCGCGTTCGGCGACGAACTGCCCGGGGTGGGGGACTTCAACGGCGACGGGCGGGCCGACGTGGTCACGTTCACCAGGGGCCTGACCGCCGACGTGTTCGTCTCGCTCTCCACCGGCGGAGGATTCGGGCCACCGGGAAACCGCTGGCACGACCAGTTCGCACCCGGCGCCGACCTGCCCCGTCCGAGCGTGTCGTGATGCGCGCCCGGTGTGTCCTCGCGGCGCTCCTGCTCGGGGCCGCCCTGGTGGCGGTGCCGGCCGGACCGGCAGCGGCCGACGACCCGGTCCGGTTCGAGGCCGAGTCGCTCGCCGTCGTCTCCGCCACCGCGCCGGTCGGCGCGCAGGCCGACTGCTGCGGGGTGAGCTGGTCCGGTGGACGGCAACTGTGGTTCCGGGGTGCCCGCGCCGGTGACACGGTGACGCTCACGCTGCCCTCGGTACCGGCCGGGCAGTACGACATCGGCGCGGTGCTCACCCGGGCCGGCGACTACGGCACGCTGCGCTTCGCTGTCGACGGGGTGGCGGTCGGTCAACTCTTCGACGGGTACGCGGGCGGGGTGCAACGTACCGGCGCGGTGCCGCTGGGCTCGGCGTCCCTGTCGACAGGCACGCACCGCCTCACCGTCACGGTGACCGGCCGGTCCGCGTCCTCCACCGGCTTCTTCGCCGGGCTGGACACGGTGACGCTGCGCCGCGTCGGCCCGCTCGCGGCGGTCACCACGACGCCGTACGAGACGCTCGGCGAGACGCCGGCGCGGGGCGCGTCCACGCGCGTCTACGACCCCGGCGCCGGGGAGTCGACGACCTGGTACTACAACGACCACACGCTGGTACGACACGAGCAGACCGGCGTGTGGCACCTGTTCGGCATCACCCACGCCGAACCCGGCGCGCCGCAGGACGAGAAGGTCTTCGGGCACGCCACCGCGCCCACCCCGACCGGCCCGTGGACGAAACGGCCGGTGGCGCTGGCCGCCGACCCCGGAGCCGGGGAGCAGTGGATCTGGGCCCCGCACGTCGTCCAGCACAACGGCGTCTACTACATGTTCTACGCGGCCGGGAACCCCGACTACGCCCGGTACCGCATGCACCTGGCCACCTCGACCGACCTGTTCACCTGGACCCGCAGCTCCGCCAACCCGCTGTTCACCGACGGGTGGGAGGGCCGCGACCCGATGGTGACCCGGGTCGGCGACCGCTGGGTCATGTACTACACGGCCACGTCGAGCCCGTCCGGCGGCAACCATGTCGTGGCCTACCGGACCAGCACCGACCTGCGTTCGTGGAGCGGCCGCGCGATCGCGTACACCTCGCCGTACACCGGCCGGGCGGGCGGGCAGACGGAGTCGCCGTTCGTGGTGCGCCGGGGGGAGTGGTGGTACCTGTTCGTCTGCTGCGACGGCACCGACTACGGCGCCGCGTACCGGCGGACGGCCGTCTACCGCAGCCGCGACCCCCTGCGCTTCGACGGCGCGGAGAAGGTGACGGTGCTGGACGCGCACGCCGCCGAGGTCGTGGTGGACGGCTCCAACTGGTACCTGACCCACGCCGGCTGGGGTCAGGGCGGGCTCTGGCTGGCGCCGTTGACCTGGTCGACCGGTGTGGTGGCCCGGGGCTGGACGGTGACCACCGGATTCCTGCGCGCCGACGTGCGCACCTGGCCGAACGCCCGGATCGCCGAGCTGGCGGTGGACCCGGCCGGCGCCGGCAACCACCGTCCCGCGCTCGACTCGTCGCACCGGGGCACCGGCCCGTACCTCGCCGTCGGCCGGTTCGACGTGACCGACCGGGCCGGGGCGCCGGCCCGGGTCGACGTGTCGGCCGACGGCTCCCGGATCAACCTGGTCGGCATCCCGTTCGGCGACGAGCCGGTCACCGCCGACTGGCTGCTCACCGTGACGCCCCGGTGGACCGGTCCCGGGTTGCAGAGCGACGTCACCTGGTCGGTGAACGGGTGGCCGACCGCCGCGGTGTGGGAGGTGGCGTTCAACATCGACGGCGCGTCGCCGCTGGTCGGCGACCCGGCGGCGGAGGCGCGGCCGACAGGTGACGTCACCGGCATGCCCCGCTGGACGATGAGCACCGGCGACGGGCTCTCGGTGGTCGCGGCGCACCGGTGGGGGTCGGCCTGGCGCGGGGACAACACCTGGTACGACGCCGGCCACGCGATGGCGGCCTGGCAGCCGCTGTGGCGCTCCGGCGGCCTGTCCTGGGCGCCCGGCCAGTACGCGGGCGGCACCTGGCGCCTGACCGCGAGCGGGGTCCGGCGGGACGTGCCGTCCGCCGACGCCGCGCACGCCGCGATCAACGCGATCCCATGACCGGCGTGGACAACCGCGACGCGCCCGGCCCGAGCGGCCGGGTGGTGGTCGCGGCGACCGGTGTGGCCAAGCGGTTCGGCGGCGTGACGGCGCTCGACGGCGTCGACTTCGACGTACGGGCGGGCGAGGTGCACGCGCTGCTGGGCGAGAACGGCGCGGGCAAGTCCACTCTGATCAACGTCCTGTCCGGCGTGATCACCGACTACGACGGCGAGGTCACGGTCGACGGGACGCCGGTACGGTTCACCGGCCCGGCCGCCGCCCAGGCCGCCGGGATCGCGACCATCCACCAGGAACTCGACCTGGTGCCCGCCCTGTCGGTGGCCGACAACCTCGTGCTCGGGCGGGAGCCCCGGACCCGGCTGCGCACAGTCGACCGGCGGGCCGCGGCCCGTACCGCGCGCGAGCACCTGGACCGGCTCGGCGCCGACATCGACCCGCGCCGCCCGGTGGGCTCGCTGCGCGTCGGCGAGCAGCAGCTCGTCGAGATCGCCAAGGCGCTCGCCCTGGACGCCCGCGTCCTCGTCATGGACGAGCCGACGGCCGCCCTCGCCGACGGGGAGGTGCGGCGGCTGTTCACCACCATCGGCGGCCTGCGCCGCCGGGGCGTCGGTGTCGTCTACATCTCCCACCGGATGGAGGAGATCGAGGTCGTCGCGGACCGCGCGACGGTGCTGCGCAACGGTTCCGTCGCCGGTGTCGTACCGGCCGGCCGGATGGACCGGCGGCGGATCGTGGCGATGATGGTCGGCGGCCGGGCCGCGTCACTGTTCGAGCCCGCTCCGACGGACGTGGCCGGCGCTCCCGGCCCGCCGCCCGGATCGGCCGGCGACGACCCGGTGCTGCACGTCACCGACCTGGCGGTGCGGCCCCGGGCGCCCCGGCCCGGCCGCTGCGAGCCGGACGGCATCAGCCTGACCGTGCGGGCCGGGGAGATCGTCGGCCTGGCCGGGCTGATGGGCGCCGGACGCACCGAACTGCTGGAGACCCTGTTCGGCGCCGGGCCCGCCGGTCGCCGCACCGGCACGGTCCTGCTGGCCGGCCGCCCGTACGCGCCGCGCCGGCCCCGCGCGGCGCTGCGTGCCGGCGTCGGCTTCGTCCCCGAGGACCGGCGCCGCTCCGCGCTCGTCCTGGAACACCCGGTCGGCCGGAGCATCGTGCTGGCCGCCCTGTCCAGGCTGACCTCGGCCGGGTTCGTCAGCCGCGGCCGGGAACGGGCGGCCGTCGCGCGGTCGGTCACCGACCTGGCGATCAAGACGGCGTCGGCGGCCACGCCGGTCGGCGCGCTCTCCGGCGGCAACCAGCAGAAGGTCGTCTTCGCCCGCCACCTCCTCACCGAGCCGCGGCTGCTCCTGCTGGACGAGCCGACCCGCGGCGTCGACATCGGGGCGAAGGCGGAGATCTACCGGCTGCTGCGCCGGCTCGCCGGCGACGGCATGGGCATCCTGCTCGCCTCCTCGGAACTGCCCGAGCTGCTCGGCGTCTGTGACCGGGTGGTGGTGCTGCGCCGCGGCCGGGCCGTGGCCGACCTCGCCACCGGCGGCTGCACCGCCGAGGACATCCTCGCGGCGGCGATGGGCGGCCCGGCCGCCGGAAGGGACGACCGATGACCGACACCCGCGTGCCGCCGCCCGAGCCGGCAGTGACCGGGCCGGCCGCCGGTACGGCCGGACTGCGCGGCGCGACAGCCCACTGGCTGCGCCGGCCGCGCAGCCGCCGGGAACTCGCCGACCGGCTCTTCGCGGTGCAGAGTCTCTTCGCGCTGCTCGTGGTCTTCGTCGTGGCGGTCCTCGCCTCCCCGCGCCGCGACGGCGAGATCCTCTTCCTCACCGCCGGCAACCTGGGGAACATCGTCCGCGCGGTGTCGGAGATCGGCATCATCGCGATCGGGATGACGTTCGTCGTCCTGCTGGGCGGCATCGACCTGTCGGTCGGGGCGATCCTCGGTCTGTCGGCGGTCGGCACCGCGACGCTCATGGTCGACTCCGGGCTCGGCATCCTGCCCGCCGTCGCCGCGGTGCTCGCGATCGGCGCGCTGTTCGGCGCGCTCCAGGGGTACGCCGTGGCCCGCCTCGGCATCCAGTCGTTCATCGTGACACTGGCCGGTCTCCAGGTCGCCCGAGGCATCGCCCGGATATGGTCCGGCGGCCTCGGCATCCCGATCGCCTACGGCGACGGACCCCAGGAGGCGCCGCCCGCCTTCGAACTGCTGAACGGCTCGATAAACGGCGTGCTCCCGGTGCCGGCGGTGCTGTTCGTCCTGATCGGGGTGGCCGCTGTCGTGGTGCTGCGGACGACGGCGTTCGCCCGGCACGTCTACGCGATCGGCGGCAACGAGAAGGCGGCCCGGCTCTCCGGCGTGCCGGTGACGCGGGTCAAGGTCGCCGTGTTCGCCGTCGCCGGCCTCCTGGCGGCGGTGGCCGGCGTGGTCCACGCGGGACAGCTCAACCAGGGCAGCCCGAACGACGGCGCCGGATACGAGCTGGACGCGATCGCCGCCGTCGTCATCGGCGGCACCAGCCTGGCCGGTGGCTCCGGCTCGATGGGCGGCACCCTGGCCGGCGCGCTGCTGCTCGGCATCCTCAACAACATCCTCGCGCTCAACAACATCGACGCCAACGTCCAGCTGCTGATCAAGGGACTGGTGATCGTGCTCGCGGCGGCGTTGCAGAAGCTGCGCCGCGGCCTCGCCTGACCGAACCGACTCCGAGGAGCCACCGATGGACAAGCGAACCACACTGCTCGCGCTGCTGGTCGCCGGCGCGCTGGCGGCGACGGGGTGCAGCGTCGAGAAGCCGTCCGACGACGCCGGGCAGGCCCGTGCCTGCGGCGCCGGCAAGGACTTCCTGATCGGCATGTCCCAGGCCAACAACGCCGAGCCGTACCGGCAGGTGATGAACAACGACGTGCAGACGGCGGCGAAGTCGGTGCCCGGCTTCCGCGTCGTGGTCTCCGACGCCGCGCAGGACAACAGCAAGCAGGTCGCCGACGTGGAGAACTTCCTCACCCAGAAGATCGACCTGCTGATCGTCTCGCCGAACGAGGCCAAGCCGCTGACCGCCGTGGTGAAGAAGGCGTACGACCAGGGCGTGCCGGTGATCGTGCTGGACCGCAAGGTCGAGGGGGAGGCGTACACCGCGTTCATCGGCGGCGACAACGTGGCGATCGGCAAGGCGGCCGGCGAGTTCTACGCCACGACGCTGCTGCCCGGCGGCGGCAAGGTGATCGAGATCGCCGGGCTGCCCGGCTCGACCCCCGCCGCCGAACGCGCGCAGGGCTTCCGCGAGGGCATCGCCGTCAACCCGAAGATCCAGATCGTCGCCTCCCAGCCCGGCGACTGGCTGCGGGAGAAGGGACAGTCGGTGGCGGACGCACTGATCAAGGCCCACCCGGACGTGTCCGCGATCTACGCGCACAACGACCCGATGGCCGAGGGCGCCTACCTCGCCGCGAAGTCGGCGGGCAAGGCGCAGCGGATCAAGTTCACCGGCATCGACGCGCTGCCGGTGCCCTCCGGCGGGATCAAGGCCGTCGAGCAGGGCCGCCTGGCCGCCACGTTCCAGTACGCCACCGGCGGCCGGGAGGCGGTCGAGCTGGCCCGGAAGATCCTCGTCGACTGCGCCGAGGACGTCCCGCGTACCACCACGCTGGGCACCATGCGGATCACCGAGGAGAACGCCGCCGAGGCGTACGCGAAGCTCGGTGGCCTCTGAACGCGGCCGCGCCCTGTCCCGCCCACCGTCCGCCCGTCGAGGGAGCCGCCCCGTGACCCGCTACACAATGCCCGTGCCGGTCGAGCGCCCGGCCGCCCCGCCCCGCACCGTCTACACGGTGGCCAGCGGCGACCTGCGGTCGAGCGCCAACGTCACCTGCTGGCCCACCCAGCGGCAGCTCGAAGCCGACCTCGCCGCCGCCGTCACCGCGCTCGGCTGGCACGTCCGGCGCGGTCACGACGTCGACCCGCTCAAGGGACACGGCTTCATCGACAGCCAGCGCGCCGGGATCGAGGTCTTCCGGAGCATCCCGGCCGACGTGCCGCTCGTCGTGGTGGAGGCGGTCTGGCAGTACAGCCACCACGTGCTGGCCGGGCTGCGCGCCCACCGCGGGCCGATCCTGCTGGTGGCGAACTGGAGCGGGGAGTATCCGGGCCTGGTGGGCCTGCTCAACCTCGCCGGCAGCCTCACCAAGGCGGGCGTGCGGTACTCGACGCTGTGGAGCGAGGACTTCACCGACGAGTGGGCGCGCGACGGCCTGAAGAAGTGGCTGGAGACCGGCCGGGTGACGCACGACGAGAGCCACGTACGCCCGCTGCCCGAGCTGCGGCCGGACGAGGAGGTCGAACTCGGCGTGGCGCTGGCCCGGCAGCTCGTCTCCGAGCGGGCCGTCATCGGCGTCTTCGACGAGGGCTGCATGGGCATGTACAACGCCATCATCGACGACGAGCTGCTCAACCCGATCGGCGTCTTCAAGGAACGCCTGTCGCAGAGCGCACTGGTGGCGGAGATGGCGCGGGTGCCCGACACCGAGGCGCGGGCGGTGCTCGCCTGGCTGGAGGCGGCCGGGATGACGTTCCACACCGGCGCCGACGAGGCCACCGAGCTGACGCACGCCCAGCTGCTCAGCCAGTGCCGGATGTACGTCGCGGCGCTGCGCATCGCCGACGACTTCGGCCTGGACGCGGTCGGGATCCAGTACCAGCAGGGGCTCAAGGACACGGTGCCCGCCAGCGACCTGGCCGAGGGCCTGCTCAACAACGTCGATCGCCCCCCGGTGACCAGCCGGGACGGCTCCCGGGAGCTGTACCCGGGCGTCGCGCTGCCGCACTTCAACGAGGTGGACGAGGGCGTCGCGGTGGACTCGCTGGTCACCAACCGGATCTGGACCGCGATGGGCCTGGACCCGGCGACGACGCTGCACGACATCCGCTGGGGACAGCAGTACGGCGAGCACTTCGTCTGGGTCTTCGAGATCTCCGGTTCGGTGCCCGCGTCGCACAACGGGGGCTACGACAGGTCGTACAGCATGCGTCAGCCGCCGATGTACTTCCCGCTCGGCGGCGGCACGCTCAGCGGCGTGTCGAAGCCGGGGGAGATCGTCTGGTCGCGGGTGTTCGTGATGGACGGCGGCCTGCACGTCGACCTCGGGCGCGGCACGGTGGTGGAGCTGCCCGAGGCGGAGACCCGGCGGCGGCTGGACGCCACCACACCGCAGTGGCCGATCATGCACGCCGTGCTGCACGGCGTGGGCCGCGACCAGTTGATGGCCCGGCACAAGGCCAACCACGTCAACGTGGTCTACGCGCCCGACGCCGACACCGCCGACCGCGCGCTACGGGTCAAGGCCGCCCTCTTCGCCGAGCTGGGCGTACGGGTGCACCTGTGCGGGGAGGTCACGATCTGAGCGAGCCGGCGGCAGTGCCGCGTGACCGGGTTCGGCCCGCCGCGGGGCCCTGCCGGCCGGCCGACGGCGCCGAGCTCTCGCGTACCTGCAACTCGGTGTGGAGCACCACTGTCGAGGGCACCTTGGCCGGGTCGGCGATCCGCTCGACCAGCAGCGTCGCCGCGGTGCGCCCCAGGTCGTAGGTGGGCTGCGCGACGGTGCTCAACGAGGGCCGGACCAGGTGCGCCCACGGGATGTCGTCGAACCCGACGATGCCGAACGGGTCGGGCACGCCGATGCCGTTGTCCACGAGGCACTCGACGGCGCCCACCGTCATCAGGTTGTTCGCCGCGAACACCGCGTCCGGCGGCTCGGCGGTCTCCAGGAGGGAGGCCATCGCGCGGTAGCCGCCCTCCTCGCGGAAGTCCGCGTACCGGATCAGGTCCTCGGTGGCCGGGCGTCCGCTCGCCTTCAGCGCCCGCTGGTAACCCCGCAGCCGCTGCATCGCGGTGGAGATCCGGCGCGGGCCGGTGATGCAGGCGATCCGCCGGTAGCCGCTGCCCACCAGATGGGCGGTCGCCTGCTCGGCGCCGTGGGTGTTGTCCACCAGCACGGTGTCCACCTCGACGCCGCGTGGCTGCCTGTCGATCGCCACGACCGGGATGCGGGCCTGCACCAGGCGGCTGATCAGGGCCGGCCGCCCGGACGAGGAGATGATCACCCCGGCCATCCGCTCGGCCAGGGCCGCGGCGACGTAGCGAGCCTCCTTCTCCGGGTCCTCGTCGCCGTTGCAGAGCACGACCGAGAAGCCGGCCTCCTGCGCGACGTCCTCGACACCGCGCACCATCGAGGTGAAGAACGGGTTCCCGATGTCGGAGATGATGACCGCCCAGAGGCTGGTCCGGCTGCGGCGGAGGCTGCGCGCGACGGCGTTGGGGCGGTAGTCGAGGTCTTGCGCGGCCTGCCGTACCCGCGCGGCCATCTCCGGGTCGACCGAGGCACGCCCGTTGAGGACACGGGAGACGGTCGCCGGCGACACTCCCGCGCGACGCGCCACGTCGTAGATGGTCGTCATCGCGCTCCCGTCGTCGTCGCCCGGGCGCACCGGCCCGGCCCCCGTCGGATGGTGACGTACCGGAGGGGGACCGCCACCGCGGGAGATCGCTCGGAATCCTATACCCGCCCAGCAATCGATTTCCGGACGGGTGCGTCGCGCACGGCCGACGCTATTGACATCGATGATGGTGACTACGAGACTCGTCAGCAATCGATTTCTCGCCTGGTGCCGCTGGTCACCCCCACACCCCCGAGGAGCACGGTGAGACGAAACCTGCTGGCGATGCTTGTCGCGCTCTGCACCGTCACGGCGGCCGGTGCGCTCGGCGCGCCGGCCGCCGCCGTACCGATTGACACGCTCGCCTGCCCGTCCGTCCCGGCCACCCACGACCCCGCCGTCACCGTGATCGTCTACCGGGTGGCCCGGTCGTACAACGTCAACGACAAGGTCATGCTCTCCACCTTCGAGGCGGGCTGGGTCGAGTCCCACATGAACAACCTGCCCTGCGGCGACAAGTCCAGCCTGGGCGTGTTCCAGCAGCGCTGGGACTACGGCTGGGGCACGTCGGAGCAGATCATGGACCCGGTCTACGCCACCACGCAGTACGTCACGCGCGCGATCACCTGCGACCGCAACAACCCCGGCTTCACCCCGGGCCAGGTCGCTCAGTGCGTCCAGCGGTCGGGCTTCCCCGACCGGTACGACCAGGCGGCGGCGACCGCGCGGACGCTGCTCAACCAGGCGGCGCGAACCCACGGCATGGCCGGCGGCTCGTCGACGGACGTGAACGGTGACGGCCGCGACGACATCCTCACCTTCACCCAGAACGCCTCCGCCGACGTGTACGCGAGCACGTCGACCGGAACCGGCTTCGCCGGGACGTCGGTGAAGTGGAACGACTTCTTCTCCATCGGCGGGGAGACCGCGTCGACGGGCGACGTCAACGGTGACGGCCGCGACGACATCGTCACGTTCGCGCACGGCAACACCGGCGACGTGTACGTTGCGCTGTCGAACGGATCAGCGTTCACGTCGCCGGGCCGGTGGCACGACTGGTTCGCCCCCGGCGCGGAGATCGCCGCCGTCGGTGACGTCAACGGCGACGGCAGGGACGACATCGTCGCCTTCACCCACGACGCGACGGCGGACGTCTACGTGGCGTTGTCGACCGGTTCGTCGTTCGCGGGCACGGCGGTGAAGTGGCACGACTACTTCTCGATCGCCGGGGAGTTCCCCGCCCTGGGCGACGTCAACGGCGACGGACGCGACGACATCATCACCTTCACCCAAGGCCCCGCCTCGGCGGCCGACGTCATCGTCGCCCTGTCCACCGGCACCTCGTTCGGGGCACCACAGAAATGGCACGACCTGTTCGCCGTCGGCACCGAACAACCCCGCGTCGCAGACATCAACGGCGACGGCCGCGACGACATCGTCACCTTCACCTGCAACACCGACGCCGACGTCTACGCCGCCACCTCCACCGGCACCGCCTTCGCCGGCACCACGATCAAATGGCACGACTTCTTCTGCCTACCCGGCGAATTCCCCTACCTCGGCGACGCCAACGGCGACGGCAAACACGACCTCATCGTCTTCACCAAGAACACCACCAACGACGTCTACGTCGCCCTGTCCACCGGCACCACATTCGCCCCCAGCACCAAATGGCACGACTACTTCGGCCTCACCGGTGAGGTGACGCTGTGACACCAGGATGGGAGGCCCCCGTGGCCGGAACACGACGGAGACGGCGGCGCGCCGGCGTCGCCCTGCTGGCCGCGGCGCTCGCCGGCGGGATCGCGGTGCAGCCCGCGCCGGCGTCCGCGACGCCGCCGGGCCGGACCGCGCTGGACGCCGCGTTCGTGCGGGCGGCGCAGGAGTACGACGTACCCCGGGACGTCCTGGTCGCGGTCGGCTACGGCGAGTCCCGCCTCGACGCGCACGGCGGCAAGCCGAGCCAGGCGAACGGCTACGGGGTGATGCACCTGGTGAGCAACCCGGTCCAGCACAGCCTGGAACGGGCGGCGGAGTTGACCGGCGAGCCGGTCGGGCGACTGAAGACCGTCACGCCGGCGAACATCCGCGGCGGTGCGGCCGTGCTGCGCGATCTGGCCGACGCCGAGGGGCTGACCGCGCGGGACCGGGACCGGGTGACCGCCTGGTATCCGGTGGTGGCGCGGTACGGCGGCGCGGCCGACGACGCCACCGCACGCCTGTACGCGGACGGGATCTACGAGCTGGTGCAGCAGGGCATTGCCGGGGCGGTGCCGGTCCGGGCGCACCGGGTCGAGCCGGAGCGGGGCCGCTACGCCACTGTGGCCCCCGCCGGCACGGCGTCCCGTACCCTGGCCGCCGCCGTGCCCGAGTACCCGCCGGCGCGGTGGGTCGCCGCGAACGGTGCCAACTACGGCGTCGGGCGGTCCAGCCGGATCACCACTGTGATCCTCCACGTCACCCAGGGCTCGTACGCCGGGACCATCAGCTGGTTCCAGAACCCGTCGTCCGGCGTCAGCGCCCACTACGTGGTGAAGTCCAGCAACGGCGAGATCACCCAGATGGTCCGCGAGGGCGACACCGCCTACCACGCCCGGTCCGGCAACGCGTACGGCGTCGGCATCGAGCACGAGGGGTACGTCGACAACCCGGCCTGGTTCACCGACGCGATGTACCGATCGTCGGCCGCGCTGACCCGTTACCTGTGTGACAAGTACGGCATCCCGAAGAACCGCACCGGCATCAAGGGCCACAACGAGATCCCGGGCAACGACCACACCGACCCGGGGCCGAACTGGAACTGGAACTACTACCTCTTGCTGGTGAACCAGGGCGGAGGTGGATCGGCGGCGCGCTATCTCGGTGGTTCGCCGACGGATTTCGATGGTGACGGTCGGGATGACGTGGTGGCGTTCACCCACGGTGCGGCGGCTGACGCGTATGTGGCGACGTCGACGGGTTCGTCGTTCTCGGGGACGTCGGTGAAGTGGCACGACTGGTTCGCCCTGTCCGGGGAGACACCGCTGACCGGGGACGTCGACGGCGACGGACGAGACGACGCGATCGTGTTCACCCACGGCACCACCGCCGACGTCCACGTCGCCCTGTCCACGGGCACGTCGTTCGCGGCGTCGGCGAAATGGCACGACTGGTTCGCCCCCGGCGCGGAGGTCGCCGCCGTCGGTGACGTCAACGGCGACGGCAGGGACGACATCGTCGCCTTCACCCACGACGCGACAGCCGACGTCTACGTCGCCCTGTCCACCGGCACATCCTTCACCGGCACCGCGATCAAGTGGCACGACTACTTCTCCATCGCCGGGGAGTTCCCCGCCCTGGGCGACGTCAACGGCGACGGACGCGACGACATCATCACCTTCACCCAAGGCCCCGCCACCGCAGCCGACGTCATCGTCGCCCTGTCCACCGGCACCTCGTTCGGGGCACCACAGAAATGGCACGACCTGTTCGCCGTCGGCACCGAACAACCCCGCGTCGGCGACATCAACGGCGACGGCCGCGACGACATCGTCACCTTCACCTGCAACACCGACGCCGACGTCTACGCCGCCACCTCCACCGGAACATCCTTCGCCGGCACCACGATCAAATGGCACGACTTCTTCTGCCTACCCGGCGAATTCCCCTACCTCGCCGACGCCAACGGCGACGGCAAACACGACCTCATCGTCTTCACCAAGAACACCACCAACGACGTCTACGTCGCCCTGTCCACCGGCACCACATTCGCCCCCTCCACCAAATGGCACGACTACTTCGGCCTCACCGGCGAAACCACACTCTGACGGCCGACAGCGAGCGACGCCGGCCCCGATCCGGGGCCGGCGTCGTCAGCCGTTCACTTGATGGCGAGCGCGTTCGGCGGCGACCCGACGCCGCCGGGCAGGTTCAGCGGCTTGCAGGTCAGGAAGAACTCGTAGACGCCGTCGGCGGCGCAGTCGCGGGCCAGGTCGTCGAGTTTCCACAGTTCACCCATGGCCATCCCGAGCAGCGCGATGAGCGGCCGGTGCAGCATGCCACTGTGATCCACGCCGCGCGGCGGCGGGCGGTCGCCGGCCGTGCGGAAGTCCGACTCCAGCACCGGATCGGCCTCCACGGCCAGGTTGTCGGCCGCGACGAGCGCGATCTCGTGGTCCCACAACCAGCGCAGCACCGACTCGCGCTGGGCGAGCCCGGGCGACCGGTTGCGGGTGTTGAACTCGATGCGCTCCTCGACGTTCTTGGCGACGTAGTTCTCCGCCCAGCCGGTGCGCAGCAGGAGCATGTCGCCGCCCTGCCAAGTCACGCCCTGCGCCTCGGCGACGGCGTCGAGCACCGTCTCGTCGAGCGCGATGGTCTGCTCGCAGTCGTACGGGCGGCCCTCGCGGGCGAAGTGGCGGGGGACGTCCAGCAGCACGCCCCGGCCGGCGATCCCGGCCTGCGCCCAGTGGTGGATGCCGAGCGCTGTGGAGCCCTCGACGTTGTCCTCGGCGGAGAGCCCACCGTAGAAGCCGTGTGCCGGGTGCCCGATGTGGCGCAGCGAGTCCAGCTGGGAGGTGGACTGGAGGTAGAACGAGTCGATCCAGTCGTCGCGATGCAGCGGGTTGTTGGCGAAGACGTGGTGCTCGGTGGGACGCCGCGTGCCGGTCGGGTAGGGCTCGAAGGCGTTCATCGGATAGTCGAGGTTGAATCGCGTACCGCGGCGGACCAGGCGGGCGGCGGCGGCCACCCGCTGCGGCGTCAGCAGGTTGATGCTGCCGAGCTGGTCGCCCGGCCCGAAGACGTCCCAGGCGGCGCCGGGCACCGCGTGCGTCGAGAGTTCGTCGTAGGTAGGCACGGTGATTCCTCTCGGGCGGGCTCAACGGAAGGTCAGCGGATCGCCCCGGTAGGGCGCGAGCGCCTCGCGCTCGGCGCCGGTCAGCGGCCGGGGCCGGCGGTCGGCGCTCGGCGGTGAACTCCAGTCGCGCCGCAGCGGTCATGGTGAACGTCCCGGTCCCCAGGACGGCCAGCGCCGGCGGGCGGGCCCGGTCGAACGTGCCGGGCAGGTCGGGCAGCCCGAACGTGCGGATCCGGGCCTCCTCGACGTAGCGCAGCCAGGTGACGTTGTTGACGTGTCCGTAGTGATCGGTGTCCGCCCAGCGCAACTGCACCGCGGCGGTGAGGGGTGCCATCGTGGGCCTCAACCGGGGCGGCGGACCGAACGGCCCGCCTCCACCGCCGCGCGGGCCGCCGCCCCGAGCAGGCCGGCGTCGTTGCCGAGCAGGGTGAAGGTGTAGCCGGTCGCGACGGCCCGTCGGACCGACTCGGCCGTCGCCGCGCCGGCGTTGCCGATCGGTACGCCGGCCGCGAGGCAGTCCTCGACGGCGGCGGTGACGAGCGAGACGATCCGCGGATCGTCCTCGGTCGTGCCCTCGGACGTGGACAGGTCCGCGGCGCCGACGAGCAGCGCGTCGACACCGGGCACCGCGGCGATGGCGCCGGCGGACGACGCGGCGCGGGCGCTCTCGATCTGGGCGATGAGCACGACCTCCTCCTGGCCGTAGCGCAGGTACTCGGCACGGGCCGTCGCGCCCCACGCGCCGGCCCGGCTCGTACTGCCGACGCCGCGGGCGCCCAGCGGCGGGAACCGCACCGCCGAGACGGCGGCACGCGCCTGCTCGACGGTGTCCACGTGCGGCACCATGACGCCTTCGGCGCCCGCGTCGAGCACCCGCTGCACGACGCCCGGCTCCAGTGCCGGGATCCGGACGATCGACCCCAGCCCGAGCTGGTTCGCGGTACCGATCAGCTGGTACGCCGTCTGCATGTCGATCGGGGCGTGTTCGAGGTCGACGACCACGAAGTCGAACCCGGCGAGCGCGAGCAGTTCGACGCTCTCCGTCACCGGCAGCTTCACCCACGTACCGAGCGCCGGGCCGCCCGGACGGGCGAGCGCCGCCCGGAACCGGCTGCGTCTCGGGCCGGTCGCGCCGGTGCTCACGACGGCATCGGGTAGTCGTCGGCGTTGCGGACCCATCCGGGCTTGGCGGAGAAGTCCGCCCGCGGCGGCGAGAACATGTCGATCAGCTGCTGGTGGTCGCCGACGCCCTGGGTGGTGTGCACGGTCGGCGGCGGGATGACGCAGAGGGAGGGCACGCCGAGCCGTCCGTGCTCGTCCGGGCGCCAGCGGGTCGAGTCCGGCCCCCACGGATACCGGATGTGGTGCACGAACTCGCCCTTGACGCCGAAGGAGAGCTGCTCGAAGTCGTCGTGCGAGTGGGGGGAGAGCTTCAGCGGATCGCGGGGTGCGGGCTCCTCCGCCAGGAAATTGATCATCATGTTCGTGGTGCGGAAGATGCGCCCGAACCGGCCCGACTCGATCGGGTGCTCGGCGAGCGGATACACCCGAAGCCGGAACCCGCCGACCGGGTCGGGCCAGGCGGCCAGCGGCGCGCAGCGAGGGTCGGGCTCGCGGTAGGCGCTCGCGTTCGCGCACCCCTGGGCGAGGTCCGGCGCGACAGTGGAGAACACCCGGATTACCGGGCCGTCGGCGAGCGCCTCGACCACGCTGTCACCGGGCGGCACCACCACGAACGCCTCCTGCGCCACCTCGGCCGACTCGCCGCCCGCGCTCACCCGCACCGCCGCGCTGCCGGAGTACACGAGCACGGCGTACTCGTCCGGGTGCCCGGAGCGGGTGAACCGGTCGCCCGCCACGGCCTCGGTCCAGGACAGGACGAGGTGCTGGCCGCGTACCAGCCGGGTCCGGCTGCCGGCGGGGCTGACCACCGACGGCGCCGTGTCGTAGAGCGCGAGGTACTGAGCCGGCCGCACGGGTGTGGAGGGGTCGACCGATCGTGACGGAACCACGGTCGCGAGCTGTGACCGGATGTCGTCCTTGGCATACATCGTCATGTCATCCGTCCCTGCGAAGTGTCGGTGGCCTCAACGGCTGATGTTCCGGCCGCCCTTGAGGCCCAGGATCGTCCGGGCCTCGTCGGGCGTCGCGATGGTGCGGCCCAGGTCCTCCACCACCGAACGGACCTTGCGCACCTGCTGCGCGTTGCTGGTGGCGAGCTCGCTCTTGCCGATGTAGAGGTTGTCCTCCAGGCCCACCCGGACGTGCCCGCCCAGCCAGGCGCTGTGGGTGCAGAACTGCATCTGGTGGCGGCCGGCGGCGAACGCGGAGAAGTGGTACTCGTCGCCGAACAGCTTGTCCGCGATGGCGATCATGTGGGTGAGGTTGGCGTGGTCCGAGCCGATGCCGCCGAGGATGCCGAAGACACCCTGGATGAACAGCGGCGGCCGGGCGAGGCCGCGGTCCACGAAGTGGGCGAGCGTGTAGAGGTGCCCGATGTCGTAGCACTCGTACTCGAACCGGGTTCCGCCCTTCTCCCCGATCTCGCGCAGCGTGTACTCGATCTGGGCGAAGGTGTTGATGAAGGGCTGCCGGTAGGTGTTCTCGACGTACGGCTTCTCCCAGTCGTGCTTCCACCGGCCGACCCGCTCCGCGATGCCGGAGTAGACGAAGTTCATCGACCCCATGTTGAGCGAGGCGAGTTCGGGGCTGAACCGGGCCGCGGCGGCGAGCCGTTCCTCGATCGTCATCGACGAGGCGCCGCCGGTGGTGATGTTGATGACGGCGTCGCACTGGCCGACGATCGGCGGAATGATCTCCTCGAAGACCGCCGGTTCGAACGCGGGCCGCCCGTCCGCGTGCCGGGCGTGCAGGTGGATGACCGCGGCGCCCGCCTGAGCCGCCTCCAGGGACGACTGCACCACCTGTTCGGGGGACAGCGGCAGGTGGTCGCTCTGCGAGGGCACGTGCACGGACCCGGTTACCGCGGCGCTGATGATGACCCTGTCCGCCCTGATCACGACGGGCTGTCCTCCAGACCCAGCAGGTAGGCCGGATTGCCGGCGATCATGCGGCGGACGTCCTTCTCGGACACCCCGTGGTCCAGCAGGCGCTGCACGATGTAGACGTAGCCGTCGACCGGCAGCGGGTTGCCCTGCTGGCCCAGGTCCGAGCCGATGGTGGTGCGCTCGGGCCCGACGCGCTGGATCCAGCCGACGAGCTGCTCGATCGGCCAACCCGGCTTGGGGACGTCGGGGTGGTACATCGCGATCTCGTGCTCGACGTACGCGCCCATGCGCAGCAGCTCCTCGATGTCGCCGTCGGAGGCGCCCACGATGAAGTCGGGATGCTGGACGAGCAGCCGGCGGACGCCCTTCGCCACCGCGACCGTGAACAGCGCGCGCATGGAGTCGGCGTCGAGGTGGCCGCCGGTCAGCAGCGCGTCCGCGTCCGCGACGACCTCGACGACCTGCTCGGTCGCCCCGGAGACCGACCCGGTCCCGTCCAGGACCGACACCTCGCTCTCCAGCAGGTCCAGCCCGGAGGTCGGGAAGCCGTGCGCGTGGCTGTGGTGCTCGATGTGCTGGCGCGCGGACACGGTGGGCGCCCAGACGCACCGGCCGCCCATCCGCAGGCTCATCGCCACGGCCGACGGGTTGATGCCGCCGACCTCGGAGTTCAGCGCGACGCCCCCGTAGACCGGAGTCGGCGCGTCCTTCAGCCAGGGGCCCATGGCGAGCAGGTCCATGACGGTGTTGTGGTGGTGCGACTTCACCAGCAGCGCCCGCAGGCCGATGCGTGCGGCGTCGTACGACGCCTCGACGTGGTTGATCCGCCGCGGGAAGGGACTCGGGCCGGAGTGGCAGTGCAGGTCCACCGCGCCGTTCAGCACCTTCAGCAGCGCTGGTGAGACCGGCTGGTCACCCTTCGAGACGCCCATCGACTCCTCCTGTTCATCAAATGAACTTGACGTTCAGGATACGGACGACGATGGTTCGTGTCCATGGGCCGTCACGCAGCGCTCCGCCTGCGCAGGGCCGTCGAAAGGACCATTGTGTTGCGTGCGGGTTACCGGTTATCGTCCGCATACCGAAAGCGGGAGCTCGCAAAACGAACGCCCGGTCTCGGGTCAGCCCTCCGTCGAACCGGATCCGCCCAGCGCTCGCGCCTCGTCGGCGTGCCCGTCGCGGCGTCGAGCGGAAGAACTGTCGTTCGCATCGTGGCCTGGGTTGCCCGCATGTGAACTTTCGTCTGCCCCTACCGTGCCCCCGGGACGAAGCGTCCGGCAAGGAGGTGAGGATGAGCGTCGATCCCGATCACCAGCGCACGAGTGCCGGAGCGGTGCCGGCGGATGCGGACCGGACGATGATCCAGTCCATCGACCGGGCCGCGAACGTCCTCGCGCTGCTCGACCAGCACACCCGGAGTCTCGCCCCGGGCCTGGTGGCCGAACGCCTCGGCCTGAACCGGACGACCGCGCACCGGTACCTCCAGTCCCTGCAACGGGCCGGCTTCCTGAGCGCGTCGTACGGGCCCGGTCCGCTGCTCGACCAGCTCGTCGCCCTCGTCTCGGTCCGCCAGCAGATCCTCACGCTCGCGCCGGCGATCATGCGACAGCTCTCGGACACGACGGGTCTCACGACGGTGCTGAGCTTCCTCGGGCGTTCCGGCGCGGTGGTGACGCTCGTCGAGGAGCCGCAGCACGGTTCCATCGTGCTGACCGCCCGGGTCGGGACGGTGCTGGAGCTCAGGGCCGCCCAGACCCGCGTACTGCTCGCCTTCCAGGCCGATCCGGCCACTGTGACCCGCGCGCACGCGGGCCTCGGCCCGGCGGAGGCGGCCGTGGAACGTCAGGCGCTGGCCCGGGTGCGGCGGCACCGCATCGCGTGGGCGGACCTGGACCGCGCTGGCCTGGCCTCGGTGGCGGTACCGGTCTTCGCCACCTACGACGTGCAGGCGGCGATGGGTCTGCTTGGCACGACGGAGATGCTCAACCCCGCGGACCGGCCCCCGGCGCGTGTCGCCGCACTCGAACAGGCAGCCGAGGCGCTGGGCTCGATGATCGCGACAAGCCATGCATGACAGGCGAGCCCGGGACGACGGGCGGAAGGCGGAAACCGACATGCCAGGTCTGCAACGGCGGCTCCGGCCGCGTCCGCAGTGGTTGCTCCTCGTACCGGCGCTCACCCTGCTCGCCTGGATCCTGCTCGTGCCGCTCGGGAACAGCCTCCTGCGCAGCGTCGGCAACGGCGACTGGACGCTGCGGCACTACGAGTCCCTGTTCACCGACGGGGTGACCATGAGGGTGCTCGTCCGCACCGCGATGACGGCGGCGGCCGTCACCGTCATCGCCTTCCTGCTGGGCTATCCGTACGCCTACCTGATGACCCGCGTCGGGCCGCGCATGCGAGGTGTCCTGCTGGTCGTCGTGCTGATCCCGTTCTGGACCTCGGTCATGGCCCGCAACTACGCCTGGATCGTCATCCTGCAACGCAACGGCCCGGTGCACTCGTTCTTCGAGATGTTCGGCCTGGACGTCGTGCTGTACGGCACGGTGGCCGGCGTGACGGTCGCCATGAGCCAGGTGCTGCTCCCGTTCATGGTGCTGCCGTTGTTCAGCGCGCTGTCCGGCATCGACCGGCGCCTCCTGCTGGCCGCGCGCGGTCTCGGCTCCCACCCGCTCGTCGCGTTCTGGAAGATCTACTGGCCGTTGTCCCGCGCCGGGGTGGTCGCCGGTCTGATCCTCGTGTTCACCCTGAGCCTCGGCTTCTACGTCACGCCGGCGCTGCTCGGCTCGCCCCAGCAGTCCCTCGTCGCCCAGTTGCTCGGGCAGCGCACCACCCTGCTGCTCGACTTCCCGGGGGCCGGCGCGCTCGGCATGCTCGTGCTCGTCGTCACCCTCGTGCTCGTCGCCTGGGCGAACCGCCTCGGCGGGACCATCTCGGCGATCGGCGTCGTCGCCGCCGCCCGGACGAAGGACCAGCCATGACCACGACGCCCACCGGCACCCCGCAGCGGACCACCCGGCGGCCGGCCACCACGCCACGCCGGCCGCGCCGGGTCACCGGCGTGGACCCGATCCCCTGGTGGCTGAAGCTCGTCGGGGCCCTGGTGGCCCTGTACTTCATCCTGCCGACCCTGTTCGTCGTCCCGATGAGCTTCAGCACCGCGTCGACGTTCCAGTTCCCGCCCACCGGCTTCTCGCTGAAGTTGTACGAGAACTTCTTCACCGACCCGACCTGGCTGGCGTCGCTGCGCAACTCGGTGCTCGTCGGCGTGCTCGCCGCGTCGCTGGCCACCGTCGTCGGCACGGCGGCCGCGATCGGCCTGCACAGCCTGACCGGGCGGCTCGCGCGGATCGCGCGGACCCTGCTCATGGTCTCGATCGTCACGCCGTCCATCGTCATCGCGGTCGCGGTGTACATCTCGTTCCTGAAGTGGCACCTCGTCGGGACGCTGAGCGGCTACGTGCTCGCCCACGCGGCGATCGGTGTGCCGTTCGTGCTGGTGTCGGTGACGAGCGCGCTGAGCGGGTTCGACCCGAAGCTGCTGCGCGCGTCGGCCTCGCTGGGCGCGACGCCGCTGCGGACCTTCCTGTTCGTGACCATGCCGCTGATCAGCCGGGGGATCGTCACGGGCGCGATCTTCGCGTTCGTGACCTCGTTCGACGAGGTGGTGATCGCGCTGTTCCTCCGTGCTCCGACGTTCCAGACGCTGCCGGTGCAGATGTACAACAGCGTCACCGTCGAGATCGACCCCACCATCTCCGCCTCGTCCAGCCTGGTCGTCGTCGCGGTCACCGTCATCTGCCTCGTGCTGTTCGCGGGCAATCGAAAGAGCCGATAGGAGCGCCATGTCCGCATCCACGTTTCGCACGGCCGGGCCCAAGCCGGCGTCGTCCACGCAGGCCGGAACGCAGATCCGGCTCAGCAACGTGACGAAGGACTTCGGACTGACCCATCCGGCCGTCGACGACGTCTCGCTGACCATCGAACCGGGCGAGTTCATGACGTTGCTCGGGCCCAGCGGCTCGGGGAAGACCACGACGCTCAACCTCATCGCGGGCTTCGAGTCGCTCACCACCGGCGCCATCTCGTTCAACGGGGTGGACGTGAGCCGGTTGCCTCCGCACAAGCGCAACCTCGGCATGCTCTTCCAGAACTACGCGCTGTTCCCGCACATGACGGTGGCGCAGAACGTCGCCTACCCGCTGCGGGAGCGCCGCCTGCCCAAACCGGAGATCGCACGCCGGGTCGCCGACGTGCTCGAACTCGTCCAGCTGACCGGGCGTGACGGCCACTACCCGGCCCAGCTGTCCGGCGGGCAGCAGCAGCGGGTCGCGCTCGCCCGGGCCATCGTCTTCGACCCGAACGCCCTGCTGCTGGACGAGCCGCTCGGCGCGCTGGACCGCAACCTGCGCGCGACGCTGCAACTGGAGATCCGTCGCATCCACCGGGAGGTCGGCTCGACGTTCGTCTTCGTCACCCACGACCAGGAGGAGGCGATGAACCTGTCCGACCGGATCGCGCTCTTCAACGACGGACGGATCGAGCAACTCGGCCGCCCCGAGGCGCTCTACCGGTCTCCCGAGACGCTCTTCGCCGCGCGGTTCCTCGGCGACTCCACCGTGTTCACCCTGTCGCGGGCCGCCGGCACGACGGCGGTGTGGGAGGGCGAGGTGTGGTCGGTCGACCCCGGCACGGTGTCGGGCCTGGTGACCGAGGGGCGTGCCGCCGCACTGGTGGTACGGCCGGAGGACGTCCGGATCGCGGCCGACCGGGACGCGGTGCCGCCGGGTACGAACGCGGCGGCCGCGATCGTCCGCGAGATCGAGTACATGGGCGCGTACCGCACCGCCATGCTGTCGCTCGGCGGCGCCTCGGACGTGGTCGGTCGCGCACGGCTCGACGCGCTGGAGAGCGACGTGCGGATCGGCCAGCCGGTGGTCGCGTGGTGGCGGGTGGAGCGGCAGCGCATCGTCGCCGTCTAGCCGTTCACCATGCGCACATTCCGCTTCATGCTTTGGTAACGAACTCGACTCACGCTCTTGTTGGGGACGTTGCGACCTCGATACTGTTCACCATACGAAGTAGCAATACACATTCCGAACAGCCAGCCCACGCAAGCGGGCCAGAGTCGAAGGAAGTGACACGGTGTTGAAGACATCCCGCGTCCTCGCGGTCCTCGTGGCGACCGCTGTCGTCTCGATGACGGCCGCCTGTGGCGGAGACGAGCCGGCCGCCGCGGTGGACCCCGAAGGGGACGTCAAGCTGACGTTCGTGGCGTACGGCGGCGTCGGCCAGGACGCCATGATCAAGCACTATCAGGAGCCCTACACCAAGGCGCACCCGAACGTGACCTTCACCAACACGTCGCCGCCCGACGTGGCCCAGGTGAAGGCCCAGGTCGAGAGCGGCGCGGTGCTCTGGGACGTGGTGGCCACCGCGCCGGCCGCCGCCACCCAGAACTGCGGCACGCTCTTCGAGCCGCTCGACTTCTCCGGCGTCGACACTAAGGACCTGGCGGAGGGGACGATCGGCAAGTGCTACATCGGTAACTTCATCAACGCCTCGCCCTTCGCGTACCGCACCGAGGCGTTCCCGGACCCGAGCAAGGCGCCCACGAGCATCAAGGACTTCTTCGACGTGGAGAAGTTCCCGGGCCAGCGCGGGATCCTGACCAACCTGCAGAACGGCATCCTCGAATACCCGCTGCTGGCCGACGGTGTGGAGCCGGACGCGCTCTACCCGCTCGACGTCGACCGGGCGCTGAAGAAGCTCAACACGATCCGCAAGGTGACCACGTTCGCCCCGAACGTCGGCGCGCTCCAGCAGGCGGTCGGCTCCAAGCAGGTGGACATGTTCCTGCTGGCCGACGCGCGGCTCGTGCCGCTGATGGACGAGGGCGCGGACATCACCGTGGTCTGGGACGTCACCGTCGCGTCGATCAACTGCTTCGCCGTACCGAAGGGGTCGCCGAAGAAGGTGGCCGCGGAACGGTTCCTGGCCACCGTGGTGAGCCCGGAGGCGGTGGCCGGCATCTCCGAGGCGCTCGGCACCGCGCCGGTGAACCTCGCCGCCAAGCCGAACCTCTCGGCGAACGCGAAGAAGGTCGAGGTCTACGGCGACGCCAACACCGGCAAGACGGTCCTGCAGGACGTCCAGTGGTACGCCGACAACTTCAACGAGGTCACCGCGAAGCTCACCAACTGGCTCGCGGGCTGAGCCCGACCCCGAGGTAGCGATTCGTCCGTCATGTGAACTACGCTTCGGGGGTGGCGAACTTTGATCCGAATGAGGCCTCGAACTCGGACATCCGGGCGGTTGCGCGTGTGGGCCAGATCTGCGCGCTCTTCGGGCCCCGGGTCGTCGAACTCACGGCTGCGGACGTCGCCGAACGGACGGGTCTGAACCGGACCACCGCATATCGCTACTGCGCGTCGATGACTGCCGCCGGCATTCTCGAACGGGGGACGCGCCGGGGGACGTTCGCGCTCGGCGGGCTGATGCTGGAACTGGGAATCCGTGCGCTGGGGCGCCAGCGCATCGTCGAGATCGCCGGCCCCCACCTGCGGAAGCTGAGCACCGACGCGCGCATGACGGCGGTGCTCAGCGTCCGCGGCGCGCAGGGCCCGGTCGTCACGCTCGTCGAGGAGGACACCAGCCGCCAGGTGGTGGTCACCGTCCACCCCGGTACGAAGCTCGACGCGAGCGCGGCACAGACACACGTGTTCCTCGCGTACTCGGACGCGGCGGCCATGGACGTGCTGGCCGCGGGCATGTCCCCGGCGGCGCGGGCCCGCCTGGACTCCGAGGTCTACGCGGCCCGCCGGCAGGGATACAGCGTGGCCCGGCACAGCGGCGGTCTGTTCGCGGTGGCCGCGCCGGTCTTCGACGAGAAGGGCCTGTGCGCCACCGTCGCCATCCTGGGCGCGGGCGACATCGCCGAACTCTCCAACGCCATCGAGCTGCTGGTGGCGACCGCCACGGCCCTGACCGCCGAGCTGGGCGCCCCCGCGGACCGCGCACCGCACGTCGACGAGTAACAGCGTCCTCCGTCCAACCCACAGGCCCGGTCCGGAACCACGGACCGGGCCTGCGCCGCTGCCGTCCGCCACTCCAGGCGCGGAATGTTCGTAGAGCGGAATGGTTCTTGCGGTGGCCGAACATGCTCGCGTACCTTCACCGCATCGCACCCCGGCCGGGCCTGGCGATGGCAGAGCTCTCCCTCCACCCATCCGCGCGGGATTCCGCACGGCAGCAACGGACAGGGATGTGACGATGAAACCTCTGACGAGACGGCTGACGGCGGCCGCGACCGGGCTTCTGCTGGTGGCCGGCGTGACCGTCGCGGTGCGGGCGCCGCACGCGGCGGCGAGCGGAAACGCCCCGGTGAGCATCGACTCGCTCGCCCGGGACGTCGAACGGGTCGAGTCGCTGCGCGAGGTCAAGGACGTGCAGCGGTCCTACGCCCACCTGGCCCAGTTCGGGCGCTGGGCGGACATGGCGAAGCTGTTCAGCGCGAACGGCACGCTGCAGTGGGGAAGTCAGGTGGTGAGCGGCCACCACGCCATCAAGGGATGGCTCGCGGCGGAGGCCGGGGACATGAACGGCGCCCGGCCGGGCGCGCTGCACACCACGGTGATCGACCAGCCGCTGGTCAACCTCTCGCCGGACGGCCGCACCGCGAAGGGCCGCTGGTCCGGTATCCGCTTCCTCGGTGACGGGGCCGGTGCGGCGCGCATCGACGGCGGCATCTACCAGAACGAGTACGTGCTGGAGAACGGCGAGTGGAAGATCTCGCTGCTGCGCTACTACCCGCTCTACGAGGGGGACTACGCCACCGGCTTCCGGACGATCAACCGCCAGCCGGTGCCGGTCGTGCCGTACCACTTCACGCCGGACGTCGCCGGCGTGCCGATCCCGGCGGCGACCGGGCCGGCGCCCAAGACCCGGTTCAACGCGAAGGAGCTGGCCGACCGCATCGCCGCGCTCAACGACGAGGACTCGGTGCGCAACCTCCAGCACGCGTACGGCTACTACGTCGACCGCCGGATGTGGAGCGACGTCGTCGACCTGTTCACCGACGGCGCGAAGGTCACCGTCGACGGCGTGGGCGTGTTCCGCAACGCCGCCGGTGTCCGCCAGGCGATGGAGCGGATGGGACCGGAGGGTCTGACGCAGGGGGTGCTCAACGACCGGCCGCTGTTCGACACGATCGTCGACGTTGAGGACAACGGCAAGAAGGCGACCACCCGGGGCATCGAGGTCGGCATGCTCAACGACGCCGGTGGCGCCTCGTGGCAGTTCTCCGTCTTCACGAACCGCTTCGTCAAGCAGGGCGGCCTGTGGAAGCTCAAGGAGATCCACCTGACGCCGCTGGTCACGGCGCCCTACGGCACCGGCTGGGGCGACGGCGGGACCGGTCCGGCCGCCTCCGGTAAGCCGCCGAACTTCCTCGACGTGGCCGGGCGTACCCCGGCGCCGAAGCCCGGCAAGGCGGCCGGCGCGCCGAAGGGCCCGAAGGCGGACCTGGCCGACCTCCAGCGGAGGCTGAACCGGTCGGTCGCGTTCGACGGGGCGGAGAACGTCTCGGCGGCGTACAGCTACTACATCGACGACAGCAGGTGGCCGGAGATGGCGGCCGTGCACGCGGTGAACGGCCACAAGCTGTCGCCGTTCGCCGGCTGGAACGTGACGCGCGAGCGGATCCTCGGCTCGGTGGTCTCGACGTACGGCAACACCCCACCGCCGACGCAGAAGTCCTTCCTGGTGCTGCACTGGCGGCCGCAGCCGGTCATCGACGTCTCGCACGACGGCCGGTCGGCGTCGGTCCGGGCCCGGCTCATGCACGTCAACGCTTCGACCGTCAACGCGGGGTACATCAACGGCGCGATGTACAACGACCAGTTCGTGCTGGAGGACGGCATCTGGCGGATCTGGAGCCTGGACATCGACGAGTTCTACTGGCAGTCGCCGAACTGGGCCCAGGGCTGGGGCGGCGTGGCCCCGCGTGACCCGAGCCTGCCCGACCCGCCGCCGAGCAACCTGGTGAACACCTACCCGCCGGACGTCCTGCACAGCGCGCTGGGCGAGCGGTCCCGCGGCTTCCGTGGCGGCAGTCCCGGATACATCCAGTGGCCGGACATCGTGCCGATGTGGTTCCACTACCGCAACCCGGTCAGCGGCCGGGTGCCACCGCACTTCTGGTACGACTGCGCGCCCTGCGAGGTGCGGCCGGACTGGAGCATGACGCGGCACGGCTACCAGCTGCCGCCGACCGGACCGCAGATCGACGGGCTGGAGGTGGGTTGATCCGTCCCTGACGGCGGCCGGCCGCCGCGACCGTCCCGAGGCGCCTCTTCCCGCATCCCGCGGGGAGGGGCGCCTCCGCGCGCCTGCCGCACTCCGGCGTCCCCCAGTCGGTGGCGAGATGGTGCGGGTTGGGCAAAGTTCATCTGACGTAACAGCCCTTGCGCCCTGCGAACATGTCCCGTACGTTTCCGGCAACTGCCTCCGGTCGTGATCCCACGACCGCCCGCCGATCCACGGGGATTCCACATACGACAGCAACGGACAGGGATGTGAAGATGAGACGTCTGACAAGACGGCTGACCGCGACAGCCTCCGCACTGCTGCTGGTCGCCGCCGGAATGGTCGCCCTCCAGGCGCCCCCGGCCTCGGCCACCACCCCGACCGTCACCCTCGACACCCTCGCCCGGGACCTGGTCCGCGTCGAGTCGCTGCGCGAGGTCAAGGACGTGCAGCGCACGTACGCGCATCTGGCGCAGTACGGCCGGTGGTCGGACATGGCGGCGCTGTTCAGCACCGACGCGACCTTCCGCTGGGGCGACGAGACGGTGACCGGCCGCACCGCGATCAGGGACTGGCTCGAGGCCGACGCCGGCGCGATGAACGGCGTCAACCCGGGATCCCTGCACACCGTGATCGTCGACCAGCCGCTGGTGAACCTCTCCGTCGACGGCCTGTCCGCCAAGGCGCGCTGGAACGGCTTCCGCTTCCTGGGCGACGGCGCGGGCGCGGCCCGGATCGAGGGCGGCATCTACGAGAACGAGTACGTCTTCGAGAACGGCCGCTGGCGGATCTCCCTGCTTCACTACTACCCGCAGTACGAGGGCGACTACGCCACCGGATGGCGCAACAAGGACCTCGCGCTGCTGCCGATCGTCCCGTACCACTTCACCCCGGACGAGGCGGGCGTGCCGATCCCGGAGCCGGTCGGCCCGGCCCCGCGGGCCGGCACGACCGTCAACAAGGTGGCGGCCCGCATCGACAAGCTCAACAGTGAGGACGCGGTCCGCAACCTCCAGCACGCCTACGGCTACTACGTCGACCGGCGCATGTGGTCCGACGTGGTCGACCTGTTCGCCAACGGCGCCACGGTGTCCATCGACAACGTGGGCACGTTCCGGGGCGCCGCCGGTGTCCGCCAGGCGATGGAGCGCATGGGCCCGGAGAACCTCAGCCAGGGCATCCTCAACGAGCGGATCCAGTTCGACACGATCGTCGACGTGCACACCAGCGGCACGCAGGCGACCGCCCGGGGCATCGAGTTCGCCATGGTCGGGGACGCCAACACCCGCGAGGCGTCGTGGGAGATCTCCGTCTTCCACAACCACTTCGTCAAGCAGGGCGGGCTGTGGAAGCTCAAGGACATGAACATCACGCCGCTGGTGATCGCCCCGTACTCCACCGGCTGGGGTGACGGCGGCATCGCACCGGCGCCGACCCGGGTGCCGGCCTTCCTCGACGTGGAGGCGCGCAGCCAGAAGAACGCCGGTGGCGCGGCGTCGTCGAACCGGAACCTGGCCGACCTCGACCGCCGGCTGGCTCGTTCGCTGGCGTTCGACGGCGCGGAGAACGTCTCGATGGCCTACACCGCCTACCTGGACGACCTCCGGATCTACGAGATGGCGCAGATCCACGCGGAGTTCGGCCACAAGCTGTCGCCGTTCGCCGGCTACTTCCAGGGCCCGGACCGGATCCGGCAGGCCGGGGTGACGGTCTACGGAACCAACCCGTCGACGACGCGCGCCAGCATCTCGTACCACTGGCGGCCGCAACCGGTGATCCTCGTGTCGGAGGACGGGCGGTCGGCGACGATGCGCGCCCGGCTGCTCCAGCCGCGTACGTCGAGAACCAACGCCGGCGCGTTCAACGGCGCGATGTACAACGACGAGTTCGTGCTCGAGAACGGCGTGTGGCGCATCTGGAGCCTGACCATCGACGAGTTCTACTGGCAGTCGACGAACTGGGCCGGCGGCTGGGCCGCGGCGAACCCGCGCAACCCGGAGCTGCCGGACCCGGCACCCAGCACGCTGGTGACCAGGTACCCGCCGGACGTGCTGCTCAGCAGCATGGGTGAGCGCTCGCGCGGGTTCCAGGGCGGTTCTCCCGGATACATCGCGTGGCCCGGGATCGTGCCGATGTGGTTCCACTACAAGAACCCGGTCAGTGGCCGTGAGCCGCAGTTCTACTGGCCGCAGTGCGCGCCGTGCGAGGTGCGGCCGGACTGGCGGATGACCGAGCACGGCTGGCAGCAGCCGCCGCTCGGCCCGCAGGTCGACGGGGTGGACGTGGGCTGAGGCCCGGATCCGGGCCGCAACCCGGTGGAGCGCCTCTTCCGATCGGCTCGGGAGAGGCGCTCCACCGTGCCCGGCCCGGCGATCTCCGACTGTGGACACCCCGAAGCCTGATCCGTAATATGAACTTCGGTTGCGCTATCCGAACATCGCCGTCGCCGACGGCCGTTGAGAAGAGGGATAGAGAAGCCCATGCCTGACCCGCAGAACCACACCCTCCCGTTGTCCGGAAAAGTCGTCCTGGTGGTCGGCGCCAGCGCGGGCATCGGCGCCGACGCCGCCCGGTTGCTCGCCGCCGACGGCGCCTCGCTGATGCTCGTCGCCCGCTCCGAGGGGCCGCTGGAGAAGGTCGCCCTCGAACTCGCCTCGGCCGGGCACGACGTCGCCCACACCACCGGCGACGTGTCGGACAGCCGCGACGTCGCCGCCTTCGTGGACCGGACGGTCGAGCGGTTCGGCCGGCTCGACGGCGCCTTCAACAACGCGGCCATGACGCAGGCCGGCCGCCTGGACCAGGTACCGGAGGAGGACTTCGACCGGATCATGGCGGTGAACGTGAAGGGCACGTGGCTGTGCGTCCGCGAGCAGGTGCGGGTGATGCTCGGCAACGGCGGCGGCTCGATCGTCAACATGAGCAGCATCGGCGGGCTGCGGGGCAGCTCCGGCATGGGTGCGTACCAGGCGACCAAGCACGCCGTCATCGGCCTGACCCGCACCGCCGCGCACGACTTCGGCCCGCTCGGCATCCGGGTGAACGTGATCGCGCCCGGCCCCACCGAGACGCCCATGCTGGCCCGGACCCGGCTGGCGATCCCCGGCGGCGTCGAGGCCCGGATCGCGGCGACGCCGCTGCGGAAGGCGGGGACCGGGGCGGAGGTCGGCGCCACGGCGTCGTTCCTGCTCAGTGACCGTGCGAGCCACATCAGCGGCGCCGTGCTCCCGGTGGACGGTGGGTTCAGTGCTTGACGACACCGCGGCAGCCGCGGTGGGCACGCTCCGGCTCCCCCCGCGGATCCACTTCGGGTACGGCGCCCGCCGGCAGTTGCCGGAGGTCGTCCGGCTCCACGGCCGGCGCGTCCTCGCCGTCGTCGACCCCTTCCTGGTCGGTACCCCGATCCTGCGGGAGACGGTGGACGCCCTGACGGCGGCCGGGCTCGGCGTGCTGGTGCACTCGGACATCACGCCGGAACTGCCCGTCGACACCCTCGACGCCGCCGTCGCGACCGCCCGCGACTACCGGGCGGACGTCGTCCTCGCCATCGGCGGCGGCAGCGCGCTCGACGCCGCCAAGTTGATCGCGCTGCTGTCGGCGTACGGCGGGCCACTGCACCGCTACTACGGCGAGAACCTCGTACCCGGGCCGATCGTGCCGCTGGTGGCGGTGCCCACGACCGCCGGCACCGGGTCCGAGGTGACACCGGTCGCGGTCGTGTCCGACCCGGCACGCGAGCTGAAGGTGGGCATCTCCAGCCCTTTCCTGGTGCCGTCCGTCGCGGTGGTGGACCCCGAGTTCACGCTCGGGACACCCGCGACGGTGACCGCCTGGTCCGGCATCGACGCGCTCGTGCACGCGGTCGAGTCGTACACGGCCAAGCCCTTCGGCCCGGACTGGCCGGCTCCGCTGCCGGTGTTCACCGGGCGCAACGTGCTGAGCGAATCCGCCGCGCTGGAGGCGGCGACGCGCCTGGGGCAGTGGCTGCCGGTCGCGGTCCACCGGCCCGGCGACCGGCGGGCCCGGCACGAGGTCGCGCTGGGCTCGCTGCTCGGCGGCATCGCGTTCGGCTCGACCGGCACCCACCTGTGCCACGCCCTGCAGTATCCGATCGGCGCGCTCACGAAGACCCCGCACGGGCTCGGCACCGGCCTGATGCTCCCGTACGTCATCGACACGCTGATGGCGCAGCCGGACGCCGCCGCGCGGCTCGCGGCGCTCGGCGCGGCGCTCGAAGCGATACCCCCGGCGGAGACGTCCGCGGCGCGGACCCTCGCCCGGGTGGTCGAGATCAACCGGGAGATCGGCGTGCCGGAGACGCTCGCCGACATCGGGCTGACGCCCGACCAGCTGCCGCAGATCGCCGAACTGGGGCTCAGGTCCACCCGGCTCGTCGCGGCCGCTCCGGTCGAGCCGTCCCACGAACTGCTGCTCGGCATCCTCGAACGCGCCTACCACGGCGCCCTGGAGAATCGGAGTGTCAGGTGAACCTGCTCGCGGACCTCTTCATCGACGGACAGTGGCGCCCCGGCTCCGACGGCCGCCGCTTCGACGTGGTCGACCCCGCCGACCTCTCCACCGTCGCGGCGTTCGCCGTCGCGTCCGAACAGGACTGCATGGCGGCCGTCGACGCGGCCGCGGCGGCCCAGCCGGCCTGGGCCGCCGCCGCGCCACGGGATCGCGGTGAGATCCTCCGCCGGGCGTACGAGATCCTGACCGACGAGATCGACGTCTTCGCGGAGATCATGGTTCGCGAGAACGGCAAGTCGTGGGCCGACGCCGTGGGAGAGGCCAATTACGCCAAGGAGTTCTTCCGCTGGTTCGCCGAGGAGGCCGTACGGGTGCCGGGCGACTACCGCCTCTCGCCGGCGGGGGACAAGCGGATCGTGGTGGACCGGCAGCCCATCGGCGTCTCCCTGCTCGTCACGCCGTGGAACTTCCCGGCCGCCATGGCGACGCGCAAGCTCGGCCCGGCGCTGGCGGCGGGGTGCGCGACGGTTCTCAAGCCCGCCCGCGAGACACCGCTGACCGCCGCGTACGTCGTGGAGGTCCTGCGCCGGGCCGGGGTGCCGCGCGGCGTGGTCAACCTCGTCACGCCGGTGCCGACCGGCCCGCTCGTGAAGCGGATGATCGACCGCCCCGAGGTCCGGAAGCTCTCCTTCACCGGGTCCACCGAGGTCGGCCGCGAGCTGCTGCACGCGTGTGCCGACAGCGTGGTGAGCACGTCGATGGAGCTCGGCGGCAACGCTCCGCTCATCGTGCTGCCCGGCGCGGACCTGGACGTCGCGGTGGCGGGCGCGCTGCTGGCCAAGATGCGCAACGGCGGCTCCGCCTGCACCGCCGCCAACCGCTTCTACGTCCACGACGCGGTGCACGACGAGTTCGTCGCCCGGATGGACGCGGCCCTCGCCGCCGTGTCGGTCGGGCCGGGCCTCGACCGGACGAACGACCTCGGGGCGCTGGTCTCGGTGGCCGAGCGGGACAAGGTGGCCCACCTGGTCGAGACGGCGGTCGCGCAGGGCGCCACAGTGGTCCGCGGTGGACGGCCCGTGGCCGGCGGCGCGTTCTACGAGGCGACGCTGCTGACCGACGTCGCGCACGGTTCCACAATCACCACGACCGAGATCTTCGGCCCGGTCACCGCCGTCGTCCGCTTCGACGACGTCGACGACGCGGTCCGGATGGCGAACGACACCGTGTACGGCTTGATGGCGTACGTCTTCGGCGAGGAGCGGGAGGCGATGGGCGTGGCCCGGCGGCTCGAAGCCGGGATGGTGGCCGTGAACCGGGGCGTCGTGAGCGACCCGGCCGCCCCGTTCGGCGGCGTGAAGCAGAGCGGGCTCGGCCGGGAGGGCGGCTCCGAGGGCATCCTGGAGTTCCTGGAGGAGAAGTACATCGCACTGACCGCCTGACCGCCGCGCTCGCGGCCTACCGCTTGACGAGGTTGCGCAGCGCCGAGAGCAGCGAGCGGTGGCTGACCTCGGCGTAGATCTTCTTGTCCCGGCCGTACAGGACCACGTACGGGCACTGCTGGTCGTCCCCGCCCATGGTCTTGTCCAGCAGCCGGCGACCGGTCGCCACCTCGTACACCCGCAGGCGGTAGGTGGCCTTCAGCAGCGTCAGCGTGTCCGGCTCCGGGTCGTCGTAGCGGCACTTGCGGATCGTCGCGCCGGTGCTCGTGCGATCCAGGCAGGCGACCATCTGCACGACCTTCGGGTCCTCCGACGCCCAGGTCCGCTCCACCCGCTTCGACAGGCCCTCGTCGTAGTAGTAGACCTGGTCGTGGCGGCGGCTGCCCGTGCCGAGGTCGGTGCCGACGAGCAGTGCCACCGGGTGCGGCGCCGCTCCGGTGCGCTTCGGCGACTGCGGGAAGTAGAGAACCCCGTCGCACACGTCGTTCAGATCGGAGATCTGCGCCGCCGGGAAGTCGCTCGGCTGCGGCCCGCGCGCCGACGGCTCCGCGCTCGCCGTCGCACCCGGCGTGGGCGTAGCGCCGGACGACCGCCAGGGCGCCGCCGGCGGCGCGGCCGGCTCCCGCTCGGCCGCCTCGCGGGGCGAGGAACCCAGCAGGAACGCGCCGCCGATCAGGCCCGAGCACGCCACCAGCAGCAGCACGCTCAGCAACGCGACGGCGACGACCAGAGCGCGGCCGCGGCCGGACGACGGCGGGCCGGGTGGCGTGGCCGGACCGTACGGCGGACCAGCGGTGGGCGGCCCGTAACCCGCAACGGGCGACCCGTGACCCGGCCCGGTGGCGGGCGGTGGTGGCGGCCCGGGAACGCCGGGCGGCTCGCCGGCCGGCCGCATCCAGGCGGTCTCTCCCCGCTGTTCCGCGTCCCCCGCCGGTCCCTGCTCGGATCCGGCCCCCGTGTCGGACATGCGCATTCCCCCGTCGAACCCGTGCGGAGCGCGCAACCTATCAGCCTCGCCGGGCCGGAGGAGGCCCACTAGATGGTTGCGCTACCTAGATGGCGGCGCTACCGTCATCGCCGGATGTCGTCCGATCGGGACAGTGCGGAGCGGAATGAACCAGGAACGGCGGGCGCAGTGGCTGCGCGGGGTGCTCGACCTCTGCGTGCTCGCGCTGCTGAGCGGCGGCGAGTCCTACGGCTACGAGCTGTCCCAGGCGCTGCGGGCCCACGGGCTGGGCATCGTGCAGGGCGGCACCCTCTACCCGGTGCTGCTGCGGTTGCAGCGCTCCGGCCTGCTCACCGCGCACTGGCGGGAGGGCGGGACCGGGCCCGCGAGGAAGTACTACCGGATCAGCCCGGCCGGCAGCGCGGCGTTGCGGGCCGCCGCGATCGACTGGAGCGCCTTCGCGTCGAGCGTGGGCAAGATACTGCGCGAGGAGCCGAAGCGGTGAACCACGAACCCTGGCTCGCCGCCCTGACCGGCGAGCTGCGCCGGCACGGGGTGGGGCCCGACCTGACCGGTCACGTCGTCGCCGAGGCGGCCACCCACCTGCTCGACAGCGGGGAATCGCCGCTGCGGGTCTTCGGCGCGCCGGAGACGTACGCCCGGGCGGTGGTCGACAGCCTCGGCGGCCCCGACGTGCGGCCGCCGCGCCGCCAGCCCGGACCGGTGCGGCTCGCCGCCCGGGGCGTCACCAAGCGCTACCGGGGACGCACCGTCCTGGACCGGGTCGACCTCACCGTCCGGGCCGGCCAGATCGCCGCGGTGGTCGGCGCCAACGGCGCCGGCAAGAGCACGTTCCTGCGGATCTGCGCCGGCCTGCTGAGCCCGGAGGCGGGCACCGTCGAGGTGCACGGCACGCTCGGATACTGCCCGCAGGACGGCGGCACCGCCGAGTTCCTCAGCCCGGACGAGCACTTCGTGCTGATCGGCGCCGGCCGAGGGCTGGGCCGGACGGCGGCGCGGCGGGCCGGGCGCGCGGAGGCGGCCGGGCTGGAGTGGACACCGCCGCGGCGCACCCAGGCCCGGCACCTCTCCGGCGGCACGCGGCAGAAGCTCAACCTGGTGCTGGCCCGGCTCGGCGAGCCGGACGTGCTGCTGCTCGACGAGCCCTACCAGGGGTTCGACCGGGGCACCTACCTCGACTTCTGGCACGAGGTGTGGCGGTGGCGCGACGCCGGCAAGGCCGTCGTGGTCGTCACCCACCTGCTCAACCAGCTCGACCGGGTCGACGCCGTGCTTGATCTTTCCGGGGAGCGGAACGCATGAGCCGGACCCTCGTGGTGGCCGAGGCCGCCCTGCGCGAGCTGCTGCGCCGCCGTACCGTGCTGGTCATCCTGCTGCTGATGCCGCTGGCCTTCTACCTGAGCCGCCGCGGCGACTTTCTCGGGCAGTCGATCCGCTTCGTCTGTCTCGGCCTGGCCTGGGCGCTCAGCACCGCCGCGCTGTTCGCGGGCAGCGCGGCGCGGGGCATGGAACCCCGCCTGCGGCTCTCCGGCTACGGCAGCCGGCACCTGGTGCTCGGCCGGCTGCTCGCGCTCTGGACCGTCGGCGTGCTGCTCTCCACCCCGTACTTCCTGCTCGTCCTGGTCGACCAGCGCGACGTGCGGTACGGCGCGATCGCGCTGATCATGGCGTTGACCGTGTTCGTGTCGGTGCCGTTCGGCCTGCTGCTGAGCGCCGTGCTGCCGCGCGAGCTGGAGGGCACGCTGGTGCTGCTGACAGTGGTCGGTCTCCAGATGGTGATGGACCCGGCGGGCAGCGCCACCCGGGCGCTGCCGTTCTGGTTCAGCCGCGAGCTCGCCACGTACGCCGTGGACCACACCGACGGCGGCTATCTCACCCGGGGCCTGACCCACGGGCTGGTCTTCGCTGTCGCGCTCACGGTGCTGGTCGTGGTGGCCGCCGCGGTGCGACTGCGACAGCGCCGGCATCTGCGCCTGGCCACCTGACCGGCGGGGGCGGCGGACCGGACCGGGGCGCCGGCCGTGGCAGGATCGGCGCGTGCAGATCGGGTTGCTCGGGCCGTTCCAGGTCACCACGGACGGCGGCCTACCGGCCGACGTGCCGGGCGCACGGCTGCGCGGACTGCTGGCCGCCCTCGCGCTCCAGCCCGGCCGGGTGGTCCCGAAGGCCGCGCTCGTCGACTGGATCTGGGGCGAGCAGCCGCCCGCCGACGCCGCGAACGCGCTGCAACGGCTGGTGTCCCGGCTGCGCAAGGCGCTGCCGGCGGGCGCCGTCGACGGGCTGCCGGACGGCTACCGGCTCGCCGTCGAGCCCGACGCCGTCGACGCCGTACGGTTCGAACGTCTCGTCCGGCGGGCCCGCGACGGCGACGGGCCGCAGCGGGTACGGCTGCTGCGCGAGGCGCTGGGCCTGTGGCGCGGCGACGCGCTGCGCGACGTCGGCCTGCCCGACAGCCCGGCGCTCGACGCGGCGGCGACCCGGCTGGAACGGCTGCGCCTGACCGCGACGGAGGACCGGTACGACGCCGAGACCGGGCTCGGCGGGGAAGCGGACCTGATCCCGGAGCTGACCGACCTGGTGGCCGCCCATCCGGTACGCGAGCGGCTCGCCATGGCACTGATGCGCGCGCTCGTCGCGGCCGGCCGGGACACCGAGGCGCTGCTGGTCTACCAGCGCACCGCCGACGCGCTCGCCGACGCGCTGGGCGCCGACCCGTCGCCGGAACTGTCGGCGCTGCACGTCGCCCTGCTGCGGGGCGAGACGGTACGCCGCGACGACACCCGCCGGACCAACCTGCGCGCCGAGCTGACCAGCTTCGTCGGCCGGGACGCCGACCTCACCGCCGTCGGCGCGCTGGTGGCCGAGCACCGGCTCACCACGCTCACCGGCCCGGGTGGCTCCGGGAAGACCAGGCTGGCCACCGAGACCGGACGCCGGATGACGGGCGACCTGCCGGACGGCGTGTGGCTGGTGGAGTTCGCCGCGATCAGCGCCGACGGGGACGTGGCACAGGCGACGATCTCCGGGCTCGGCCTGCGCGACGCGCTGCTCGGCGACGCGGGCAGCGCGGAGCCGGGCGACCGGCTCGTCGCGGCGATCCGGGACCGGGAGATGCTGCTGATCCTGGACAACTGCGAACACGTCGTGGAGCAGGCGGCGGCGCTGGCGCACCGGCTGCTCGGCGAGTGCCGGCGGCTGCGGATCCTGGCCACCAGCCGGGAACCGCTCGGCATCACCGGGGAGGTGTTGTGGCCGGTCGCGCCGCTGGGCCTGCCGGACGGCGATGCCGCGGTCGCCGAGGTCGAGTCGTCGCCCGCCGTCCGCCTGCTGCGGGACCGGGCCGTCGCGGTCCGCCGGGACCTCGCGTCCGACGCCCGCACGGCGATGACGATGGCGCGGATCTGCCGCGCGCTCGACGGCATGCCGCTGGCGATCGAGCTGGCCGCGGCGCGGCTGCGCGCCATGTCCGTCGACCAGCTCGCCACCCGGCTCGACGACCGGTTCCGCCTGCTCACCGGTGGCAGCCGGACCGCCCTGCCCCGGCACCGGACGTTGCGCGCGATGGTCGACTGGAGCTGGGAACTGCTCACCGACGCCGAACGCGCGGTGCTGCGCCGGCTGTCGGTGTTCTCCGGCGGGGCGGGCCTGGACGCGGCCGAGCGGGTCTGCGCCGGCGGCGTCGTCGAGCCGGGCGACGTGCTCGACCTGCTCACCGCGCTGACCGAGAAGTCGCTGCTGGTCGCCGCCGGCGACGTCGCGCCGCGCTACCGCATGCTCGGCACGATCAAGGAGTACGCCGCGCAGCGGCTCGCCGAGGCGGGGGAGGCGGACCTCGCGCGCCACGCGCACCTGGCGTACTTCACCGAACTGGCCGAGACGGCGGAGCCGCGCCTGCGCCGCGCCGACCAGCTCACCTGGCTCGCCCGGCTCGAAGCCGAGCACGACAACATCACCGCCGCGATGCGCGGTGCGCTCGCCGCGGGCGAGGGGCGCGAGGCGATGCGGCTCGCGGCCGGCGCCGGCTGGTACTGGTGGCTCGGCGGCCACCGGACCGAGGGCATGGAACTGATCATCGCGGCCACCGAGACGCCCGGCGAGGTGCCCGACCACATCCGCGCCGTGGTGTACGGGCTGGTGGTGCTGTTCCTCAGCTCCGGCCCGGGCGACGCGCAGCACGCGGCCGAGTGGATCCACAAGGCGTACCGGTTGAGCGGGGAAGGCCGCGGCGGTCACCCGGAGCTGGCCCTTGTCGTGCCGATGGAGCGCATGCTGCGGGAGCCGGACGCGCTGCTGCCCGCCTGGGAGTCGCTGCTCGACCACGAGGACCCGTGGGTACGCGCGCTGGCCCGGCTGCACCTGGGCAAGCTGCGGGTCATCCTCGGCATCGAGGCGGCGGAGGCGGAGGCGTGCCTGCGGCAGGCGCTCGCCGAGTTCCGGGCGGTGGGCGAACGCTTCGGGATCTCGTTCGCGCTCAGCGAGCTGGCCGAGCTGATCGCCGTACGCGGTGACGTCGCCGCCGCCTGCGCGTACTACGAGCAGGCCGTCGCGGCGGTCACCGAGGTCGGCGCCGTCGAGGACGTGATCCGGATGCGGGCGCGGCTGGCCTGGCTGTACCGGCTGGGCGGCGACGAGGCGGCGAGCGCCGCCGCCGTGGCCGAGGCGCAACGGCTCGCCGCCCGGGTCGCCTGGCCGGGCGCGCTGGCCGAGCTGGCGCTGGCCGAGGCGTACATGGCCCGCCACGACGGCGACGCGGACGAGGCGTACGCGCAACTGCGGGCGGTGTCGGCGCTGCTCGGCGACGAGGCGGACCTGGCCGGCGTCCGGGCGGGCACCCAGGATCTGCTGGGCTATCTGGCCGAGGACGTCGAGCAGGCCCGTACCCATCGGGCGGCGGCGTGCCGGGCGGCGCGCGAGGGCGGCTACGCGCCGCTGACCGCGCAGGTGCTCGTCGGCGTCGCGGACCTGGCGTTGCGGCTGGACCGGCCGGACCAGGCGGCGCGGCTGCTGGGCGCGGGCGACGCGGTACGTGGGCTGCCCGACCGCACCCACCCCGACGTGCCCCGGATCGAGGCGGCGGCGCGCGACCGCCTCGGCGACGCGGGGTTCGCCGAGGCGGTCGCACAGGGCCGGGAGACCGGCTGGGAGCGGCTGGTCGAGATCACGCTCGCTTCGTGAACGTGGACCGCGCCCAGAGGTAGCCGACCAGCGCGATGCCGGCGCACCAGGCGATCGCGGGGATCACGTCACCGGCCGACGGCGCGCCGCCCAACAGGCCGCGCAGGGTCTCGATGATCGGCGTGAACGGCTGGTACTCGGCGAACTGCCGCAGTCCCGGCCCCATCTTGTCCGCCGGCACGATCGCGCTGCTGAAGAACGGCAGCAGGATCAGCGGCACGGCGGCCATGCCCGCAGACTCCGGCGACTTGGCGAACAGGCCCAGCGCGACTGTGAACCAGCTGACGGCGACGCTGAGCAGCACCACCATGCCGGCCACACCGAGCCAGTGCAGCGGATCGGCGGCCGGGCGGAAGCCGAGCAGGAACGCCACCCCGACCAGGGCCGTGACCGCGAGGACGTTCGTCAGCACGGTGGCGACGACGTGGCCGGTCAGCACCGCGCCCCGGGAGACGTGCATGACCTTGAACCGGTTGATGATGCCCTTGGTCATGTCGGAGCTGACCGACGTCGCGGTGCCGCCGAGGCCGTAGCAGACCGCCAGCAGCATCAGGCCCGGCGTCGCGTAGTCGACGTAGTCGACGCCGACGGAGAACGCGTCGCCGAGCATGTAGACGAACATCAGCATGACGATGATCGGCATCAGCACCGCGTTGAACACCGAGGTGGGGTTGCGGCGCAGGTGCGTCAGGTTACGGCGCAGCATGACGACCGAGTGGTTCCTGCTCATTTCGCGGCCACCTCCGGGGTGCGGCCCGTCAGGGCCAGGAAGACGTCGTCGAGGTCGGGGGTCTGTACGGACAGGTCGCCGGCGGTGATCGCGTGCGCGTCGAGCCGGTCGAGCAGGGCGCGCAGCGCCGCGGTCCCGCCGTCGGTGGGCACGCGCAGCGCCAGCGCCTCCTCGTCGCGTACCGCGTCGGGCAGCACCAGCGCCGCCGCGTCGAGTTCGGCGACGGTGCCGAACCGCAACCGCACGTGTGTGCCGGGGATCCGGCGCTTCAGCTCCTCCGGCGTGCCCTGGGCGACCAGCCGGCCCTGGTCGAGCACCGCGATCCGGTCGGCGAGGCGGTCGGCCTCGTCGAGGTACTGGGTGGTGAGGAAGACCGTCACGCCGCCGGCCACCAGCTCCCTGATGATCGACCACATGGTGCGGCGGCTGCGCGGGTCCAGCCCGGTCGTCGGCTCGTCCAGGAAGATGATCCGCGGCTCGCCGACCAGCGTCATCGCCAGGTCCAGCTTGCGGCGCATGCCCCCGGAGTACGTCGACACGAGCTTGTCGGCGGCCTCGACCAGGTCGAACCGTTCCAGCAGTTCCGCGACGACCCGCTTGCCGGGCACGCGGTCGCGCGGGCCGAGGTCGACCATGAGTTGCAGGTTCTCCCGCCCGGTCAGCAGTTCGTCCACCGCCGCGAACTGCCCGGTCACGCCGATCGCCGCGCGGACCGCCTTGGCCTCGGTGACCACGTCGTGCCCGGCGATCCGCACCGATCCGGCGTCCGCGCGGATCAGCGTGGTGAGGATGTTGATGGCTGTCGTCTTGCCGGCCCCGTTCGGCCCGAGCAGGGAGAAGATCGTCCCGGCGGGGACGTCCAGGTCGATGCCGTCGAGCACCACCCGGTCCTTGTACGCCTTGCGCAGCCCGGAGACCGCTATCGCTGAACTCGTCATGCGCCCACCATGGGCGGCCGTACCGCCACCGCCCTGACACGGCGCTGACACGGCCGCTGACAGCTTGTCGGTGGGGCGGCGTACGGTCCCGCCGTGGATCGGGAGACGTTCTGGGACATCGTGGAGCGGGCGCGCTCGACGCCGCCGACCGCGCTGCTCCCCCCGGCCCGGCGCCGGCCGACCCGGCCGGTGAGGACTTCGACTTCGGCGACGACGAGCAGATGCGCGCCCGCCTGCCGCGCCTGGCGGCGATCTACCGGCCGGTGGAATGAGGCGTCACGGCCCGCCGCCGACCCGATCCGGGTTAACCGCTGGTCCGCCGCGGGCCGGGTGGGCGAGCATGGTCGGCATGGCCGGGTCGACGGGTGCGAGGCTGCCGCTCCAGGGCGGGCTGCCACCCGGCGAGGCGCTGACCGGCGCGGTGCGGGAGATCGCCTGCGACGAGTCCGGCTTCTCCGGCACCAACCTGCTCGACCCGGCCACCCCGGTGATCGTCCACGCCAGCGTCGACCTGAGCCGTGACGAGGCGGCCGCGTTGATCGGTACGCTGCGGTCCGGGTTCCGGTTCTCGCCCGACGAGGTCAAGTCGCGGCAGTTCCTGCGCCGCCGCGAAGCCGCCGAGGCGGTGGAGTGGTTCCTGTCGGCGTTGCGCGGCCGGGCGCACGTGCACCTGGTCGACAAGGAGTTCTTCCTCGCCACCCGGGTCGTCGACCTGCTGCTGGCCGAGCCGTCGTACGCGGCGGGCACCCGCCTCGCCGGTGACCGGCGTCCGGCCGCGGCGGCGCTGCACCGGGCCGGGCGGGCGGCCGGACCCGGCTGGCCGGTCTTCCTCGCCGCCGTGGTCGAGATGCTGCGCACCAAGCGGCGGGACCGGGCCGACGACCGGAGCGTGGCACGGTTCTTCGCCGCGCGGGACGCGCTGCGCCGCCACGTCGACGACACGCAGGCCGGCGCGGTCCTCGACGCGCTCGACCCGGCCCGGGTGGCAGCCGTGCAGGCCCGGTTGTACGCGGGCGACCGGACGATCCCGCCGCCGCTGGAGCCGCTGCTGCCGGCGCTGGCCGAGACCGTCCTGCACTGGAGCGGCGGCCGGTGGCGAGTGCTGGTGATCCACGACGAGCAGAGCGCGCTCACCGAGGACCGGCTGCGCCGCCTCCAGGCGGCGCTGGCCGCGGGCGATCCGGCCGGCCCGTCGCCGCTGGCCGGGCTGGTGATGGCCGACTCGCGCGACGACCCGCGCGTCCAGGCCGCCGACCTGCTCGCCGGGGTGGCCCGCCGGATGCCCGGCGTCCCCGGCGACGGGCCGCTGCGCCCGCTGCTGTCCCCGGCTCCCGGCCACGACCCGGGCGCCGTCGTCGCGACGCACGAAGCGGGCGCCGCAGCCGTGGCGCACGACCCGAACGCCGTGACGGCGGAACAGGAGCGTACGTGATCCTCGACGACATGACGCCGCGCGCCGGAGTGCACTGCGAGACCACGACGCTCGGCGTGCTGACGCGGCACGCCGGCCTGGACCTGTCCGAGCCCATGCTGTTCGGTCTCGGCGAAGGGCTCGGCTTCCTCTACTGGGACGCCAAGAGCATGGACGTGCCGTTCCTCGGCGGGCGCACCAAGCCGCTGTGCGTGACCCGGGCCGCCGCCGGCCGCCTGGGTCTGGACCTGCGCGTCCGCGAGACGACGTCGGCGGCCAAGGCGTGGCGCGACGTCACCGACGCGCTGGACGCCGGGCACCCGGTCGGCCTGCAACTGGACTCGTACCACCTGGACTACTTCACCACCAAGGTCCACTTCGGCGGGCACACGGTCGCCGTGTACGGCTACGACGACACCCACGCCCACCTGGTCGACACCGCCCAGCAGGGCGGCGCGGTGACCACCACGCTGGAGAGCCTGGCGCGGGCGCGCGCCGCGCGTGGACCGATGACCGCGCGCCACCTGTCGTACACGCTCACCGCGCCCGGCGGCCCGCCGGACCTGGCCGCCGCCGTCCGCGCGGCGGTACGCGCCAACGCCGGGGCGTTCCTCGACCCGCCGATCGCCAACCTCGGCCACCGGGGGATCGCCACCGCCGCCGCCCGGGTGACCCGCTGGCTGGACCGCGCCGCCGATCCGGCCCGCGACCTGCCGCTCGCCGCGACGCTGATGGAACGCGGCGGCACGGGCGGCGCGCTGTTCCGCGCCGTGTACCGCGACTTCCTCGCCGAGGCCGCCGCCGTCACCGGCGACGCACGGGTGCGGCGGGCACAGCGGATGTACGCCGATATCGCGCCGCTGTGGACCGCCGTCGCCGACCACATCGCCACCGCCGGGCGGACCGGCGACGCCACCCACCTGACCCGCGCCTCGGAGGCCCTGGCCGACCTGGCCGTCCGCGAACGCGAGGCGATGACGGTGCTGGCCGCCGTGGACGCCGGGTAGCGGTCAGCCGAGCTGCTGGGCCAGCGCCACGATGACTCCCGCAGGGCCGCGCAGGTAGCACAGCCGGTAGACGTCGCCGTAGTCCGCCACCTCACCGATCAGCTCGCCGCCGTGGGCCCGCAGGCGGGCCACCGTGTCGTCGACGTCGTCCACGGCGAACATGACCGACCGCAGGCCGAGCGTGTTCGGCGGCGCGTCCGACGGTTCGGCGGCGACGAGCGCCGGCGCCCGGAACCGCGTCAGTTCGAGCTTGCCGTGGCCGTCCGGGGTGCGCATCATCGCGATGTCCACCCGCACGCCGTCCATGCCGTTGACCCGGTCCACCCAGGCCCCCTCGACCGGCGTCTCGCCCTCCACCTCCATGCCGAGTTCGGTGAAGAAGGCGATCGCGGCCGGCAGGTCGTCCACCACGACGCTGACGTGGTCCATCCGCTGAAGCGTCACGCCCCGAGCATAGGGCGACGTCCGGCCCGGTCAGCTCATGTCGAGCGTGTACGCGGCCTCCCGCACGTCGGCGTCCGGATGACGGCGCAAGCCGACGAGCAGGTCCCGCCACGGCGTCTTCCAGCCGAACTCCGACCCGTGCGCGACGAGCGCCACCGCGAACAGCCCACCGGCCAGGTCGCCGCGCCCGGCGAGGCGGGCCACCGTGCCGGCGAGGGCCGTCGGGTCGGGCCGCCGCCGCATGGTGAGCAGGCGATCGCCGACGCGTTGCGCGGTGCGCACCGCGACCACGGGCCGGCCCGCGCAGAGCGCGGCGACCTCGTCCAGGTCGTCGAGGCGGCCGAGGTCGACGAGCAGCCCGGTGGCCGTACCCAGGAAGGTGTCCCGGCCGGCGAGCCACCGCGCGGCCTCGACCAGCCCGGCCCGGTCGGCGGCGGCCGGGCGGCTGTCGGACCACAGGGCCGCGCCCTCCGCGAGCAGCTCGACGCGCCGCCGGGCGGGCCGGTCGGCGGCCGGACCGCCCGGGTCGTCGTCGGCGGCGTCCCGCTCCACCAGCCGGGTCAGCGCGGCCCGGAACGCCCCGTCGCCGCCGGCCCGCAGCAGGTGCGCCACCCCGATGCCCGGCGTCGTCTCGTCCGGGTCGGTGAGCCGGTCCACGACCAGGTCGGTGACGCCGGTCAGCCACTGCCACCACTCGCCGAGCGCGTCGAACGCCGCGCGGCGGACCTCCCGGTCGTCGGCCCGGCACGCCTGCACCACCAGCGCGGCGTAGGTGCGGCGGTGGCGCTGCGAGATCCCGGACGGGTACGCGCCGAGGACCGCCCGCCGCTCCTCCCGGCTGGCGTGCACCGCCGCGCGCAGGACCGCCCAGCCCGCCTCGGTCCCCAGCCGCTGCCGGGCGGCGGAGACGATCGCCGCGCGCACGTCGCGGTGCGTGCCCGGATCGGCGTACGCCTCACCGAGCGCCGCCATCACGTCCACGTGCGCGTAGCGGGCCAGGAGCCGGGCGGCCTCCTTGCGGCTGGTGACCTTCGCGGCGCCGGTCAGCACCCCGCCCAGCAGCTCGGCCAGCCGGGCCGGCGGGACGTACCGGGCGGCCCGCCCGGCGGCGTACAGCGCGACGCGTGCCCGGTCGCCGTCGGCGTACCGGAGCAGCACCGGGAACGCCTCGTCCGGCCGGTCGGTCCAGACCAGCGCGCCCAGCGCCGCCTCGGCGACCGGCACCTCGGACGCGTCGACGTGGCGCAGCACCAGCTCGCGTCCGGCCGGTCCGGCCCCGGCGGCGGCCCGGATCGCCGCCGCCCGCTGCCACACCCGGTGACCGGAGTCGGCGACGACGCGCGCCTGGAGCGCCACGAAGCGTTCCTGGTGGCGGGGGAGCCACCGTTGCGCGCGCGGCGCCGGGCCGGGCACCCACCGTTTCCCGTTCTCCACGAACCTGCCGCGCGGGGGCCGGTCCAGCACCCGGTCGAGCAGGTCGGTGCGGGACGTGCAGACGATCGCCCACACCTCGCCGATCGCGATCGCCGACGCGTCGATGTCGAGCACCTCGGCGACGCGCCGCGAGCGGGTACGCGGATCGGCGAGCCAGAGCCCGGCCGCCGTCCGGGCCACAGCGGGCAGGGTGTCCGGCCCGATGGTCCGGCGCAGCAGGTCCTGCAGCTCCGGCAGACGCCAGGCCCGCCGGCCGAGCGCGTGGGTGAACGCGAACAGCAGTCCGTACCGGCCGCGCGCCATGCCCGCCTCGATCCGGCCGCGCAGCCGGTCGAACACCACCGCCTCCTGGCCGTGCCGCAGCACGGTGTCGAGCCGGCGCAGCACCGGAACGTTCGCGTCGCTGCTCACCGCGTCGATCGTGCGCAGTGCCCATTCGACCAGTTCCGGCACGTCCACGTGGTGGGTGAGGACGTCGACGGCGAGCCGGCTCAACGCGGTGGTGGTGGTCGCCGAGGCGTCCCGCGCGTCGACCGCGTCGGTGGTGAGCCCGGTCAGTCCACCGGCGCTCGTGGCGGTGAGCAGCGGCGCCACAGTGGCGAGCGCGGTGAGCGCGGCCGCGCGTACCGGGTCCTGCTCGTTGCGCAGCCGGCCGAGGCGGACCACCACCTGGGCCACCGTGCGCGGGTCGCGGGACCGGCGCGCGGCCGCCACCAGCAGCCGCCAGCCGTCCGCCCGCTCGTCCGCGTCGCCCGAGCGCAGCGCCGCGCTCGCCGACGCGGACGCCTCCGGCCAGGGCAGGTACGCGCTCCAGAACCGCACCTGCTCCTCCCGCTCGCGGACCGACGGCAGGGTCAGCACCCGGGCCGCCTCGCGCGCCCGTACCGCCGCCGGCAGCACCTCCATCACCTGGGCGCCGGGCAGCAGCGCCGTGGTGTCGGTGTCGGCCAGCGCCCCGTCGTACAGCGCGGCGCGGCGGCTCGGCGCCACGGCACGGAGCAACGCAGCGAGCGCCCGGTCGTGGTCCCGCAGCCGGGCGGCGAGCGGGATCAGCTCGCCGGTGGGCAGCGTGGCGACGCGGAGCAGCAGCGCCCGGGGCGGCACGATCCGGGCCAGCCAGGCCGCGCGGCCGGGCGTCGTGAGCAGGCGTACGACCCGGCGCGCGTCGTGTGCGGCGAGCCGCCCGTACGCGACGGGCGGGCCGGGCAGCGACTCCTCGGGCGCGTACGCGTCGAGCAGGTCCAGCGCCCGCGCCGGATCACCGCCCAGCACCGCTCCGGCGACCTCCGCCCAGATCCGCCCGCGCGCCTCGGGCGGGGCCGCGGCGAGCCGTTCACCGGCGCGCGCCAGCACGATGTCGCGGTGCGACCGCATCAGCCGTTCCGGGTTCAGCGCGTGTTCCAGATCGGGCAGCCACGCCCGTACCGTCTCGGGGCCGCAGGCCGGCAGCAACGCGGCGGCCTCGTGGTCACCGAACCGCTCGCGTACCCCGATGATCAGCGCGTCGGCGACGGCCGGCACCGGGTTGCGGCGCAGCGCCCGGTAGACGCGCCGCCGCGCGCCGGCCGGCTGGTCGGTCAGGTCGGCGGGCGTCACGCCGGCCCGCACGGCGGCGGTCAGCGCGGTGGCGGCGATCGCGGGCTCCGGGTCGTACGTCGCGGCCAGGACCGCCGCGGTGTCCCGGGTGGCCAGCGCGGCGAGCAGCGCGAGACGCCGCTCGTAGCTGCCGCGCCGGCGCAGGTCGGCGCAGACCTGCGCACGGTCGGGCGCGGTGCGTGCCCACGCCACGAGGCGCCGCGTCCGATCTTGGTGGGACAGCGGGTCGAGGGCGGTCAGCAGATCGCGGGTGGGGGTGAGCACGGCGCTCATTGTGCCGGTGCGAGGGCGGGCGCTGCTGCCCCGTGGCGCTTATTCTGCAATTCCTAGAGAAATTGTAGACTTTCAGCGTTCTCTCAGCCGACCGGGATTGACATCAATCGGACCGTCGGGGATATTCCTAGCGGCGCGTCGGGGCGCGGGGCGGAGCAGGCGAGGTCTGCGGACTTCACCTGCGTGACGTGCGGAAAGGTGTTCGTGCTGCCCCTGCTCCGCGGGGTCCGGATGAGGTTGGGAAATGATTAATCGGGCCGTCGAATTCGCCAAGCACAATTCGCCGAATTCTCTGCGCGTCAAGGCCCGGCGGGCGCAGATGGAAGCGCGCAACGCCCGCATGCGACTCACCGTTCCGGTAGTGGCACACAGCGAGTTCGACAACATCTTCCACTGCACCGTCCGCAAGACCGGCAGCCAGTGGATCAAGGCGTTGTTCAGCGACCCGGCCGTCTACCGCCACTGCGGGATGCTGCCCTACGACCCGCGCTTCTACGCCGGCGGGGCGACCGCGCCGGTGCCGGCCGGCCGTATCGGCCTGGCGATCTTCCTCTCCCACAAGCGGTTCGAGGCGGTGCCCAAGGCCGGCAGCTACCGCGCGTTCTTCGTGATCCGCGACCCGCGCGACGTGGTCGTCTCCAGCTACTTCTCGCTGCGCAACTCGCACGCCCCGATGGGCGACATCCCGCAGGCACGCAAGGCCCTCCAGGAACTGCCGAAGAAGGAGGGCATGCTCTACGTCATCGACCGCCTGCGCGACAAGAAGCAGTTCGGGCAGATGCGGTCCTGGGCGGTCGCGCCGAGCGACGAGACGTTCCGGCTGTTCCGCTACGAGGACCTGACCGGCGAGCGGCAGGCCGACGAGGTCGACCAGCTCCTGCGGCACTGCGGCATCACGCTGCCGCCGGCCGAGCTGGAGGCCCTGCTGGCCCGCTACAGCTTCACCAGGATGAAGAAGTCGAAGGAGACGCCCGGGCGGATCTCCCACTACCGCAAGGGCGCGTCCGGCGACTGGCGCAACCACTTCGACGACGACATCTACGCCGCGTACACGAAGGCGGCCGGTGACCTCGCGGAGATCCTCGGCTACCCCGCCCGGGACGACGAGCGGAACGAGCAGGAGTCCGCCGCACGGTAGAGCGGGACACAGGACCGGGGGAGAAGAATGCCGGACCGGGAGATGATCATTGCTTCCCTGGGAACCGCCGGGGTGGAGGTGGTCGACTTCCACTGGGACTCCGCCGGGCTCCCGGCCTCGGCGGCCTGGATGCTCTCCGCGTGCTCGACCGAGGACGGCAGGGAGGATGTCGAGTTCATGTTCGACGACTCCTGCCTGATCGAGGGCGCCAACGCGGCGTGGTGGGACTTCGCGTACACGGGCCGGTTGTTCGACGAAGAGGGGTGCTTTCTCGTCTCGGTCGGGCCGGTCGACGGAGAGCCGTCAGCGGGGCCGCACTGGGCCCGGGTGCGGCTGCGCGACGAATGGGACGTCATCGGCAAGGGCGTGGACCGGGGTGTGCTGGGAGGTTTGCGCGACTGAGCCGGAGAGCCGGACCGGCCGTTCTCCGGGCGCCCGACCACTCGTGCCCCGTGGCCGCCGTATGCTCCTGCCGTGGAGCTGCGGTTCACCACCCGGACGTCCGACTCGGACTGGATCGACACCGTGTGGACCTGCACCAGCGATCGGGTCGACGAGATGACGTCGGTGGCGACCCCGTGCTGGGGACTCGTGTTCTGGCAGCGCGACGGGCGCTCGTACGCGGCCGTCTCCGGCCCCGAGACCGCGACCGGCACCGCGCCGGTGCCCGAGGGCGCCACGTTCGTCGGCATCGAGTTCGCGGTGGGCACCTCGCTGCGGCTCGTACCCACGCCCGCGCTGGTCGACGGCGGCACCGAGCTGCCCGACGTGAGCCGCCGGAAGTTCCGGCTCGACGGCGGCCGGTGGCCCACGCCCGGCCCGGACGACGCCGAGGCCCTGGTCGACCGGCTGGTCCGCGCCGGCGTGGTGGTCCGCGACCCGCTCGTCACCGAGACCCTGCGCGGCGGCCGCCCACCGGCCTCACCCCGTACCCTCGAACGCCGGTTCCGCGCCGCGACCGGCCTGACCCGGGGCGCGGTGCGGCAGATCGACCGCGCGCGCCGCGCCGCCGTGCTGCTGGCCGCCGGCGGCCCGCCCGCCGACGCGGTCACCACCTTCGGGTACGTGGACGAACCGCACCTGGCCCGCGCGCTGCGCCGGTACGTCGGGCGGACGGCCGGTGAGCTGCGCGCGGGCGCAGGTGGTGCGATAGCGCTGGACCCGGCTCAGCGGGTCACGTCGTAGATCAGCTTGACCACGCCGTTGGGGTAGGCGGCGGAGTCGCGCAGACGCAGCGTCTGCCGGTCCCGGTCGGCCTGGCTGAACAGGCTCTTGCCGGCGCCGAGCAGCACCGGGAAGACGAGCAGGTGGTACCTGTCGATCAGGTCCGCCTCGGCGAGACGGCGGGCGAGTTCCGCGCTGCCGTGGATGAAGACGTCGCCGCCGTCGCCCTGCTTGAGCGCGGCCACGTCGGCGGTGCTCCGCAGGACCGTCGTCGGCCCCCAGCCGTCGACCAGCGCGTCCTCGGGCAGACTGGACGACACCACGTACTTCGGCAGGTCCCGGTAGGCGGCGTGGTCCTCGGAGTCGCGCCAGGTCGGCGCGAACGCCTCGTAGCTGCGCCGGCCGAACATCAGCGCCGTGGTCTGCGTCAGTTCCTCGCCCTTGAGCGAGAACGCCTCCGGCAGGAACTCGACGTCCTTGACGACCCAGCCGCCGCTGCGGTGCTCCTCGCCCGGGCCGCCGCCGGGGGAGTCCACGACGCCGTCGAGCGACATGAATCCGGTGTACACAAGATCACGCATGCGGCCATGCTAGGAACGGCCGCCACCTGCTGTCTTGTACGGAACCGACACGCCTCAGCAGCCGCACGAGACGCCGGCCGGGGCGGTGAGGTCGTCGGCGGGCCGCCGGACGAGCCCCGCCTCGGTGCGTACCGGGAAACCCTCCCGCACCCAGTACTCGTACCCGCCGATCATCTCCTTGACCGGCCGGCCGAGCCGGGCGAACTCCAGCGCCGCGCGGGTGGCGCCGTTGCAGCCCGGCCCCCAGCAGTAGGTGACCACTGTGGCGTCCGGCGGGACCAGCTCGCCCGCCCGCGCGGCGATCTCGGTGGTGGGCAGGTGCACGGCGCCGGGGATGTGCCCCTGCCGCCACGCCGGAAGGGAGCGCGAGTCGACCACGACCAGGCCGGGGACGCCCGCCTCCAGGTCGGCGCGCACGTCGCTCACGTCGGCCTCGAACGAGAGCCGGGCCGCGAAGTGGGCGAGGGCGTCGGCGGGGCGGGCGGCGGGAATGCGCAGGACGTTCGACATGGCACCCATCGTGGTGGCCGCCGTCCGGCCGCTCCAGTGGCGCGAGCGACGCCCTTCGCTAAGATCCCGCCATGAACCGCGCCACCGTGTCGGTGCTGGCGTACGAGGGCATGTCGGTGTTCGAGACCGGCATCGTCACCGAGGTGTTCGGCCTGCCCCGCCCCGAGTTCGACGTGCCCTGGTACGAGCTGACCGTCTGCGCGGAGACCCCCGGCACGGTGCGGCTGGTCGGCGGCGCCACCCTGCACACCGGCCACGGCCTCGACGCGTTCGCCGCCGCCGGCACGCTGATCGTGCCCGGGGTCGCCGACGTGCACGCCGACCCGACACCGGCGCTCACCGGCGCGCTCCGTGCGGCCCACCGGCGCGGCGCCCGGATCGTGTCGATCTGCTCGGGCGCGTTCGCGCTGGCCGGCGCGGGCCTGCTCGACGGTCGCCGGGCCACCACCCACTGGCGGTACGCCGACCTGCTCGCCCGGCGCCACCCGGCGGTACGCGTCGACCCGGACGTGCTCTACGTCGACGACGGCGACATCCTCACCAGCGCCGGCAGCGCCGCCGGTCTCGACCTCTGCGTCCACCTGGTACGCCGCGACCACGGCCCGACGATCGCCAACGCGGTCGCCCGCCGGCTGGTCGTGCCGCCGCACCGCGAGGGCGGCCAGGCGCAGTTCATCGAGTCGCCGGTGCCCGGCGACCCGGAGGACGACCGGCTCGCCGCGAGCATGTCGTGGGCGCTGGCGAACCTCGACACCCCGATCACAGTCGACCGGCTGGCGCGGCAGGCGCACATGTCGGCGCGTACCTACCTGCGGCACTTCGCGCGGGCCACCGGCACCACACCGATCCGGTGGCTGATCGACCGGCGCGTCCAGGCCAGCCTTCCGCTGCTGGAGACGACCACCGTGCCGATCGAGGAGGTCGCCACGACCGTCGGTTTCGAGACTGCGGCGACGTTCCGGCACCACTTCACCGCCGCGATGCGGACCTCGCCGTCGGCGTACCGCCGGGCCTTCACCCGGCCCGGCAGCCGCCGCGCTCACGACCCGGCGGCCCCCAGCGGTACGACGTAGGAGTCGACGCGGGCGATGAGCCCGTCCCGGAACGTGAACAGGTCGTTGAAGGCGAACCGGAACGGCCCGTGCTCGACGCTGACGCCCCGGCCCTCGCCGGTCACCACGACGACCGGCCCGTCCTCGTGTACGCGCTCGACGTCGAGCCGCGGGCTGCCGGTGAACGCCGGGTTCTCGATCTCGCCGTCGAACTCCGCCCGGCCCCGCGTGGTCCGGTGGCCGTGGATGACCCACTCGACGTCGTCGGTGAGCGTGGCGAGGATGCGTGCGTGGTCGCCGACCCGGAAGCCGGCGAAGTACTCGGCGACCAGGTCACGCTGGGTTGCTCGGGTCACTGTCGTCTCCATCGTCGTGGTGTCGGAGGTGCGCGGCGAGGGCGTCGAGGATCGAGGCGAGCCCGTCGGCGGCCTGGTCGGTGCGCAACTCGGGCGGGAGCTTGCGCTGGTGCACGGTGAGGTCGGTGCCGTCCCCGGCGGGCCGCAGCGTGACGGTCGTGCGCAGCCCGGTGACCGGCTCGTCGAAAACCAGCTCACGTGGCCTGTCGACGCTCACGTAGACGAACCGCAGCCGTCCGGTCCGGCCGTCCGGCGCGCGTGTGTCGAGCGCGAACTCGCCGCCCGGTCGCAGGTCGACAGTCACCGACGCCCGTGGCACCGTGGCGTGCGAGCCGCCCCAGAACGCGGCGATGCCCGCCGGTGAGGTGAAGGCCATCCACACCCGGTCCGGCCCGGCCGGAAGGTGGCGCCGGGCGATCAGCTCGTCGCCGTGCCGCTCGGTACGGGCCCTCACCGGGCCGCCTCCGGTTCGGCGAGGTGGTCTTCGAGCGCGTCGAGACGGTCGTCCCAGGCGCGGCGCTGCTCGTCGATCCACGTGCTCAGCCGCGCGAGCCGGTCGACGCGCAGCCGGCAGGGTCGCCGCGTGCCCTCCCGTCGTTGCTCGACCAGGCCGCACCGGCGCAGCACGCCGACGTGGTGGGAGATGGCCTGCGGCGTCAGGTCGAACGGCTCACCCAGCTCGCCGACTGTGGCCTCACCCCGGGCGAGGCGGGTCACCAGGGCGCGGCGGACCGGGTCGCCGAGGGCGGCGAACGCGAGGTCGAGGTCCGGATCGGAGCGCATGACCCGCACGCTATCGCAAACATGCGTTTGCGCAAACAACTCTTTGTTCATTGCTGGTGGACGGGTGGCCTCCGCGCCGGAACGTGGCAGGGGGTGTGGGCGTTGGGGAAGCAGGGGACGGGAGCGGCCGTTTCGGGCGGCGTGGCATCGGGAACGTCGTCGGGACGGGCACGGGACGGAGGTCGACGTGAGGACACCGGGTCGCCGTAGGCGGATGCTTGGCGTACCCCTGCTCGTCACCGCGCTGCTGGCCGGCGCGTGTGGCGACGGCGGTGAGAACGACGGCGGCGGCGACGCGGGTCCGGGCGCGACCTCGGCGGCACCGGCGCCCACGGCCGTCACGCCGTCGGCGTCGCAGTCGTCCGGCGGGCGCGTGACGATTCCGACGTCCGCCTTCGCCGACCTGCCGCCGGAACTGCGCAAGTCCGACGCGCAACCGATGGAGGTCACCGACGCGCTGCCCGGGTTGTGCGACCAGGAGTTCCGCAGCGGCGGACGGTCGGTCACCGCGAGCGCCGCCATGATGAGCGCCTACAAGCAGCCGAAGGACCCGCCGGAGAACGTCCCCTACGGCACGCTGCACCAGACCGTATTCGCCTTCGAGGGCACCGGCGCGGCCGACTACCTGCGCCGGGTCCGCGGCGCGGTGGCGGACTGCCGGTCGTTCCAGGCCTCGGGCGGCACCGTCACCGTCCGGTCCCAGCCGATGGCCGGTACCGGGGACGAGGCCCTGCTGGTCACCGTGAGCCGGCCGGCGACCGGCCTGGACGGCAGCCCGGCCGAGGGCCGGACCACCAGCCAGATCCTCGTGATCCGGGTCGCCGACGCGGTCACTGTCGTGCACGACCAGGGCTGGGAGGGCACCAGCAACGACCCCGGCCTGGCCGACGACGTCGCCCGGGCCGCGGTCCGCGGCCTCGACTCCTGGCAGCGCTAACGACGGCGGCGCGCCACCCGGCGTACGAGCAGGAACGCGACGCCTCCGGCCAGCACCCAGGGCGCGGCGACCACGACCGGGTCGAGCGGGTGGTGCACGCGGTCGACCCGGTTGCCGCGCCGCGACGACAGCCCGTGGTGGGTGAACTCGCTGCGTACGCCCGTCTCGGCCACCGGGTTGTCCGGGTGACGGCTGAACAGCGAACCCAGCCTGCTCTCCGCGGTGTCGACCCGGTCGGCGGCGAGCAGCAGCAGCCAGTGCGCCGCGCGGCCCTCGCTGAACCGGCGGTACGAGTAGCGGCGGATCACGCCGGAGAGCCCCTTGGGCGGGCACGAGGTGCCGAAGACCGGGGTGAGGAACCTGTGCTCGATCGACCGCTCGCGCGGCCACTTCTCCGGCTGCCGCTCGGGGAACTCCCAGTGCGCGCCGGTGATCTCCGGGGCGAACCGCTCCTTCGGTACGGCGGGCCGGTCCGCCGGGTCGAGGTCGGCGCCCCACCCGGGGATACGGGCACGCAGCTCGTCCGGGGACTCGGCGAGTTTCGGCTTGTCCGGCGTGTACGGCATGGTCGGCTCCGGTCCTCTCAGGCGGCGTTCGGGACGATGAGCGGCTTGATGCAGCCGTCGAGCTTGGCGGAGAAGATGTGGTACGCCTCGGCGACGTGCTCCAGCGGGATCCGGTGCGTCACGATGTCGCTGGGCTTGAGGTAGCCGTTGCGGATGTGCTCGAACAGGCGCGGCCACTGCCGCTTCACCGGGCACTGGTTCATCCGCAGCGTGAGCCCTTTGTTCATCGCGTCGCCGAACTTCACCGCGCTGAACATCGGCCCGTACGCGCCCATCACGGAGATCGTGCCGCCCTTGCGGACCGAGTCGATGGCCCAGTTCAGCGCCACCGGCGAGCCGCCCTGCAACTTCAGCTTCGTGGCGGTGACGTGCTGGAGCAGGTTGCCGTCCGCCTCCGCGCCGACCGCGTCGATGGCGACGTCCGCGCCCAGGTGATCGGTGATCTTCTTCATGTGCACGACGATGTCGTCGTACTCGGCGAAGTTGTACGTCTCGGCGTGGGCGAAGGAGGCGGCCTTCTCCAGCCGGTAGTCGAGGTGGTCGATGACGATGACCCGGCCGGCGCCCATCAGCCACGCCGACTTGGCGGCGTACAGGCCGACCGGCCCGGCGCCGAACACCACCACCACGTCACCCTCGGCGATGTCGCCGAGCTGCGCCCCGAAGTAGCCGGTGGCGAGCGCGTCGGTGAGCAGCACCGCGTCGTCGTCGTCCATCCACTCCGGAATCGGGCTCGGCCCGACGTCGGCGAACGGCACCCGGACGTACTCGGCCTGGCCGCCGTCGTAGCCGCCGCAGGTGTGCGAGTAGCCGTAGATGCCGCCCACGGCTGTGGCGTTCGGGTTCACGTTGTGGCAGTTGCTGTAGAGGCCCCGGGCGCAGAAGAAGCACGACCCGCAGTACACGTTGAAGGGCACCATCACCCGGTCGCCGGGCTTGAGGTTGCGCACCGACGGCCCGACCTCGTCGACCACGCCGACGAACTCGTGACCGAACGTCATCCCGACCCGGGTGTCCGGCATCATCCCGTGATAGAGGTGCAGGTCGGAGCCGCAGATGGCGGCCCGCGTCACCCGCACGATCGCGTCGTTGGGATGCTCCACGACGGGCCGGTCCTTCTCCTGCACCCGCACCCGGTACGGACCGCGGTAGACCATTGCTCGCACTCGACGCCTCCCGGATGCCCGTGCCCTGTTCGACTCGCCCCGGATCGTCCGGAGCACTGGAAGGGCTACCCCCGACGATGAGGGACAAACGGGAGCGGGGTCACCGGGCAGAATGCGTGGGCGGCCACAGCCGTGACGCGATGGGAGCCCGCCATGACCGCACGTCCGGACGTCGTCGTCCTCGGAGCCGGGGTGAGCGGCCTCAGCACCGGCATCCGGCTGGTCGAGAGCGGCGCCCGGGTGCTCGTCCGCACCGCGGCGCCGCCCGCGCACACGACGTCGGCGCTGGCCGGGGCGATGGTCGGCCCCAATCTGTCCCCACCCGGCGACCCGCAGCGCGCCTGGACCGACGAGACGCTGCGGGTGCTCGGCGCCGAGCCGCTGCCGGGCGTGGCGTGGCGCGACGGCACGCTCGCCGCCCGGCCGGAAGGGGCGACGCCCCCGTTCGCCGACCAGACGCCGGGCTTCCGGCAGTTGGGCGACGACGAGCGCCCCGCCGGCTTCGGCACCGCGTTCACCGTCCGGCTGCCGCTGGTCGACATGCCGGTCTACCTCGCGTACCTCCTGGAGCGCTTCCGCGACGCCGGCGGCGAGGTGCGGGTCGCGCCGGTGGGCTCGCTCGACGAGGCGGCGACGTCGGCCCCGGTGGTGGTCAACTGCGCCGGGCTGGCGGCGCGGACGCTGACCGGCGACACCGGCCTGCACCCGGTGCGCGGCCCCCGGATCGTGGTGCGCAACCCCGGCCTGGACCGGTTCTTCATGGAGGCGCCGATGGCGCCGACATGGGCGTCGATCTTCCCGCACGGCGACCACGTGGTGCTCGGCGGCGGCCAGCGGCGCAGCGACGACACCACCCCCGATCCGGCCGAGGAGGCCGACGTCCTCGCCCGGTGCGTCGCGATCGAACCCGCCCTGGCCGCCGCCGAGATCCTCGAACATCGCGTCGGGTTGCGTCCCGGCCGGGCGGCGCCGCGCGTGGAGGCCGAGCGGCGTGGCGACGCGCTCGTCGTGCACAACTACGGCCACGCGGGCAACGGCGTGATGCTGTCCTGGGGCTGCGCCCGCGACGCCGCGGCGCTCGCCCTCGGCGCGGCGCCCGCCGCCTGACGGGGCCGCCGGTCCGGGGCCCCGTCAGGAGACGGCGGCCCGCACCAGCTCGGTGATCCTCTTCTCCACCTCCGGGCTCCACTTCACCAGCGCGAACGACGCCGGCCACATGTCGCCGTCGTCGAGGTTGGCCGCGTCCTGGAAGCCCAGCGTCGAGTAGCGGTAGTTGAACTTCCCCGAATCCTGGAAGAAGACGACGATCTTGCCGGCCGCGTTGGCGTACGCGGGCATGCCGTACCAGGTCTTCGGGGCCAGCTCCGGCGCGGTGCTGGTGATGGTCATGTGCACGCGTTCGGCCAGCTCGCGGTCGGCGGGCGCCATCTGCGCGATCCGGTCGAGCACCGCCTGGAGGTCGTCGGCCTTCTTCGCGCCCTTCTTGCCCTCGGCGCGCAGCTCGGCGGCGCGCTCCTTCATCGCGGCGCGCTCCTCGGCGCTGAACCCGTCCGACATCTCGATTCCCCCTCGTGACTCGCGGTCCGCGTGGTGCCGACCGCCCGAGGACAACGCTATGGCGCGGCGGTCACGGTGCGCTTCTCGATTCCTGATCACCTGCCGGGACCACGCCGCACGGCCCAGGCCCTAGCATCGCGGCCATGGCAACGCGGCTCGTGCAGATCAACATGAAGGCCCACGACGAGATCACGCTCGGTGACTTCTGGGCGAAGGTGCTCGGCTGGGAGATCTCCAGCGAGGCCCCCGGCGTGACGAACCTCGAACCCGAGGGCTTCACCTACCCGGACCCCCGCTTCCTCTACGTCGACCTCGTCGTCTCCGCCGAACCGAAGACGGCGAAGAACCGCGTCCACGTCGACCTCGCGACCACCTCGGCCGCGCACCACGCGGAGCTGGTCGCGCGCCTGACCGCGCTCGGTGCCACGCCCGCCGACGTGGGTCAGGGCGACGTGCCGTGGACGGTCCTGGCGGACCCGGAGGGCAACGAGTTCTGCGTACGGGAGCCGGACCCGCGGCACGCGGACACCGGGCCGATCGCCGAGGTGGTGGTCGACTGCGCCGACCCGGGCGCCATGGCCGGCTTCTGGAGCCGGGCCACCGACTGGACCGTGCACGAGGTGACCGACCGGCAGGCCGTGCTGCGCTCCGCCAAGGGCGTCGGGCCGTACCTGCGGTTCGCCCGCAGCACCGACGCGAAGACCGGCTGGAACCGCGTCCACCTCGACGTCCGCCCCTACCCGGGCGACGACCTGGACGCCGAGGCGGCCCGGCTGCTGGCGCTCGGCGCCACCGCCGCCGACGTGGGTGGGGCCGACATCCACTGGCGGGTGCTCGTCGACCCGGAGGGCAACGAGTTCTGCCTGCTCACCCCGGGCTGACCCGCGGACCGCGGCGCCGGGCGGGTACGACCGCCCGCCCGGCGCCGGTCAGGCCGGCCGGTTCTCCGCCCGGAACTCGTGGACCACCTCGATCGGCCCGACGATGTGCCGATTGAACTCGTCGAGCTCCTCGGCCGGCACCCACAGCTCCAGGATGTCCCGGCCACCCACCTGCCGGACCGGGTAGCGGGCGGCGAACGCGCGCTCGACGTGGAAGCGCGTCACGTAGCCGGCGCCGGACGCCGGCACGTTCCAGTCCCGGGCGATCATGACGGCGTACCGCTCGTTGAGCACCGGGTAGAAGATCGGCTGGTCCGGCAGCCGCGGCGGCCAGGCCCGCCAGCCGGAGGCGCGGACGAGGTCGAGCTCCCGTGGGCCGGTCGGGCGCCACAGCGTCGTCGTCTCCGTCATCACGTACCCCCTTCTGCCACGGTCGTGGCACGGTACCGGCGGCGCGCCGCGACCGGCCATCGGGTTTCGGCCGCAGAATCGACAGCGGGTGCGATGAGTTCGCGAAGCCTCGGCGGTCCACCCGTCGACATCCCCAGACAGACAGGTAGGGAGCACCGCGATGGCCACTGTCATCTCCACGCTGTTCATCTCGGCCGACGGTGTCGCCGAGATCGACCCCGACTGGCACTTCCCGTACTTCGACGACAACATGGGCCGCGCCGTCACCGAGGACTACGACACCTCCGACGTGCTGCTGATCGGCCGGGAGACGTACGACAGCTTCGCCGGCGCGTGGCCGGACCGGGAGGCCGCCGGCGGTGAGGACGCGCCGTTCGCCAAGCAGCTCGGCGACATGCGCAAGGTCGTCGTCTCGCGCCAGCCGCTGGAGTTCTCCTGGCGCAACTCCGAGCTGATCCAGGGTGACCTGGTGGACGCCGTGCGTGCGCTCAAGGCCGACGCCGGCATCAAGGGCATCCTCATCCCCGGGTCGATCTCGGTGGTGCAGCAACTGCTCGCCGCGGGCCTGGTGGACGAGCTGCGGCTGCTGGTGCACCCGGTCGCCGCCCGCAAGGGCCGCCGGCTGTTCGACGAGGGCGACGCGCCGTACCACCTGCGGGTGGCCGCGACCGAGGCGTACCCGACCGGCGTGATCCGGGTGATCTACACCCCGGCGCCGGCGCCGGGCGCGGTCGGCTACGACGACGTCAAGGACCAGGTGCCGGCCGGGAGCTGACGATCACGGGGCCGCGGCGGGCCGGTGTGTCGTGAAAGGATCCGCCGGTGCGTCGCGCCCCGCTGCTGCTGATCCTCGCGGCGGTGTGCGCCGTCGCCCACGTCGTCGGTGTCCTGGTGGCCGCACCGATCTGGCGCGGCGCGGAGGTGCTGAGCCTGGCGCTGCTGCTCGGCTACGCCGTCGCCGCCGGACTGACTGCTCCGCCCTGGGCGGTGCCGGTGGCGCTCGTACCGCTGCTCGTGCACGCGGTCCGCACCATGCCCGCCGAGCCGGGCGCCGGGGACTTCGGCTGGACGGTGTACGGCAGCGGCGACAGCGGCTTCGACGTCACGGCCGGCTTCGACGCGGCGTTCGCCGGGAGCTGGGCGGCGCTGGTCGCGGTGGCGGTGCTGCTGGTCGCGTACCGGGGTCGTGGACGGCTCCGGCACCTGATCGCCGCGGCGGTCGCCGCCGCCCCGGTCGTCGGGTACGCGGCTGTCCGGGTCGCCGACGTCGGCGTCGCCGTGGCCGCGAGCACCCGGGTCGTGGAGGTCCGCACCGAGACCACGCTGACCCGGGTGGACGGCCCGGGGTACGACCAGGCCGATGTCGTGCCCGCGCTCGTCCTCGCGGTGCTGCCGCCGCTGGCGCTCGCGCTCGCCGCGCTGGTGCTCGCCGTGCTGCTGGCCGGGCGGGACCGGCGGCTCGCCGCGACCGGCGCGGCCCTGCTGGCGGTGCTCGCGTTGCCGCTGCTCGACGCGGGAATCGAGGCCGTACACCTGCCGCTATCGGCTGACGCCACCGCCCTGTTCGCCTGGTACGCCATCACGCCGACGGCGGCCATGCCGCAACCGATGGCGGCGCTGACGGTGGTGGTGGAGCTGACCGCGTACCTGCTGCTCGTCACCGGCCTGACCGGCCCGGAGCGGGCGGCGGTGCCCGCGCCGGCGGCCGGTTGACGTCAGGCGGTCGACTCCAGCTCGTCGAAGGCCATGTTCCACCACGACTCCGGCTCCGCGAACGCGACCGGGTCGACCGGGCGCAGGTCGTCGCGGATCGCCGCCGCCCGTGCGGCCCGCTCCCGCCCGCCCGGGTCGGTGGCGATGAGCTGCCCCAGCCGGTAGAGGAACTCCACGAACGCGGTGAACGTGCTGTTCACCGTCTCCAGGTTCGGCGTCTCCAGGTCCAGCAGGATCACCGCGCCGGTGCCCGCGTCCAGGCAGAACAGCAGCGCCGGGTCCTCCGGGGAGGCGCCCAGCACGACGTACGGGCGGGGGCCCTGGTCGCCCAGCTCGATCGACAGCGTGGAGAACAGCTCGACGTCGGGGACCGAGACGTCGACAGTGAACAGGATCGGCACCTCGACCGGAAGCGCCCCGTCGGGCGGGAACACCTCCGGCCCGAGCGGCCCGAGGATCGCGTCGAAACGCTGGTCGGGGAAGTAGATGACGCCCCGCTCACCCCAGAGTGCGGTGAGCTGCTCCCGGGTGACGGTCACGGCTGCGCCTCGTCCTCGTCCACGTCGTCCGACTCGTCGAGCAGGCCCTGCCGGTCCAGGAAGGCGTACCACCCGTCGTCGTCGGTGACCAGCTCGGCGTAGCCGGGGCCGAGCACGTAGTAGTGCACGAACGAGTCGAGGTCGGGCGCCAGCTCCTCGAACGCGTCGCCCATGAACCACTCGGTGCCGGTCGGCGGGAAGTACCACACCGCGCCGGTCGCCCGCTCCAGGAAGATCGGCTCGTCGCTGCGGGTGCCGACGACCAGCCAGCCGGTCTTGTCCTGCGGGATCGGGGAGAAGTCGGGCGCGTAGTCGAGGAAGTACTGCACGCCCGCGAGCCGGCCGGCCGAGGCCAGCTCGAACGCGCCGGCCCGCAGGCCGTCGGCGGCGAGCAGCAGGTCGCGCAGGCCCGCCGGCAGCTCCGCCGGCACGTCACCGGCGTCGGCCGGGTCGCCGATCTGCCCGTACGCGAGACTGGCCGGCTCGTCGGCGGCCAGGTCGGCGCGGAGTTCGGCGAGAAGCTGCGCGAGATCGGAAGTCAATCCACTACCTCTATTCGGATCGGGGTTCCGTCCGGCAGATTCTGGATCTGCCCCCAGATCTGGGAGCCGATGTCCGTGTTGGTTCTACCATGCAGCAGCTTGAGGTTGTCGACGGTGTCCGGCCCGCCGAGCTGCAGTTCCCACACGTGGTCGGGATGGTAGTCGCTGAGCCGTTGACTGAGCCGGTTGGCGAGGTCCTTGTCGTGCGGCCAGTACTTGTCCCAGATCTTCTGCCGGATCCGGTCCTTGTATCCGTCGGTGATGCTCTTGTCGCGCTGCACCGGGTTGGTGGCCTTGTAGAGCTTGCCCTCGTCGCTGAGCTTCTTCAGCGCGGCCATCTTGCGCCGGAACTGGGCGGTGGCGTGGAAGTCCCGGCGCTCCACCCGCACGACCTTCGTGGGCAGGCTGTGGTTGGGCCCGGTGACCCGGACGATCGGCTTCTCCAGCTTCTCGACCGCCTTGCGGACGATCTTGCCGGCCGCCGGTTTCGCGGCGGCGCCCCGGCCGCGCTTCGGGCTAGGCATCGAGCAGTCTTCCGATGACCTGGTCGATCAGCGCGCCGACGATCTCCCGGGTGATGATCTGGAAGATCGGGATCTCGGCCAGCGAGGCGCCGAACGTGACCACGGCCGTGGCGATGGCCTGGGCGACCTGGAACGCGAGGATGGCGAGCTGCACGATCACCGCGATCTTCAGCGCCAGCACGATCGCCGCGCAGATGATCAGCCCGGCGCCGAGGAGCATGGCCGCGGGCATGCTGTCGTGCAGCACCAGCGGCCCGTTCTGCTCGCCGCCCCACCACTTCTGGAACGCGGCGATCGCCGGGCCGACGTTCTGCGTCCAGACCTGCGCGGCCGCCGCGTCCGCCTCGCCGGCCACCGCCCCGATCCGGCCGCCGAACTCGAGCCACGCCTGGCCCATCTCGAAGAGCTTCTCCTCGTCGGCCTGCGGCCAGGTGTAGCCGATCCAGCCGAGCGCGGTGATCAGCTCACCGGGTAGTTGCAGTCCCACGGCTCACCCCAGCCCGCCGGCGAGCGAGCGCATGGTGCCCGCGCCGTCCTCGTCGACCCGCTCGTACGCGTCGGCCATCCCGGTGATGTCGGCGCCCGCCGAGGTGAACTCGTCGGCCGCCATGCCGACGCAGTCGAAGATGTAGTTCGCCACCTCGGTGTAGGCGATGCCGATCAGCGAGCCGATGTCGTCGGCGCCCCACGGTTCGCCGTAGCCCTGCATCCGCGCCTCGAACGCCTCCAGCTCGCCGTTGAACCGCTTGGCGAGGTCGGTGACGCCGCGCCCGGCGGCCCGGATCAGCGGCGGGTGCACCTCGAAGCCGTCGCCGCTCATCGCTGCCCGCCGCGCGCCAGCCGCTCCTGCGCCTCGGTGAGCGCGTCGAGGAACGACCCGAGCCGGGGTACGGCGGTGTCCCGTACCTCCTGCAACTGCTCCCGCAACTGCGACATGTCCGCGACCTGTGGCGCCGGGCCGGTCCGCAGCCCGTCGATCGCCGCGTTCACGGCGGTGACGACGTGCGCGGTCAGCTCCTCGGAGCCGAGCCGCATCAGCCGCGGCTCGACGTGCAGCGACTGGAGCTTGCCGTCGCGCCCCATCTCGGCGCGTACCTGCCCGTCGGCGGCCTCGCCCACCGCCGGCGTCTCCGCCTCCTCCGCCGGCGGCGGACCGACCGTCCGAAGTGCCGCCATCGTCGCGTCGAGCATGCGGGTGAAGTCGCCGCTCATCGAAGGATCCGCACTCATGAGCCCTCCCCAAGGCCAAACGCCACGAGCGTAACCGAGAGGGACAAAGCGATTCCGCCCCGTACGACCGCACGGTCCACGACGGACCGCCAGACCGGCCTACCGTCACGGGCGTGAACCGTCCGGACGCGAGCAGCGGACAACAGGTGACACGTCCCCACTCGCCGAAAGGCCGCGCATGAGAAGACTGAGACGGGCGAAGGATGTCGACGTCGGCGCGCTCACCGACGCCGAGGTCGTCGCCCGGTCCGTACGGGAACCGGAGACCTTCGCCGCGATCTTCGACCGGCACGCGCCGCACATCCACCGCTACCTGGCGCGCCGCCTCGGCTCCGCGGCCGCTGACGACCTGGTGGCGGAGACGTTCCTCGCCGCGTTCCGGCGCCGGGACCGCTTCGACACCGGCTGCCCGAACGCCCGCCCGTGGCTGTACGGGATCGCCACCAACCTCGTCGCCCAGCAGCGGCGCACCGAGGAACGGGAGTACCGGCTGCGGCAGGCGTACCACCCGGCGACGTCCGAGGCGTCCCCCGCCGACCGGGTAGCCGGCGAGGTGACCGCGCGGTCGCTGCGCCGGCACCTGCTCGACGCGCTGGCCGGGCTCGCCGACGGCGACCGCGACGTGCTGCTGCTCGTCGCCTGGGAGGACCTGACGTACGAGGAGGTCGCCGCCGCGCTGGCCATCCCGGTCGGCACCGTGCGGTCCCGGCTGAACCGGGCGCGCCGGCTGCTGCGGGAACGGCTCGGCGGCGAACCGGCCGACACCATCGAGGAGGTACTGAGCAATGGATGAGATGAGACTGCTCCAGCGGCTCGGCGACGAGACCGAGCTGCCTGCAGACGAACGACTCGGCGCCGCGCGTACCCGGCTGGTGGGCGCGATGACCGCGACGGAGGCCGCGCCCACCCGATGGCCGCGACGGCCCGCCTGGCGGCTGGTCCTGGCCGGGGTGGCGACGGCGTCGGTGGCGGCGTCGCTCGCGGCGGTGCTGGTGCTGGCGCCGGACCGGATCGGCGGCAGCGCGCCGGCCGCCCGGGCCGACGCCCGGCAGGTGCTGCGCGACGCGGCGGTGGCGGCGTTGCGGCTGCCGGACGTCGAGCCCCGGCCCGACCAGTTCGTCTACACGCGTTCGCAGGGCGGCCGGGAGCTGCGGGAGAGCTGGGCGTCGGTGGACGGGACCAGGGACGGTCTGGTCGTCGAGTACCCGCCGGGCGGCCGCCAGGAGTTCGTGCTCCCCGGCTGCCGGGACGGCCGGGCGAAGATGTACAAGGGCGGGCAGCTCCTGCCGGGCACCGAGCCGTGCGTGCCGGAGCCCGCCTACGACCCCGCCGTGCCCACCGACGCCGCCGCGATGCGCGCCTACCTGGACAAGCACCGCAGCGGCGAGCCCGGTGACGTCAACGCCGCCGCGAAGGACGTGCTAGACCTGCTCAACGACTCGTACCTGCGGCCGCGGTCGCGGGCCGCGCTGTTCGAGGCCGCCGCCGCGACGCCGGGCCTGAAGGTGGTGGAGAAGGCCACCGACGGTGCGGGCCGCTCCGGTGTGGGCGTCAGCTGGTCCTCCCCGGGGAGCCCGGCCCTGATGGTGCTGGTGTTCGACCCGCGGACGTACACGTTCCTCGGCGTGGGCGGGGAGGCGGGCACGTCGGCGGTGCTGTCCGTCGCGGTCGTTGACCGGGTCGGCCAGAAGGGCTGACGCCCGCCGGGCGGGTCGCCTCCCTGGGCGGCCCGCCCGCTCCGGTCGTGCGTCCGGGGCCTGGGCCATCATGGGCGTCATGACGAAGGCGGACGTGGTGGTGGTCGGCGGCGGCGTGATCGGGATGACGACGGCGCTCACGCTCCAGCGGCGGGGCGCACACGTCACCGTGCTGACCGCGCACGACCCGGCCGACACGGTGTCGACTGTGGCCGCCGCCGTCTGGTACCCGAGCCACATCGAGGAGGATCCCCGGGTGTTGCGCTGGGCCCGGGACACCCACACCGAGCTGCGCCGCCAGGCGGCCGACGGCGTGCCGGGGGTGGTCGACCGGCCCACCCGGATGTGGCTGCGCCACCGCTACACCGGGCCGCCCTGGTGGGCCGACGCCTGCGGCGACCTGACGGCCGAGCCGGCGCAGCCGCCGTACACCGCGCTGCTGCGGTTCACCGCCCCGTCGGTGGAGATGACCGGCTACCTCGCCTGGCTGCGGCAGCGCCTGGAGGCCGGTGGCGGGCGGGTCGTCCGCCGCGCGCTGGGCACGCTCGCCGAGGCGTACGAGTTCGCGCCGGTCGTGGTGAACGCTACCGGCCTGGCCGCCGGCCGGCTCGCCGCCGACCCGGCCGTGTACCCGGCGCGCGGGCACGTCCTGCTGGTGGCGAACCCGGGCCTGACCGTCTCGGTACGCGACGAGGACGACCCGGCCGGCGTCACGTACGTGCACCCGCGCCGCCACGACGTGGTGCTCGGCGGCACCTACGAGGCCGGAGTGGGACACACCCGCCCCGACCCGCAGGAGGCGGCCGCGATCCGGCGCCGGTGTGTGGCGCTGGTGCCGCAGCTCGCGGACGCGCCGGTGCTGGGGGAGCGGATCGGGCTACGCCCGGCCCGGCACGGCGGCCCCCGGGTCGAGGTGGACGCGGCGGACCGGCGGCTGGTGCACGCGTACGGGCACGGCGGCGCGGGGGTGACGCTGTCCTGGGGCTGCGCCGCCGAGGTCGCCGATCTCGCCCTGAGTGTCTGACCGCCGCGGCGCGGGCGGCCCCCCGCCGGAGCGCGGGGCGGTAGCCTCGGCCCGGTGTCCGCCCGCCGCGCCGCACTGTCCGCCCTCGTCGCCCTGATCGCCGTCCACATCGGCTGCACCCTGGTCGCGCTCGCGGCCTACAGCCACCGGATCGGCCTGGTGACCCACGACGGCGCCAGTTTCCCGGTGGAGCTGCTCGACGCCGTGGTGCCCCTGCGCGACCTGCTGCCCGTCGTGCTCTGGCTGCTGCCGGTCACGCTGCTCGTCACGTTTGCGGCCCTCGGCTGCTGGGCCGCCCGGCGGACCGTCCGTCCCGGCGACGAGCGGCTACCGAGGGCGGCCTGGACCGCCGGCATCGCCGCGGTGCTGCTGAACCCGCTCGCGGCCGTGCGCTACGCGTCCGCGACCGCGAACGGCGGCGAGTACATGCGTACGGTGCAGGTGGAGACCACCCTCCTGGTGCTCGCCGCCGCCGTGGCCACCACGATGAGCGCGCTCGCGGTCGCCGGGTTCGTGCGGCGCTCCGACACGGCGAGCCCGGCGTCGCGGCGGATGCGGGTGGACGACTGGTCCGCGGACCCGGCGGGACGCGAGTGACCTGCCACTCAGGCGCGCGAGCCGGCCGCTGACTGACCAGGATCAGCGCGGCGTGGACCGGTCAGGAATCGAGAAGCGTCGCGCGGGTGGGCGGACCTAGCGTTTCCGGCACGGGCCTCCCACCGGGGCGGCCACCGGGGAGAGGTCGTCGACCCATGGACACGCGCATCCGTCAGCTGCACCGCTGGTTCTCCATCGCCTTCACCGTGACCGTCGTGGTCACGTTCGTGGCGCTGGCCCAGAAGGACCCGATCGTGTGGGTCTCCTACGTGCCGCTGCTCCCGCTCGCCCTGCTCCTGATCAGCGGCCTCTACCTGTTCGCGCTGCCGTACCTGCGGCGCCGCCGCGCCGCCGCACGTCCGCGCTGACCTGGGGGATTACCGGGGCCGGTCAGCGGGCAACACTGGCGGATGGACCAGAAGGTGATGGTGTTCGCCCCGGCCCCGCTGTTGACGGTGACAATCGAGCAGCAGGGCGAGGCGACCGAGCTGCATCTGCACCCGGGCGGGCAGGGGGTGTGGCAGACCCGGATGATCTCGGCGCTCGGCGTACCGGTGACCATGTGCGTGGGCCTCGGGGGAGAGGTCGGCGACGCGGTCCGCAAGCTGCTCGACGACGAGGACGTCACGGTACGGGTGGTGCGGCGCGAGTCCGGCACCGGCTGGTACGTGCACGACCGGCGCGACGGTGAACGGACCGAGATCGCCGAGCACCCGGGCGCGCCCATGGTGCGGCACGACATCGACGAGCTGTACACGGTGACGCTGACCGAAGGGCTGCGCGCCCCGGTCAGCGTGCTCAGCGGACCGGCCGACCCGGCCGTGGTGGACCCGGACATCTACCGCCGGCTCGCCGCCGACCTGAGCGCCAACGGCGGGACGGTGGTGGCCGACCTGTCCGGGCCGTACCTGGAAGCGGTGCTCGACGGCGGCGTGAGCGTGCTGAAGGTCAGCCACGAGGAGCTGCTCGACGACGGCCTGGCCAAGGACGACAGCGTGGAGGCGCTGCGCGACGCCGGCCGCCGCTGCCAGGAGCGCGGCGCGCGGACGGTGCTGATCAGCCGGGCGGGGGAGCCGGCGCTGGCGCTGCCGGAGGACGGCGATCCGCTGCTGGTGCACGCCCCGCCGCTGGAGCTGGCCGACCACCGGGGCGCCGGTGACTCGATGACCGCCGGGGTGGCCGCGGTGCTGGCCCGGGGCGGGGACATGCGGGAGGCGCTGCACGTCGGCGCCGCCGCCGGCGCGCTGAACGTGACCCGGCACGGGCTCGGCACCGGCCGGGCCGAGGCGGTACGCGAACTGGCCGGCCGGGTGCGGCTGACCCCGCTGGACGGCGGCGACCATGACGGCTGACCGGCCGCCCCGGGTGCTGGTGACCAACGACGACGGCGTGCACGCCCCCGGCATCCGCGCGCTGGCCCGGGCCGCGTACGAACGAGGGCTGGACGTGGTGGTCGCCGCGCCGGAGGCCGAGGCGAGCGGGATGAGCGCGGCGCTGTCGGCGGTGACCGAGGACGGGCGTCTGGTGTTCCGCGAGACCGAGCTGGACGGCCTGCCCGGCGTGCCCGCGTACGCGGTGGCCGCCTCACCGGCGTACATCGCGGTGCTGGCCGGCCTGGGCGTGTTCGGGCCGGTGCCGGACCTGCTGCTGTCCGGCATCAACCGGGGCGCGAACGCGGGCCACGCGGTCCTTCACTCCGGCACCGTGGGCGCGGCGCTGACCGCCGGCAACAACGGCATCCGCGCGCTCGCCGTGTCGCTCGACGTGCTCACCGCGGCGGCGGCGAGCGCCGGCAGCGGTGGCGCGGCGATCGCGGTGCTGGACAGCGTGGACGACGAGTCCCGCCACTGGTCGACCGCCGCCGAGCTGGCCGGGACGCTGCTGCCCTGGCTGGCCGGCGCGCACCCGGGCACCGTGCTCAACCTCAACGTGCCCGACCTGCCGGCCGATCGGGTGGCCGGGCTGCGCCAGGCGACGCTGGCCCCGTTCGGTCAGGTGCAGGTGTCGGTCGCCGAGCGCGGTGAGGGCTTCGTGCGTACGGCGGTGGAGGCGAACGCGGTCCGCGCGGTCCCCGGCACCGACATCGCCTGGCTGGCCGACGGGTACGCGGCGGTGACCGCGATCCGGGCGCTCGGGCACCTGCCCGACATGGAACTGCCGGTCGACGGCTGAGGACGGCTCCGCCCCGCCACAGTGGTACGGATGGCGGGGCGGAACCGGTCGTTCACTCGCCGGCGGCGCGCCTGCGGTCGGCCTCGGCGTCGGCGGCTCCCACCGGGGTGCCGTCGCTGTCCCGGTCGGCCCGGGACAGGTCCACGTCGGCGCCGGCCCGGGCGGCGTCGGCGGCCGCGTCGTCGGCGCCGACGACCTCACCGCCGCCGGTCTGTCCGTCGTCGGGGACCAGCTGCCCGGCGGCGGCCAGCCCGATCGGTGCGTACCTGGGGTCGGTCATCTCGTCCTCCTCACCGGTGCTCCTGTGCAAGCGGTACCCCGGTACGGGACGCGGCACACGCGCGGGGGTCAGCGGCCCCGGTCGAGGAAGTCCAGGGTGACCGCGGCGAACAGCGGCGACTGGTCGATGTCGTAGTGGGTCAGGCCCGGCAGGATCGCCAGCGCGTGCCCGCCCGCGGGCCGGCCCTCGCCCGTCCAGCCGCCGTCACGCCGACCGCCGTCGAGCAGCCCGAACACCTCGACGAAGTGGCTCGGCGGGGCCATGTCGGCGTCGGCGGCGACGACGAGCGTCGGCACCCGCAGGGCGCGCACCTGCTCGGTGAAGTCGAAGTCCTTCCGCATCGCCTCGCCGATCTTGTCGAGCAGCCGGGGGAAGTCCTCCGGACGGGGCGCGACCCGCTGGTACAGCTCGTACATCGGGGTGCCCTTCATGTACTCGGCGGCCGCGGCGTTGACCTGGCCCTGCTGCGCCAGCAACTCCGGATAGACGGCGTCGCGGCGGATGTGCGCGGACGCCGCGACCAGCCGGCCGACCTTCTCCGGGTGCCGGAACGCGGTGTGCAGGGCGACGCCGCCGCCGAGGGAGAAACCGACCACGTCCGGCCGGTCCAGGCCCAGGAGGTCGATCAGCGCGGCGACGTCGTCGGCCATGAGCGCCATGTCGAGCGGCCGGTCCACGTCGGCGGTGCGGCCGTGCCCCTGCAGGTCCACCAGGATCACCTGGTGCTTCGTGGTCAGCGCCGGCAGGATCGGCGCGAACATCTCACCCGAGGTGAGGCCGCCGTGCAGCAGGATCATCGGCCGGCCTTCGCCGTGCGTCTCGTAGTAGAGGTGCACGCCGTTGACGTCGGCGTACCGCCCCGGGGCGTGGGTCTCGTCGCGCTGTGCTGTGGTCATCGGTGCTCCTCGGACGTGGTGACCTGACCACTGTTGGACCGGGCGGGCGGGGCGTACTCATCGGCACGGGCTCGAACGTGCTCGCGTCGACGCAGCATGTGGGCTAGTTTCAGCCAGGTGAGCGAGGTGGCGAGCGTCCCCGTCGAGGCGCAACTCGAGGCGTACCGGTCGGAGCTGACCGGCTACTGCTACCGGATGCTGGGTTCGGCCTTCGAGGCCGAGGACGCGGTGCAGGACACCTTCGTCCGGGCCTGGCGCAACTTCGACAAGTTCGAGGGGCGGTCCGCGCTGCGGACCTGGCTCTACCGGATCGCGACGAACGTCTGCCTCACCATGTCCACCAGCGCGCAGCGCCGGATCCGGCCGATGGACCTCGGTCCGGCGGGCAGCGGCACCGCCACGCACCCCGGTGAGCCGCGCCCGGAGCAGATCTGGCTCGGGCCGGCGCCCGACGACCGGGTGCTGCCCGAGGTCGCCGACCCGGCCGAGGTGGTCGCCGGCCGGGAGTCGGTCCGGCTGGCGTTCGTCGCGGCGTTGCAGCACCTGCCGCCGAAGCAGCGGGCCGTGCTGATCCTGCGCGAGGTACTGGCCTGGTCGGCCCAGGAGGTCGCCGACCTGCTCGACACGTCGGTGGCGAGCGTCAACAGCGCGCTGCAACGGGCGCGCGCCACGATCGCCTCGGCCGACACCGAGGCCGACGTGCGCCGGCCGCTGGACACCGAGCAGCAGGCGCTGCTCGCCCGCTACGTGCGCGCCTTCGAGGCGTACGACCTGGCGGCGCTCACCGCGCTGCTGCACGAGGACGCGACGTTGTCGATGCCGCCGCTGCCGCTGTGGCTGCGCGGCCCGGAGCACATCGCGGCGTGGATGGCCGGCACCGGCAGCGGCTGCAGCGGCTCCCGCCTGGTGCCGACCGCGGCCAACGGGATGCCGGCGTTCGGGCACTACCGGCGCGACCCCGACGGCTCAGGCCACGTGCCCTGGGCGCTGATCGTGATCGGCGTCTCCGGCGGCCGGATCACGTCGCTCAACAACTTCCTCGACGTCGACCGCCTGTTCCCGCTGTTCGGGCTGCCCGCCCGGCTGGAGGAGGGCGCCGGCCAGCCCGAGCAGGCCGGCCAGCTCGCGTAGGTCGTCGCCCGCGCCGCGTACCTCCATCCGCCAGCCGAGCCGCCGGGCGGTCAGGCGCATCCGCGCCAGCACCTCGACCGTGACGAGGTCGGGCGCGGTCACCGCGGACACGTCGCACACCACCACGCCCCGGTCGCGGCCGCGCAGCGCCTCGGCCAGTTCGGCGCAGCGGGCCGCGATGTCCGCGCGGGTCGGCGTCCCGTCGGCCAGGCAGAGCATGTGCGTGATCACACGCATTGGACCGCCGTACGTCCCGGCTCTCATCGGTACGCGCGCGGCCCGCGCAATTTGCCTCGAACACCTTGTTGCAGGCAGTTACATCGACGTTAACTGCTATACCAATCATCGGTGCTCGGCTATATGATCCCGGTAGTTCACCCCGAAGCCTCACGAAACCGCAGCTCCCACACCCCTCGGGTCGAACTCCGCAAGCCAGGTGCCTCCGCAACGTCGTGCCTGGCGACCGCCCGGCGTTGTGGTTCGGCCTGCCGGAAAGGTGGGAACGGATGACAGGGCTCCCGTCCTTGGTCATCGGCATCGCGTCCTCGTCGGCCGAGCGCCGGCAGCTCGCCCAACTGCTCGGCGGCACCGAGTCGTTCCTGATCGTCTCCAGCGCCCATCAGGCCCGCCGCTTCCTGGACCTGGTACGCCGGCCCGCGCTCGCCCCGGCGCCGCACCCGCCCGCGAGTGACGAGGCGCCGGCCGAGCCGCCCGGACGGGATCTGGCCGTCGACTCCGACCGGCGGGTGCTGCGCTGGCGGGAGCGGGAGATCGGGTTGACGCCGCTGGAGCACGACCTGATCGTCTGCCTGACCGGCACGCCCGGCCAGGTGTGGACGTACGCCCGGCTGCACCGCGCCGTCTGGGGCAACGACCACCTCGGGCGGCGCTCCGACATGCACTCCGTGGTGCGCCGCCTCCGCCGCAAGCTGGGCCGCCTGGACGCCCCCGCCACGATCCACGCGGTGCGAGGCGTAGGTTTCCGCCTCACTCCCTGACCCTGCCCCTCTCGCCGCTGATCTTGCAGTCGCGGCCCCTCGGGTGGGGCTTTTGTGTGCCTTGTCGGGGCGGTAAGTGCAAGATCGCCGGGAACGTGGAGCGGCCCGCCCGGTGTGTGTGCCGGGCGGGCCGTCCTTCGGGTGCTGGGTCAGCAGCGGGTGGGGGAGAGGGTGAAGTCCTCAACGGTGGGCGTGCTGCTGTTGATCTTCGTCTGGCGCGTCTGGGGCTTCCAGCCGTCCTTCGCGACGATCAGCGTCAGCGGGTTGTTGCGCCGGTCCATCCAGTAGGCGTACCGGCCCTCGGCGTCGGTGGTGAACGTGTACGAGTTCGCCCAGGAGTCGACCTGCACGGTCACGCCCGCCAGCGGCGCGGTGGCGCCCTGGCAGCTCTTGCCGGAGACCGTGCCGGACAGCTTGCCCCAGGTGGTCGGCGGCTGCGCGATCATGGTGACCGCCACCGGCTCCACCGTGTACGGGGTGTTCTCCTTGATCACCACGGACGCGGAGTACGTGCCGGGCTGGTCGACGTTCGCGGTCATGCCGACCGTGACGGTGACCTTCTCGCCCGGCGCCAGCGTGACCTTCGACTTGTCGACGGTCAGCCAGCTCACGTCGGCCGCGCCCTCGGCGCACTCGCCGAAGCCGGGCAGGACCTCGCTGTCCTTGGTGGCCGTGAAGCCGCCCGACGAACCGCCGACCTTGTAGAACCCGCAGGCCGCGCCACCCCGGTAGCGGGGGGCGTTGGCGTTGGGCAGGTTGGCCCACGAGTCGGTCGCCGGGTCGAAGGCGAAGCCGGCGTTGGTGATGGCGCCACCCTGCGACCCGCCGACGACCAGGAGCTTGCCGTTGGCGACCGCGTACGAGGCGGCCCAGCTGTCGGCCGGCGCGTCCGGGATGGCGGTCCAGGCTCCTGCACCCGGGTCGAAGGCGTAACCGACCTTCTGCGACGTGGTTCCGTCGTTGCCGCCGGTGCAGTAGACGGTGCCGTCGATCCCGCCGCAGGACAGGAACGCCACCGACTTCGGGTACGCCGGCAGCGTCTCCCAGGCGTCGGCGCCCGGGTCGTACCGCACCACCGAGTTGGCCATCGGCGTGCAGCTCGCGGTGGTGCAGCCGCCGATCGCGTACAGCTTGCCGCCCGCGACCGCCTGGCCGGCCGCCGCGCGCGGCGCCGGGTTGTCGGCCTTGCGGGTCCACGTGTTCGCCGCCGGGTCGTACGAGAAGGTGGCGGCGTCCGGACCGGCGGCGCCCCAGCCACCGGTGGCGATGATCTTGCCGTCGATCACGCCGACCGTCATGGCGTTACGCGCGCCGGGCAGGTCGGCGATGCCGGTCCACGTCTGGGTGATCGGGTCGTACCTGTAGTTCTTGGCGCTCGACGCGGTGCCGTCGCCACCGGCGATGGAGTAGACGGTGCCGTCGACGTTGACGACCCGGTTGTCCATCACGTTCGCCGGGTAGCCCGGGATGGTGGTCCAGGGGTCCGCCTGGGGTGCGGCGGCGGTGATCGCGTTCGACGACTTGCCGGACGAGCGCGCCGCGAACGACGTGGCGGCGGTCAGCCGCTGGACCGGCGCGCCGGTGGAGCCCAGCAGCGCCTGCTCGGACAGCTGGGAGCCGTCGGCCCGTTGCAGCACGAACCCGCCGTCGCGCTCACCGAACTCGGCGGTGACCGGGGCCCCGCCGGTGTTGGTCACCGTGAAGGTCTTGCTGACCTTCCCGCTGGGCATCCGGACCGTGCCGGTGATCGAGGTCGGCTTCACCGACAGCCGGCCGGCGGCGAGCTGGAAGTTGGCCGTGGTGGCCCAGTCCTCCTCGACCGCAACCTGCTTGGTCTGGCTCACGTAGTTGCCGGCGCTGGCGGTGAACGGGTGCGTCCCGGTCAGCGACGAGAACATCCAGTAGAAGCCGTCGGGCAGTTCGGTGTCGTCCGGCGTGGCGACTGTGGTGGCCTTCTCCGCCGGGCGGTCCTTGCTGGTCACCGTGGCGCCGTTGACGTAGCCGTTGTCGTTCTTGTCGCGGACGTGGCCGAGGACGAGGCCGCCGTTCACCGGCTTGCAGACGAGCTTGCTGCCGATGAGCACGTTGTCGACCTGCCACCACCATTCCCAGCTCGCCTCGTAGTAGTGGAAGCGCACCCGCACCTGCGACTGGCCGGCCGCCTGCGGGATCGGCACCTCGGTCACCCGCGGGCCGCGCACGTCGGCGGCCTGCCGGAGCACGTTGCTCCACGTGGTGCCGCCGTCCAGGCTCAGGTCGACGTCCGCGCGGTCGCTGTTGAGCCAGTTGTAGTCCTGGTTGAACCGGATCACCGGCGTGGTCACGCCGGTCAGGTCGACCACCGGGCTGACCAGCGACGTGTCCTGCCGCCCGCCGCTGCCGTAGTTGTCGCTGTCGATGATGGCGAAGTTGCCGCTGCCGCCGGTCAGGTTGCCACGCTCACCGGCGTCGGTGAACTCCCAGACCTGGCCGGTGCCGGCGTTGTCCACCACGGTCCAGCCGTCCGGGACACCGGTGCCGTCGAACGTCTCGTACTCGCCGTCGGAGCTGACGGTGTAGCCGGGGGCGGTGGTGCACGCCTCCGGGTTCGCCTGCACCGCGATGTTGGCGGTCACGTTGGCCGTGCCGACGGTGACCTCCTTGGTGGTGGTCAGGTAGCCGGCGTACTGCGGCTCGACAGTGAGCCGGTACGTCGCCCCGGACGGCAGTGACAGGCTGTAGCGGCCGGTCGACGGCGTCGTGTAGTCGGAGATCGGCGTGCCCTCGACGCTCACCTTCGCGTACAGCGGCCAGCCGTGCCCGGAACCGTCGGTGACCTGCCCGCTCACCGTGACGCTCGCCACCGCGGTGAGCGCGACGTCGAGCGTGGTGGTCGTGTTCGCGGTGATCGTCGCGGACAGCGTGCGGGTCGCGTACCCGAACGCCGAGACGACCACCTGATAGTCGCCGGCCGGCAGGAGCGAGGAGTACGTCCCGTCCGCGCCGGTGGTCAGCGTGCGGTCCGCCGGGCCGGTCAGGGTGACGGTCGCGCCGGCGATCCCGGCGCCGGTGGCGGCGTCGGTGACCTTGCCGGCCAGCGTGCCGTTGTCGCCGATGGGGGCGGCGGCGAGCAGCGCGAGCGCGTCCAGGCGGCCCTCACCGTAGACGTTGTTGTCGTCGGTGGTGCCGCCGCACTGCGAGTCGCCCTTGTCGATCGCCGTGTCGTTGAGCAGCGCACGGGTCGCCGTGACGTCGCCGACCAGCGTGGGCGCCGCCGACCAGAGCAGCGCGATCGCGCCGGCCAGGTGCGGCGCCGCCATCGAGGTGCCGCTGATGCTGGCGTACGAGTTGGTCGGCACGCTGGAGCGCACGTTCACGCCCGGCGCCGAGATGTTCGGCTTGATCTCGCCGTTCTGCCCGGTGCCCCGGGACGAGAAGCTGGCGATGTTGTTGTTGACGTCGTACGCGCCGGCCGAGTAGTTGCTCGCCAGGCTGCCCGGCGAGCCGCTGGTCTGGCAGGACGGGCCGTTGTTGCCGTTGGACCAGACGCCGAAGATGCCGGAGGCGGTCCAGGCGTCGGTGACGTCCTCCATGAACGGCTCGTTGGACGGCGCCGTGGTGCCCCACGAGTTGTTGATGATGTTGGGCCGCTTGCTGGCGTCCGGGTTCTGCCCGTTGAGGTCGGTGGGCTCCAGCATCCACTGCCCGGAGGAGATCAGCGCGGCGTCGGACGGGCAGCACCCGTTCGCGGCGATCCACTTGACCTCGGGGGCGACACCGATCTGGTTGGCCCCGTCGGCGCCGGCCATGGTGCCCATGGTGTGCGTGCCGTGGCCGTCGGTGTCGCACGGCGCGGTGGCGCACTCGCCCGCCGCGTCGAACCAGTTGTAGTCGTGGTCGAAGGTGCCGTCACCGTTGTTGCCCCGGTAGGCGTTCACCAGCGCCGGGTGGTTGAACTGGACGCCGCTGTCGATGCTGGCCACGGTGATCCCGGCGCCCTTGACGCCGTACTGGGACCAGACGTCGTCGGCGTTGATGTTGGCGATGCCCCACTCCAGGGCGTTCGCGGACTTCTCGTCGGTGCCCGGGGTGGTCTCCGGCAGCTTGTACTCCACCGGTGCGTACAGGCCGTCCACCTCGGAGTGGGCGGCGAAGTTCTGCGCCATGGTCAGCGAGCCGTCGGTGACCTTGATGGCGTTCGTCGCCCAGAAGGTCTGGTACTTCGTGCCCGAGCGGTCCAGCTCGGCGCGGATCTTCGACTGGCTGTCGGCGGCGGTCTTCTTCAGCGCCGCGGCGACGGCGGCGCCGCGCTCGTTCCAGTCCTTGATCGCGGCGGCCTTGCTCAGGTCCGCCTTGGCGCCGAAGTGGATCCAGAAGTCGCCCTCGCTCTTGCCCTGGAGCTGGCGGGTGAGTTCGGGACGGATCTTGTCGCCGGCCGACGCGCCCGCGCCGGTCTCGGCCTGTGCCGCCGTGCCGGTCGCGGCCAGCGCGGTGGCGGCGAGCACCAGGGCCGCGCCCGCGCTCACCAGCCGCCGGGCCGGGCCCCATCTGTGTGGACGTCTCAGCATCGGTGCTGCCTCCTGTTCCGATGACCCGCGGATGATCGAGCCATGGCAGAAGGGCCAGGAGACATGCTCTCCCGACTACGACACCGGTGTGAAAAGAACCCCCCAGGCCCCCTAGGCGCCGTGCGGGTCTGCGCCGGACGCCTGAGTGGACACTATGATCGACATAAGGAACGATCAATGACCGTACGTGAGCAACATGTCACCAACAGGCCCCCGGATCGAGCGGCCTGTTGACAGTTTTTGTCACGGTGGGGCGCGGTGACGACTGACGGCACGAACGCGGCGAACTCCGGCACCGACCCGCCGGAGCACCCCTTCTCGCTCGTCATCGGGGTGACGTCGTCCCCGGCCGAGCGGCTGCGGCTGACCGAGCTGCTGGACGGCGTCGCGCCCCTTCTGATGGTCGCCGATCTGGACGAGCTACGCGAGTTGATCACGGATGCGCCGGCCCCGGCCGGCGCGCCGGCCCGGCCCGTACCCCGGGACAGGCCCGCGCCGGACGGCGCGCTGGTGATCGACGCGGCCCGGTCGACCGCCCGGTGGGGCAACCGCGAGACCGCCCTGACCCGGCTGGAGCGCGACCTGCTGACCTGCCTGACCGCCGAGCCGGTACGGGTGTGGAGCTACGCCGAACTGCACCACACGGTCTGGCACGACGCGCCGACGCACGGCCGGGCCGACGTGCAGTCCCTGGTCAAGCGGTTGCGCCGCAAGCTCGACGAGCTGGGCACCGGCGTCACCATCGCGGCGGTACGCGGCGTCGGCCTGCGGCTCACCGACCACCGCCACCCCCGGGTACGGGGCGACTGACCCACCCCTTGGTTCCGCTGTGGAAGACCGCACGTCGCGGACCGGACGGGCGCACCGCCGGACGGTGACAGCCGGTGACCCGATCGGTGGAGCCGCGCCGCCGGTGTGGCCGGAATTGATGGCGACCGGTCGATTACCGGTGCGGCACGTATCGCGAGAAGTCTTTGCCTCCTACGGTGGCGTCCGGCACGCGGACGGAGGGGACCCGGGAATCACCCGAGGGGGCCGTCCCGGCGGACAGGGAGAGTTGTCTCGATGCGAGTTTGGCTTCGCGCGGTGGCGGTGCTCGCCGCCGGCGCGATCGTGGTGGCGGGAGTGCCGGCGCTCGCCGCCACCGTCACCGTGCGGGACGCCGGCGTGGCCGGCCAGACCGGCGCACAGGCGACCGGAAGCAGCGCCGCGCTGGGCGCCGCGCGTACCACCGCGACCCGTGCGCTGGTCACCCCCGGGGACACCCGGCTGATGCCGACCACGCCCCGCACCGACACGCCGCGGATCAACAACGGCGAGATCACCGACATCGAGGTGATCGGCAACCGCGTCTTCATCGCCGGCACGTTCACCTCGATCGCGAACGTCGGCGGGTCCACGATCGCGCAGCGGTCCCTGGCGTCGTACAACCTGGACACCGGCAAGGTGGACACCGGCTTCAAGCCGGTCGTCGACGGCGCGGTCGCCGCGGTGGAGGCGTCGCCGGACGGCTCGTCGCTCTACATCGCCGGCTCGTTCAACACGATCAACGGCGTCACCAAGCGCAAGATCGCCCGGCTGAACCCGACCACCGGCGCGCCGGTCGCCGCGTTCACCGCCACCGCCAACGCGCGGGCCACCGCGCTCGCGGTCAGCGGCAACGCCGTCTACGTCGGCGGCCAGTTCGCCACCGTCAACGGGGTCGCCCGCAGCGGCCTGGCCGCGCTCAACCCCACCACCGGCGCCGTCGACACCGGCTTCAACCTGCCGCTCACCGGCGGCATCGGCGTCGGCGGCATGCTCACCGTGCAGCAGCTCAAGCTCACCCACGACCGCAGCAAGCTGCTGGTCGTGCACACCGGCCGCCAGATCGCCGGCCAGGACCGCTACGGCGTGGCCCTCATCGGTACGGCGAGCAAGGCGCTGCTGCCGTGGCGTACCCGGCTGTGGGAGGACAACCTCTCCTTCGTCGGCGGCATCCAGCGGGTCTTCGCCGGTGACATCGCGCCGGACGACTCGTACTTCGTGGTCACCAGCGGCTCCGGCGGCGACCGGCCGCCGATCAACGACACCGCCATCGCGTACCCGCTGACCGGGAACGACCACGTCGAGCCGCTCTGGATCTCCCGGCACTTCGACAGCATCTACTCGGTCGCGATCACCGACACCGCCGTCTACGTCGGCGGCCACTTCAGCTGGCAGGAGTCGCCCACGTCGAACGTGCCGTGGCCCGGCCTGGACAACGTCGGCTACGGCACCGGCCAGGGACTCAGCGGCTACGGCCTCGGCGACCAGGTGGTCCGTCGCGACCACCTGGGCGCGCTGGACCCGCTCACCGGCACCGCGCTGGAGTGGAACCCCGGCTCCAACTCGTACGAGGGCGAGAAGGCGATGCTCGCCACCTCGCGCGGCCTGCTCGTCGGCGGCGACGGCAACGTCAAGGGCGGCAAGACCACCGGCCGGGTGGCCTTCTTCGACCTCTCCAAGGAGCCCACCCCGGCGGCGCTGGACACCACGATCACCACGCCGATCGAGGGTGCGGTGAAGCCGGCCGGCGAGTCGTTCACGATCAGCGGCCAGGCGCTCGCCCCGGCCGGCGTGGCCCGCGTCCAGCTGGAGATCCAGGACCGCAACAGCGGCAAGTACCTCCAGGCCGACCTGACCACCTGGGGCGCGTTCAAGGCGATCAACACGACGGTCGCCGCGCCGAACGCCACCTCCACCACGTGGAGCCTGCCGGTGACGCTGCCGGCCGGCGTCTACCAGTTGCAGGCCAAGACGTTCGACCGCAACGGGGCCGGCGACACCACCAAGGCGGTCAAGAAGATCGAGGCGTTCCGCTTCGACGACCTGCCGCCGACGACCCGGATCAGCTCGCCGGCGGCCGGCCTGCTCGCCACGCAGACGTTCGTGGCCTCCGGCACCGCCACCGACGACAAGGGCGTCAACTCGCTCATCTACTCGTTCCGCACGGCGGACAACCGGTACCTCCAGGACGACGGCACGGTCGCCGCGGTCTACAACACCTTCCGCGGCGAGCCGGACGTGATCGGCGCGACGTCCACGTCCTGGCAGTACGAGGTCACGCTGCCCGTCGAGGGGCAGTGGAAGATGACCGCCACCGCCGTCGACACGACCGGGCAGAGCGACCTGCGCGGCGACACCCGCGACTGGACCGTCTCCGCCAACGGCGTACCGCCGACGGTGGCGATCACCTCGCCGGTGGCGATGACCCCGCCGGGCAACCCGGCGCCGTTCACCGTCGCGCCCGGCGGGGCGGTCACGTTCGCCGGTACGGCAAATGACGACGACGCCCTCAAGTCGGTCGAGATCTACCTGCGCAACAACACCACCCGTGAGGCGCTCGCCAGCGACGGCACGTGGGGCGCCGACTCGGTCGCCGGCTACCACCGGATCTCCCCGACGAACCTCGACGCCGCGACGTTCGACTGGTCGTTCACCACGGTGCCGCTCACCCCAGGCGTCTACGACTTCCGGGTACGGGCGACCGACGAGCTCGGCCTGACCACGTCCAGCACCAACATGGGCCGGCTCACCGTCACCGCCCAGGTGCCAGGCGACGCCTTCCCGAACGGGCTGCTCAGCTTCACCGGCACCAGCCAGGACATCGACCAGCTGCACCTGGACCTGGCCGGCACCGCCACCGACGACAAGGGGGTCCGGGCGGTCCGGATCGCGCTGCGCGACCTCGACACCGGCCGGTACGTGCAGCCCAACGGCACCATGGCCGCCGCGTTCGCCACAGTCGACGCGACGCTCGCCGCGCCCGGCGCGACCAGCACCGCGTTCACGCTGTCGATCGACCTGCCCACCCGGGGCACGTACAGCGTCGAGGCGTGGGCCGTGGACACCGCGGGTCAGCAGGACAACTCGACGAACGGCGCGACCGCCCGCTACCTCGTCTACCCGGGTGACACCGACCCGACGCTGGAGCCGAGCATCACGCCGGTCGAGGGGCAGGCGTACACCGGCGGCCGGATCGTGATCACCGGCCGGGCGGTGGACGACGGCGGGATGCAGAAGGTCGAGGTGCAGATCGGCAACAGCGCCGGGCAGGGCATGAACTCGGCCGGCACGTTCGGCCGGGCGGGCACGCCGACCAGCTGGCCGTGGATCGCCACGTTCCTCACCAGCCCGGGCTCGCCGGGATCGAACTTCGCGTACACGTCGCCGGTGATCCCGGCCGGCACGTACACGGTGACGATCCGCGGCATGGACAACCGGGGGCAGTACCAGCAGCCGCCCCGCACCGTCACGGTGACCGTCACCGACTGACCGGGCAGGCTCGCGGGCCGGTCCGCGCCGGGTCTCCCGGCGCCGGGCCGGCCCGTGCCCGTTCAGGGACGGATCAGGCACATCCCGGCCGTGGCCGGCCGGTCCATGGTGGCCAGCGCATCCGGCGCGGCGTCCAGGTCGACGGTGCGGGTGACCAGCTCGGCCGGGCGCAGCACCCCGGCGGTGACCAGCCGCAGCATCTCCGGGTACGCGTGCGCCGGCATGCCGTGGCTGCCGCGCAGCTCCAGCTCGTACGCGATCACCAGGTCCATCGGCAGCGCGGGCCGGCCCTGCGCGGCGGGCAGCAGCCCGACCTGCACGTGCCGGCCGCGCCGGCGCAGGCCCTCGATCGACGCCACGCAGGTGGCGTGACTGCCGAGCGCGTCCAGCGACAGGTGGGCGCCCCCACCGGTGGCCTCCCGGACCGCGGCGGCCACGTCGCCGGGACCGCCCAGCGTGCTCGCGTCCACGCACACCGCGGCACCGCTGCGGCGGGCCAGCTCCAGCGCGCCGGGCGACACGTCCACGGCCACCACCCGCGCGCCGCTCGCCGCCGCGACCATGACCGCGGACAGGCCGACGCCGCCGCAGCCGTGCACTGCGACCCACTCGCCCGCCGCCACCCGGCCCTGCGCGACGACGGCCCGGAACGCGGTGGCGAACCGGCAGCCGAGCGCGGCGGCTGCCGCCTCGTCCAGCTCGTCCGGCAGCCGGACCAGGTTCACGTCGGCGTGCCGCACCGCGACCAGCTCGGCGAACGAGCCCCACCCGGTGAAGCCCGGCTGGGTCTGCCGCTCGCAGACCTGCTGGTCGCCCGCGAGACACGACGGGCACCGCCCGCACGCGCAGACGAACGGCGCGGTCACCCGGTCGCCGGGCCGCCAGCCGCGTACGTCCGCGCCGGCCGCCACGACCACACCGGCGAACTCGTGCCCCGGTACGTGTGGCACTTGGATGTCCGGGTCGTGGCCCTGCCAGCCGTGCCAGTCACTGCGGCACAGGCCGGTCGCGCCGACCCGGACGACCACCCCGTCCGGCGCCGGCACCGGATCGTCCACCTCCCGGACCTCCGGCCGCACCCCGAACCGCTCGAACACCACCGCACGCATGCCCCCGATCCTCACACCCCCACCCCACGGCCCTCCTCCCACCCTCCGCGCCTCCCACCC
>NZ_JAMHIU010000012.1:0-205546 GCF_023896895.1 Micromonospora sp. CPM1
GGAATCCCAACCAGCAACCATCCTCAAAAAGAACAGCCACCAGTCCGGGGTATAAAACAATTGGCACTGGCTTTACAAGCACCCTGTTGAGTTCTCAAAGAACAACCACACACCAACCAGAAGCCCCGCGCTAGCGGAACCCCCGTTTGGGGCAACCTCTCCAACCTACTCGGTCTTACTTCCGTCGTCAACCTCATGTTCGAGGTGATCAACTTGGTTCGACCGGAACCACGCTGACGCTCACCGTTTCCGGTGGTCGTTGCTCTCGTGGGTTTCGGCGGACCGGCCGGTGTCGCTCTCGCAACCACCCGCCCGGCTCCCTGCCGGCTTTCGCACTCTACCCGGTCGGCTTCGCATTCGCAACTCCGTGTCCCGGAGTGTCGAGCACCGCCCGAATCTCAGTCTGGCTCGGCGTCACCGCCACCAGCCTGGCGCCCGCTCTCGGCCGGTTTGCCCGGCCTCCCGCGTGCAGAGAGAAAGTTACGCGGACCCGCCTCGGAAGGCAAATCAATGATCGTCATTGGGCGAGCGCGACCGTCCGCAGAAGGGCCACTGCCGAAGGGGGACGCCGGGAGCGGCGCCGTGCCAGAGTGGTCGGCATGGATGATCCGTCCCCGGTCCCGGCCGTCGCCGAGGACGCTCTGCTCGGCCTCCTGCTGCCGTTCTGGCAGTTGGTGATCGGGGCCGTCGTGCTCGCCGTACTGCTGCTGTCGGTCAGACGCCTGGCCCGGCGCGGCCCCTCCCGGATGACCACCGCCCTGCTGATCACCGCGGCGGCGATCGCCGGGATCGCCGCACTGGGTCTGCTGTTCGGAAGCTGACCGCGGTCAGAGCCGGCGGTTGGCGAGGCTGGGCAGCTCGCTGCGGATCGTCCGCAGCCGCTCCAGGTCGATCTCGGTGACGGCCAACCCCGGACCGTCGCCGACCTGACTCAGCACCGTCCCCCACGGGTCGACCACCATGCTGCGTCCGAAGCAGGTCCGGCCCGGGTCGTGGTCACCGGTCTGGCCCGCCGCCGCCACGAAGCACTGGTTCTCGATCGCCCGGGCCCGCAGCAGAACCTCCCAGTGGTCCCGCCCGGTGTGCATCATGAACGCCGCCGGCACGACGAGCAGTTCGGCGCCGCCGTCGGTCGCGAGCTGCCGGTACAACTCCGGGAACCGCAGGTCGTAACAGATTGACAGGCCCACCCGGAGGCCCTCCACGTCGACCACCACGGGCTTCTCGCCGGGCGCGACGGTTGCCGACTCCAGGTAGGAGACCCGACCGGGGATCTCCACGTCGTACAGATGGATCTTCCGGTACGCGGCGGCGAGCGCGCCCTCGCGGTCGAAGACCAGCGAGGTGTTCCAGGTGTGCGCCGGGTCCGGACCGGACTCGTGGAACGAGCCGGCGATCACCCACATGCCCAACCGACGGGCGGTCTCCGCGAAGAACCGCCCCACCGTGCCGTCGACCGGCTCGGCGGGCGGCATCCGGTCGGCGTGACCAAGGTAGTCGACGTACTCCGGAAGCAGGGCGAGATCCGCGCCGGCCGGTCGTCGCGGGCGTTGAGCTGGCAGACGGCGACGCGCATGACCCGAGGGTACGGGCGGAAGCGGGCGCGCGACAGGGCTCAGACGCTGGACAGGACGAGCGCTGCCGCGGCGAAGCCGAGCCCCGCGACCTGTGCCGGCCGGAGTCGTTCCCGGTCGACGGCGAGCGCGAGCAGGACGGTGCTCGCCGGGTAGAGCGAGGCGATGGCGGCCACCACGCTCAGGTGTCCCCGGCCCGCGGCGGCGAGGAAGAGCGCGTTCGCGGCGGAGTCGAGCAGGCCGGCCGCCGCGGCCCAGCCGAGGACCCGCCGTCCCAGGCGCAGTCGTGCGCCGGTGCGGACGGCGAGCGCGAGGCCGAACGCGATCGAGCTGACGCGTACCGCCAGGACCGGCCACATGCCGGCGGCCTCGTCGGCCTGGCCGAGCAGCGCGAAGAAGATGCCGAAGAGCAGTCCGGCGGCCAGCGCCATGCCGAGCACGCGGCCGGAGACGCGGCGCGCCGCGCCGCGCTCCCCCAGGCTGACCAGCCCGATGGCGACCACGGCGAGCCCGGCGCCGCCGAGCGCGACGGCGCCCGGGGAGTGGGCGAGGACCAGGCCGGCGACGATCGGCACGATCGCCGCGGTGATCGCGGTGACCGGGGCGACGACGGCCATCACGCCGGTGGCGAGCGCGCGGTAGAGCAGCATGACGCCACCCGCGCCCGCCACGCCGGCGAGCAGTCCCCATCCCAGGTCGAGCGGGCTCGGCGAGCCGGGCACCACGAGGACGAGGACGAGCAGCAGCGGAACGCTGAGGATCTGCGACACCACTGTCACGGCGATCGGGTCGGCGCGCCGGGACGCCTTGCCGCCGGCGAAGTCGGCGGTGCCGAAGGCGAGCGCGGACACGGCGGCGAGGACAATGGGGAGCACCCCGCAGTCGTACCACAATAGTGACCGTGAAGGACAGTGTGATGACCGACGCAAGCGGACGGGTCGGCGCGGTGACCTCCGCTGTCGCCCGTCAGGTACGTGAGCTACGCGCCGCCCGTGGCTGGTCGTTCGAGGAACTGGCCGGCCGGTCCGGGGTCAGCAAGGGCATGCTGGTGCAGATCGAGGGCGCCCGGACCAATCCCAGCATCGGCACGCTCTGCCGGGTCGCCGACGCGTTCGGCGTCAGCATCGCCCGGCTGCTGGAGCCCGCCGAGGAGAGCACCGTACGGGTCAGCGCGGCGGACGAGGCGCCGGTGCTGTGGCGCGGCCCCCACGGCGGCCTCGCGCGTCTGCTCAGTGGGCTAGGCGAACCCGACCTGGTCGAGCTGTGGGACTGGCGGATGGAACCCGGGGAGGCGTTGCAGTCCCCCGACCACGCCCACGGCACCCGGGAGATCCTGCACGTGCTCGACGGTGCCGCCACTGTCACCGTCGACGGCGTCGACCACGAGGTACGCGCCGGCGAAACTGTCGAGTTCCACGCCGACCGGGAACACGGCTACCGCACGGCCGGCGACGGGCCGGTGCGCCTGATGATGGTGGTGGTCACCCCGTCGGGCGAATGGGACCGGCGGACCCGTTCACGCGGACCGCGCCCGAGCTGACCCGGGCGCGGTCGCGAACGGCGGGTCAGGCCGACTTCTCCTCGCGGTCCCGCCGGCGCCGGCCGGTGAACTCGCGGGGCACGATCGTCGGGTTGACGTTCTCCAGGACGACCTCGCGGGTGATCAGCACCCGGGCGGCGTCGGGGTTGCTCGGCACCTCGTACATCACGGAGAGGAGCACCTCTTCCATGATCGCCCGCAGGCCACGGGCACCGGTGCCGCGGAGCATGGCCTGGTCGGCGATGGCCTCCAGCGCGGGCGGCTCGAACTCCAGCTCGACGCCGTCCAGCTCGAACAGGCGCTGGTACTGCCGGACCAGCGCGTTGCGCGGCTCGGTGAGGATCCGCACCAGGGCGCTGCGGTCGAGGCTGCGCACATTGGTGATCACCGGAAGCCGGCCGATGAACTCGGGGATGAGCCCGAACTTCAGCATGTCCTCCGGCATGACCTGGCTGAAGATGTCGTCGGTCGACCGCTCGGACACCGACCGGAGCCGGGCGCCGAAGCCGGTGCCGCCGGAGCCGGTGCGTGCCTCGATGATCTGGTCGAGCCCGGCGAACGCGCCACCGCAGATGAACAGCACGTTCGTGGTGTCGATCTGGATGAACTCCTGGTGCGGGTGCTTACGCCCGCCCTGCGGCGGCACGTTGGCGACGGTGCCTTCGAGCATCTTCAGCAGCGCCTGCTGCACACCCTCGCCGGAGACGTCGCGGGTGATCGACGGGTTCTCCGACTTACGGGCGATCTTGTCGACCTCGTCGATGTAGATGATGCCGGTCTCGGCGCGCTTGATGTCGTAGTCGGCGGCCTGGATGAGCTTCAGCAGGATGTTCTCGACGTCCTCACCGACGTAGCCCGCCTCGGTGAGCGCGGTGGCGTCGGCGATCGCGAACGGGACGTTGAGCATCCGGGCGAGCGTCTGCGCCAGGTGCGTCTTGCCGCAGCCGGTCGGGCCGAGCAGCAGGATGTTGGACTTGGCCAGCTCGACGCCGTCGGTGCCGGAGCCCGGCGCGCCGGCCGCCTCGGCCTGGATCCGCTTGTAGTGGTTGTAGACCGCGACGGCGAGCGCCTTCTTGGCCTGCTCCTGACCGACGACGTAGTTGTCGAGGAACTGGCAGATCTCCATCGGCTTGGGAAGCTCTTCCCACTTCACCTCGCCGGACTCGGCCAGCTCCTCTTCGATGATCTCGTTACAGAGATCGATGCACTCGTCGCAGATGTAGACACCAGGGCCCGCGATGAGCTTCTTGACCTGCTTCTGCGACTTGCCGCAGAAGGAGCACTTGAGTAGGTCGCCGCCGTCACCGATCCGTGCCACCTACGTTCTCCCTGCACTCGTCGGCCGGAACGCCGGCCCTGACCTGCGGGCGCCGGAGCGCCCGTCCGTCCTGTCGTCCCACCATGCTGTCGGCTCCACCTGATCCGACCGGCGGAGCGGTACAGACCCGACGTTACCCGGTGGCCGGGTTTTCTCCGACCCCCAAAACGGGTGTGTCAGAGGTCGACCGGGAACGATACCCCGACCGACCTCCGACCACACGTTGCTCAGCCCGCGGCGTGCGACGCCAGCAGACCCTTCTTGCGGCTGGTCAGGATCGTGTCGACCAGCCCGTACTCCTTGGACTCCTCGGCCGTCATGATCTTGTCACGGTCGATGTCCTTGCGAACCTGCTCGATCGGGCGGTTGCAGTGCCGGGACAGCATGTCCTCCAGCTGCGTCCGCATCCGCAGGATCTCCCGCGCCTGGATCTCGATGTCCGAGCCCTGACCGTAGCCACCCTCGGTGGCCGGCTGGTGGATGATGATCCGGGAGTTGGGCAGCGCCATCCGCTTGCCCGGGGTGCCCGCGGAGAGCAGCACCGCCGCCGCGCTCGCCGCCTGCCCGAGGCAGACGGTCTGGATGTCCGGGCGGACGTACTGCATGGTGTCGTAGATCGCCGTCATGGCGGTGAAGGAGCCACCGGGCGAGTTGATGTACATGATGATGTCGCGGTCCGGGTCGGTGCCCTCCAGCGTCAGCAGCTGGGCCATCACGTCGTTGGCCGACGCGTCGTCCACCTGCACGCCGAGGAAGATGATCCGGTCCTCGAAGAGCTTGTTGTACGGGTTGGACTCCTTCATCCCGTACGACGTGCGCTCGACGAACGACGGCAGGACGTAGCGGTTGTGCACAGCCGCGAACTGGGGCGGCAGGCTCAGGTCGGTCATCGTCAGCTCCTCGGTCAGCTCAGGGTCCCGGCGCCATCCGGAACCTGCGCGGCCCCGATGATCACCTTGTCGATGAAGCCGTAGTCCATGGCCTCCTGGGCGGTGAACCAGCGGTCACGGTCCGAGTCCGCCTCGATCTGCGCCTGGGACTGGCCGGTGTGGAACGCGACCCGCTCCTGGAACATCCGCTTGGTGTAGAGCATCTGCTCGGCCTGGATCGCGATGTCCGACGCGGTGCCGCCGAGGCCACCCGACGGCTGGTGCATCATGATCCGCGCGTGCGGCAGGGCGTAGCGCTTGCCCTTGGTGCCCGCGCAGAGCAGCAGCTGGCCCATCGAGGCGGCCATGCCCATCGCCACGGTCGAGACGTCGTTGTCGATGTACTGCATGGTGTCGTAGATCGCCATGCCGGAGTAGACCGAGCCACCCGGCGAGTTGATCCAGAGGAAGATGTCGCGGTCCGGGTCCTCCGCGGCGAGCAGCAGGAGCTGCGCGCAGATGCGGTTGGCCACCTGGTCGTTCACCTCGCTGCCCAGGAAGATGATCCGTTCCTTGAGCAACCGGTTGTAGACCGAGTCGTCGAGGTTGCCAATGGAGTCGCCACCGCGGGCCTCGTTCACCCGGAGCGACTTCTTGGGGATGTGCATGTCGGTCATGGCAGCCCTTCGCTCTCCGTACCGTCCTACCCGACACTAACCGCTCAGCCGGGAGGCGTACTCCCGGTCGGGGCACTGTTCGCTCTCAGCGCAGTCACCCGCACGGCGTACCCCGGAAAGGGTTTCGGCCGCCACCCGGCGCGCAGCGCGGGACGGCGGCCGACACCCCCGATGATCAGTGCTGGTGGTCGTGCTCGGCCTCGTTCTGGGCCCGCAGCGCGTCGAGGGAGACCTCGTTGCCCGCCGAGTCCTTGATCTTGATCTTCTCCATCACCGCGGCGAGCGCCTTGCCCCGGCGGACGTCGCCGAAGACGGCCGCGGCGGCGCCGGAGCGGACCAGCTGGTCGTAGTACTGCTGCGGGGCCATGCCGGCGCGCTGCGCCCGGTGCACGATCTCGTGACCGAACTCGTCGTCGGAGACCTGCACGTCCTCGGCGTCGGCCAGGGTGTCCAGCAGGAGCTGGATCTTGACGCCGTCGGTCGCCGCCTCGGTCAGCTCGGTGTCGATCTGCTCCTCGGTCTTCTCCTCCGCCGCGAGGTATTCCTCCAGGGAGGCGCCGATGCGCTCGAGCTGGTCGACCATCGCGGCCTTGCGGCTCTCGACCTCCTCCTTGACGACGCCCTCGGGCGCCGGCACCTCGGCGGCGGCCACCATCTGCTCCAGGGCCTTGTCACGGGCGGCGTAGATCTGCTCGACCTGCTTGCCCCGGGTGACCCGCTCCCGCAGGTCGCCGCGCAGCTCGTCGATGGTGTCGAACTCGCTGGCCATCTGCGCGAAGTCGTCGTTGAGCTCGGGGAGCTCCTTCTCCTTGACCGTGCGGACGGTCACCGCCACGTCGGCGTCACGGCCGGCGAAGTCGCCGCCGACGAGCTGCGTGGTGAAGGTGGTGCTGTCGCCGGCGGCCAGGCCGACCAGCGCCTCGTCCAGACCCGGCAGAAGCTGCTTGCTGCCCACCTCGTGCGAGATGTTGCTCGCCGAACCGCCCGGGACCTCCTCGCCGTCGACCGTGGCGTTCAGGTCGATCTGCACGAAGTCGCCCTCCTGGGCGGCCCGCTCGACGGTCTTCAGCGTGGCGAACCGCTCGCGCAGGCTGTTGATCTGCTCGTCGATCTCGCTGTCGGCGATCTCGATCTCGTCGACGGTCACCTCGATGGTGGCCGGGTCCGGCAGGGTGATCTCCGGCCGGACGTCCACCTCGGCGGTGAAGTTGAGCGAGTCGCCGTCGTTGAACTCGGTGATGTCGACCTCGGGACGGCCGAGCGTCTTCAGGTCGTGCTCCCGGACCGCGGCGAGGATGTTCTGCGGGATGGCCTCCTGGATCGCCTCGTTGAGGACGGTCCCCCGGCCCACCCGCTGGTCGATCACCGCGCTGGGAACCTTGCCCCGGCGGAAGCCGGGAACCTGGACCTGCTGGCCGATCTCCCGGTACGCCTTCTTGAGGCTCGGCTCGAGCTCGACGAACGGCACCTCGATGGCGAGCCGCACGCGCGTCGGGCTCAGAGTCTCGACGGTGCTCTTCACAGGCGTACTCCTTGACGGATCTGGGTGTTCAGTCTGGGGCGTGATTGCGCGCATCGAGTGTAGGCGAGCCGGCCGACGGCATCGGCAGGGCCCGGGTACCGCGCGGAAAAAACCGGCGGTTCCCGGGACGATCCGGTCGCGAACGACAGTCGGGGTGGCGGGATTTGAACCCACGGCCCCTCGCTCCCAAAGCGAGTGCGCTACCAAGCTGCGCCACACCCCGGTGGCGACGAAGAGTGTATGCCGTCCGGCCCCCCGCGCGGGTGACCGGGTGCCGCCGGGGTGGCGTCGGGCGCCACTTCGGGGAAGTGGCTGGGTCCGGGGCGCAGGAAGGCGCCACCTCGGCGAAGTTGTGTGGATCTTGACGGTCGGCGGCGTGCGCGGGGTACGCGCTGCACGGCGGCGGGGGTGATTCGGTACGCTGTCGGCGCGCCCTGCTGTGGTGGGGCGCTCGCGGGCGTAGCTCAATGGCAGAGCTTCAGTCTTCCAAACTGACGGTGCGGGTTCGATTCCCGTCGCCCGCTCCAACAGCCTCCGGCCCCGGTCAGGGGCTGCATCCCCGATCCTGGGCCGGTCGGCGGCTCCCCCGCTCGGACCATCCGTGGCCGTCAGCTGCTCTGGCCGCCGGCGAGGATCCGCCTCACGAACTCAACGGCCGGGCCCCTGGAGCGCCGAAGCCAGCAGCTCGTACGTGGCCTGGTCGAAGGCGACCAGGCGGACGTGCTCGACGTTCGTCGGTGTCGCTCTGAGGGTCGAGATTGCGATCTCCGCTGCCTGGTCCCCCGGAAACCCGTAGACACCAGTAGCGATGGCGGGGAAAGCGACGCGGCGAGCGGCGAGCTCATCGGCAACCTCAAGGCTGCGGCGGTAGCACGACGCCAGGACGTCGGCCTCACCGTAGCCGCCGCCTTCCCACACCGGGCCGACGGTGTGAATGACATGGCGTACCGGTGGGTCCAGATCGAACGCCGGCGTGGCGACCGCCTCGCCCGGATCGCACGGTGCCAGCGCGGCACCCGCCTGGGCCAGCCGCGGTCCGGCTGCACGATGAATCGCCCCGTCCACACCGCCGCCACCCAGCAGGGACTCGTTCGCCGCGGTAACGACGGCATCGACGTCCTCTCGGGTGATGTCACCGAGGACAACTTCGATCACAGGCACGGATCGATGATGCCACCAGAGCGCTTCGCCGGCAGATGATCTCCGCCGCTCTCATCGACCGAGGAACCCCACGATGGCGTCGCGCAGGTGCCGGTCCGGCCCGCGAGGGTCAAGGTCGGGGTCGGAGAACGGGCGACCGGCGACGAGTTCGGCCAGAACAGATCGCAGCCGCTCCCGTTCGGCTCGCAGGCCCGACCACGCCGGCTCGGGGAGCCGCAGCACGTTGGCGAGCAGGTCACCCGGGTAGTAGTCGCCCTCCGCCAACGGATCGCGAAGCAGGACCTGCAACGCGAGAGGCAGCAGAGCAGGAACGCCGATTTCCTGCCCGAGCATGATGCGCAGGTCTTCGACTGTGAACTCAGCCAGCGGTTTGCGTCGTAGCTTCACGCAGCGCCTCATGAGAGACGTGGCCTCCGGGCCGGGGTCCGGCCAGACGTCCCGTTCAAGCTGCTCGATCGACGTCACGGCGGTCAGGCTAGCCCGCACTCTGGGATCGCGCGTTCTAGTTCCCGGGCCGCTTCCGGGCTTCGGCGCAACGCAGCCGTCCGGAGAATGGGCGAGCAACCGAAGGCTCATCGGCACCCGCTGGCGGAGAGCCAGGCCGAGCAGGAACCCTGCGGCCACGAACGAGATGGGAGTGGCTGACTCATGACGAGCCCCTGGCATGTCCTGACCGAGGCAGAGCGAGAGCAGTGGACGTACACGCCGTCGGTCAGCGTGGGACCTCTGCGGTTCGGCATGAGCCACGACGAGGCCGTCGAGGCGCTACCCGGGTTCGCTGCATCGGTCTCCGTCGCACAACACGACTTTGACCAGCCGAAGAAGGCGGAGTTCCGCAACGCGTGCGTCCCTGCCCATGCCACCGCCATCACGGCCTATTACGGCAAGACAGAGGGTCTGTTCTGCGTGGTCGTCGATGCGCGGCACGGCCCACAGGTGACGCTGGACGGAATCAGGCTGGTCGGACGTGTGCCGTCCCGGCTGGAGGAGCAGTTCCTGAGCTACGTGCTGGCGCGCGGCATCGCGTCGCGGTACGCCCCGGAAGGCGATCCGGCCTCCGACGAACTGGGGATCGTCGTGCGCGTCCAGCGGGCGGGCGACGTAGTGCTGTCCCGGCCGGTGTTCGCGGTCGTCCGCGAGCGTGCGAACACCCTGTGGGACTGCGTGCCGTACGACGAGTCGGGCGTCCACTGATCAGCCCGCATAACCAGTAGCGACCGGATCGGTGACGGGCACTGCCGGATCCCGTCGCCTCGCGAGGACGATCACGCCGATCAGAAGGAGCACGAGCCAGAGCGGCACCAGCACGGGAGCGAGCCCGCGCCAGACGGGCCACACCGGCTCGGCGAGCCGATTCGCGGCCAGATCCATCCAGGTGAGGGCGGCCCCCGGGAACAGGGCGACGGTCACCAGGGTGCCGACCAGCAGGGGTACGGGCCGACGACTCCGCGCCACCACCCGGAACAGCACCGGCGACGGCGCCGAGCAGGGTGCCGGTGATCGTGGCGGCGCGGAACCCTCCGGGGGCGGACTGCGTGATGCTCAGCCTCGACCCGTGCGCCGGATGGGTGAGCGTGACTGTCATCCCGTCTCGCTCGGCCCGCCAGCCGTCGCACGAGGCGCCCGGCACCCGACGGAGTTCCCGCCATCCGCGCGTCTCGGCGGCCCGCCGCATCTGCTCGGACAGCGCGCAGTCGGCACCGCCGCCGTACTGGAACTCGATCCGGCTCCCGCCGACGTCGTCGGCGGCCAGCCAGACGCCGTACCGGTAGCCCTGCACTGTCGTCGCGCCGCTCGGCTCGACACCGGGAAGCAGTTCGCCGGGCGCGCTCCGAGTTGCCTCGGCGCTCAGCGGCTCGGCGCCCCGGCCGCCGTACCAGGACCCGAGGGCCAGGCCGGCCGTACCGAACAGCAACGCGCCGAGCAGCGCCATCGCGACGTACCCCAGCCGACGCCCCACCGGCCCACCCCCTGTCGCCGTGCGGCACAGCGTAGGCGTCGCACACCGCCCGCGGTGCCCCGCGTGACGACGGTGCCGGCACCCCGGTGCGTGGGCAGGCGATCTCCGCGTTCAGGCAGAGAAGCGGGCTTCGCCCGTTCGCTTGTCCACCGCGACCGGAGAGTTGCCGGCCATCGCCTCGCGCCAGTCGCCGGATTCGACGTACGCCTTCCCGTCGTAGGGGAACACGTACACGTCGTCGAGTTCCTTCACGGCGTCGTCCACGATGACGACCGGATGGGGGAAGCGGTATCGGATCTCGGTGTCCAGGAACTCTTCGGCGATCTGCCGCGCCGATTCCGGTGCGATCACGGTTTCACCGTCTCCACATCTCGGCCCAGCCGCTTCCTCGCAGCAGGGGCGGCCACCACACGGCCATGTAGCGACGCCGGAGGCCACCGCGCCGCTCGACCCGGTGCTCCGCCGTGGCGCGTCCACCGTCGCCCGGGTGCCTAGTAGTGGTCCTCGATCGGCCGGCGTGCCTCGTCGAACAGCGCCGGCCCGTCGTACCGCACCGGACGCGGCGCGGGCGTCGCCGGCTTGACCTGCTCGAACTGCTCGGTGGACAGCGCGTACACGACCCGGCCGAGGCCGGACGCGTTGATCGCCACAGTGCACATCGGGCAGGGCTGACAACTGGTGTACATGGTGGTGGCGACCGCCGCCTCGGGGGCGAGCTGCCGGGCGGCCCAGCGGGCCAGTTTCAGCTCCGGATGGGCGGTGACGTCCCGGTCGGAGACCACCGTGTTGTGGTCCTCGATCAGGACGGTGCCGTCCGCGCCGACGAGCAGCGACGCGAACGGCCGCTCGCCGGACGCGCCGGCCCGGTCGGCGAGTTCCACGGCGCGGCGCAGGAACGCTTCGTCGTCGGGTGTCATCGGCCCTCCACGTGTTCAGTCGGCGGCGATCTGCTCGACGGATCGGGCGGCGACGGCGAGCAGGGCCGGGTCGGCGCTGCGGGCGTACGCATCGCTCAGGGTGTCGACGAATTTGATCGCGTGCGCGTCCCCGGTGTCCAGCGCCCGCGCCACGGCCTCGTCGAGTTCCGGCCCGGCGGCCGGCGGGAGGGAACGGGCCTCGGCCGGGGCGTAGGCCGCGGTGACGGCGGCGGTCGCCGCCCAGGCGGCGGCCAGGCTCGGGTGCCACAGCGCCGGCGGCAGGGCCGGCAGGGTACGCAGGACGGCGTTCGGCGCGGTGGCGGCGTGCACGAGCATCACGGGACTGGCGTACCCGTGCGTGCCGTGCCGGACCAGAGCGGCGTCGACGACAGCGGCGAGCCGGGTGGGCACGTCGGCGGCGGCGTCGCCGGGCACGGCCGCCGCGGCGGCCGGCCACCGGTCCAGGTCGGCCAGCTGCGCCAGGCGGGACCGGATGCCGAACCGCTGATCGGGTACGCGCGGCATGGCGTCGAGCGCGGACCGGGCGTCGGTTCCGGGGTACGGCCCGGCGCCGGGCGGGGCGAGCGGTTGCCAGCGGGCGGCCCAGTAGGCGAGCCCCTGGCCGAGTTCGGCCACGCGCGGTGCGGTCTCGGCGTCGAGCAGCGCGCGCACGGCGTGGCCGACGCGGATGACGCCGTGGGTGGCGCCGGCGGCGATGCCCGGCAGCAGGCGCGGCCACCAGCGGGCCAGCACGTCGCGCCACGGCTCGCCGGCCAGCTCGCGGTCGAAGAGGTCGAGCCAGTCGCCGGTACGCACCGGGTCGCCGAGCGGGTCGCGCCACTCGTCGGCGGCGATGCGCCGGATGCCGCGCGGGCGTTCCTCTAGCCGGTCGGCGTACGCGTCGATCCAGCGGTGCACTGCTCGCTCGTGGCCGTGGCGCACCAGGGCCTCCGCCGCCATCGGCACGTGGTTGGACAGCCACCCGTCGCGCTCGGGACCGGTGTGGCGTACGCGCTCGTACGCCTCGTCGAGTACGGAGTTCAGCACGCCCGCAAGCGTCCGACCTGAAGTCCGGTTGACGTCAAGCGGGCGCGGAACCGACTGGTGTCCGGCGGCGTCGAAGCGGCCATGAGACTTCGTGCCCTGCTCGTCGTCGCCCTGGCCGCGCTCGGCCTGGTCGTGGTCATGTCACCCGCCGAACCCGCGTGGGCCTGCTCGTGCGCCGGGTTCACGCCCGAGCGGGAGGAGCGGGCGGACAGCATCGTCGTCGGCACCGTCTCGCAGGTGACCGACAGCGGGGTCCGGATCACCGTCGACTCGGTCGAGAAGGGCGGCGCCGAGGTCGGGGACACGCTCGGCCTGAAGGTGTCGCGCAGCGAGGAGAGTTGCGGCTACGCCTTCCGCCTCGGCGCCCGGTACCGGGTGAACTCGTCCGCCGGTGAAACCGGGCTGTGCGCCGGGATCCGCGAGATCTCGGCCCCGGCGCTCGCCGCCACCCCGTCCGCCGCCTCGGCGGAGCGGACGCAGGTCGCGGGACGGCACGTCCCCGGCCCGTGGTGGATCGTCGGCGGCGCGACAGTGGCGGTACTCGCCGCCGGGCTGGTGGTGGCGGCCAGGCGGCGGGCCGGAGGCGGACACCCCTGACCGTCCGCCGGTCAGGACAGGCGGCGGCGGAGCCGCGCCATGTCCTCCGCGGGCAGCGCGTCGGCGACCAGCAGCCGGGGCAGCAGCTCCGGCTCCAGCATCGTGGCCCGGAACACCAGCGCCACAGTCACGTCGTGGTCGGGCCGGTGCACGATCTCGACCGGGTCTCCGGCGCCGACGCTGCCCGGAGTGATCACCCGCAGGTACGCCCCGGGCCGTACCTCCTGGGTGAACCGCTTGATCCAGCCGCGTTCGCCCAGCCACCCCTGGAACGTGCCGCAGGGGATGCGCGGGCAGGAGGCCTCCAGCACCAGGTCCGGCCCGATCCGCCACCGCTCGCCGATCCGCGCGCCGTTGACGTCCAGCCCGGTGGTGGTCAGGTTCTCCCCGAAGCTGCCGTCGGCGAGCGGGCGGCCCAGCTCGGCCTCCCAGTGGTCGAGGTCCTCCCGCGCGTACGCGTAGACCGCCTGGTCGGTGCCGCCGTGGTGGGCGACGTCGTAGACCCGGTCACCGGCGAGCCCGACGTCGCCGGTGCCCTTGGGGCCGGGCGCGGTGACGGCGACGCGACCGTCCACGGGCCGCTTGTCGATGCCGGTGGCCCCGATCCCCTTCCACGGGTTCGGTTGCGGTCGGCCCACGTTGACGGAGATCACCTTCATGACGGTGACGGTATGCGGCCGGGCGCCGTACCGGCCAGTCCATTCCCGGGCCGGGTGGGCGGCGCGGCGGCGCGGCCTGCGTACGATGCGGGCCGGACATCCTCGTCGGGTGGTGGAGGTAGCCGCGGATGGCAGGCCAGCAGGACGGTTTCGCCCTCGGCGTGGACCTCGGCACCTCGAACACCGTGGCGGTGCTGCGCTGGCCGGACGGGCGGACCCGGCCGGTGCTCGTCGACGGCCACCCGATCCTGCCGTCCGGCGTCCACGCCGACGCGGACGGTCACCTGCACGTCGGGCGGGACGCGCAGCGCCTGGCCCAGGCCGACCCGGCCGGCTACGAGCCGAACCCGAAGCGCCGGGTCGACGAGGAGACGGTGGAGCTGGGCGGGCGGGCGTACCGGCCGGCGGAGCTGCTGGCCGCGACGCTGCGCGCGGTCGCGGACGCGGCGGTGGCGGCGGTCGGGATGCTGCCCCCGGCGGTGGTCACCCACCCGGCGGCCTGGACGCCGGCTCGCCGTCAGGTGCTGCACGACGCGCTGGAACTCGCCGGCTGGCCGGCCGCGGCCGAGCACACGCTGGCCGGGCCGATCGCGCCGGGCACCCGCCTGCTGCGCGAGCCGGTGGCCGCCGCGCGCTACTTCACGCAGGTGCTGCGCCGGCCGGTGCCGGTGGGCGGCTCGGTGGCGGTGTTCGACTTCGGCGGCGGCACGCTCGACGTGGCGGTGCTGCGCAACGAGGGCGCCGACCCGTGGGGCGACTCCGGTTTCCAGCTGGTCGCCACTGGCGGGATCCCCGACCTCGGCGGTCTCGACCTGGACGCGGCCCTGCTCGGACGGCTCGGCGAGCTGGTCGGCCCGGTCCACCCGCGCGAGTGGGCCCGGCTGACCGACCCGGCGACCACCGCCGAGCGGCGGGACCGCCAGCAGCTCTGGGACAACGTGCGCGGCGCCAAGGAGATGCTGTCCCGGGCCATGGTGGCGCCGGTCGCCGTACCGGGGGTGGAGGCGGCGGTCCCGCTGTCCCGGGAGGACTTCGAACGCCTGGCCGCGCCGCTGCTGGCCCGGGCGGTGACGGAGACCCGGGAGGTGACCGCCGCCGCCGGGCTGCGCCCCGAGCAACTGTCCGGCCTGTTCCTGGTCGGCGGGTCGACGCGGGTGCCGCTCGTGGCCCGGCTGCTGCACGCCGAGCTGGGCATCGCGCCGACGGTGCTGGAACAGCCGGAGATGCCGGTCGCCGAGGGCGCGCTCACCGACCTGCCGCTGCCCCGGCGGTCCGGCCGTCCCGCCCACCCGGCGTCGGCACCACCCGCGCCGACCCGGCCCGAGCCGGCCGAACCCGCGCCCACCCCGCCCGGATCGGCTGCGGACGCCACCGCGGCCACGGTCCCCGCCGGTGCGACGAGGCCGAACCCGACCGCGCCGTTCGGCGGAGCGGACGCGGCGCCCCCCGGTCCGCACGGCACGCTGGTCGCCGACGGGCCCGTCCCACCGACGTCCCCCACGAGGTACGACGGCATGCCGCTCGCCGGGAGCCCGGTCCCCCACCCGAGGCACGACGGCACTCCGGGCGCCCCCGGTTTCGTGCCGGGGGCAGCGCCCGTCGCGCACCACGCCGGACCCGGCGTACCCGGGATGCCGCCGCCCCCGCCCGGTGGAGGATGGCCGCCGGCGGGGCCCGGTCCCGGCGTACCCGGGGCGCCCTTCTCCCCCGCCCCGGGCGGTGTCCGGCCCGGCGGCGGCCGGCCACGGCGCGGCCGGTGGATCGCGCTCGGCGCGGGTCTCGTGGTCGTCGCCGTGGCGGCCGCGGTGCTGCTCTGGGTGTTCCGGGACCGGCACCCGGCGCTTGACTTCCACACCGCCGAACTGGTGAAGACCGTGGCCGCCGGTGACACGCGGCCGGACCAGATGTTCACCGCGACGCTCGGGGAACGCGCCTACCTGGTCCGTTCGCTGCCCGACGACCACCTGCACGTGACGGCCGTCGAGGCGGCCACCGGGAAGACGGTCTGGGAGAAGCGGACCGACGCGGCCGCGCAGCGGTGGGCGGGGATCCGGCCACTGCCCGACGGGCTGCTCGTCCTCGGCGACGCCACCGGCAGCGGCAACCCGCGCGTGCTCGCGGTGCTCGACGGCGACTCCGGCGAGCAGCGCTGGCAGACCGATGTCGGCCGCGACGACACCCTGTACCTCGGGCCCGACACGATCGTCCGGCTGGACCGCACCGGCGAACGCCTGGTCGGGCTGCGGCTGGACGACGGCCGCCAGCGGTGGGAGCGGCGCAACCCGCGCACCGAGTACGGCGACGCGCGCACGAAGGTCGTCCCGGTACGCACGGGCGCGGCACTGGACGGCCCCGCCGACGCCGAGGGCGCGCCGCTCGCGCCGTGGGCGGGGAAGGCGGACCGGCTCGTGCAGGTCGGCGCGGACCGCTCGGTCCGGGTCCTGGACATGCGCAGCGGGAAGATCCTCAAGGAGCGGGGCAACATGGCCGGCCTCGACGATCCGATGGCCGCCCGCGACGACCGGCTGTACGTGGCGGAGAACGATCGTGGCCTGCGGCTGCTCGCGTACGACCTGGGCGGTCTCGGCACGCCCAGCGTCCTGTACGAGGCGCCGGAGCAGGGCGGCCGGGTGAAGGATCTCGTCACCTGCGGGGAACGTCGCGTCTGCCTGCTGGAGACTCCCGGCAGTGGCGCCGACGACACCCGGGTGGTGGCGGCGACCGAGGGTGAGGGCACCCGGCAGTGGCCGGCGCCGCGCGCCGAGTCGCTGGTGCCGGTGGGTGAGCACGTGCTGGCCGGGCGGGACTCACCGGACGCGGTGACGCTGTTCGCGCCGGACGGCGCGGTGGTGCTGCGCGACCGGGACGGGTTCGCGGTCCGGCTGGACGCCGGGAATCTGCTGATCTTCTCCGAGGCGCCGAGCGCGTACGAGGACGACCGCGTCCTCGCCGGGACGGCGGTGGACGGCAAGCCGGTCGAGATGGGGCAGTTGAAGCAGATCCGCAGCGAGTCCTGCTCGTGGAACACGGACATGCTGGTGTGCGGCGCGGACAAGGAGTTCCGGCTGTACCGGTTCGCCGGCTGACCGGAAGTGAGCTTGACAGCGATCGATGCCTCGACTGGTGTGAACGGCAGAGAGATCGACGTTCGTCAGGAGGCCCCGTGTTCGTCCGACGACGGTGGACCGCACTCGCCACCACCAGCATCCTGATCGCCGCGGCGCTGGCCCATCCCGGGCCGGGCGCCGCCGCACCGCCCTCCCCCGCGATCACGCTCGCCCCCACCGAGACCGCTCTGGTCCGCGTGCGGCTCGCCGACCGGGCGCAGCTCGACCGCCTGGTAGCGGGCGGCGCCGACCTGGCCAACCGTCCCCGCTCCCGCGACGGCGAGTGGATCGCCGACCTGGTCCTCACCGGACGGCAGCTCGCCGACCTCACCCGGCAGGGGGCCACCGCCGTGCAGGTGGTGCAGCGCGCCGACGACGGGGCCCGGCACCTGGCCGAGAGCCGCCGCGCCGCGCAGGACCGCACCCGCGCCGGACTGCGTACGAGCGGCGCCGCCGCCGTCGACACGCTCCAGTTCCTCCAGGCGTACTGGTGGACCACCGGCGGCCGGACGTTCCTCCAGGCCCAGGTCGCCACCACCGCCACCGACGACCCGGACGTCGAGATCACTGTCACCTGGCGGACGGCCGACGGCGCCACCGGCTCGTTCCCGCTGTACCGCTTCGAGGACTCGGGCGAGTACCAGTACCACTACGCGCTGCCGCAGCCGGTGCCGAGCCGCCCGGTGCAGCTCACCGCCACCTCCACGCTGGGCGGCACGAGCCGGCCGGTGACGCCGTCGCTCTGGCCGAACGCGACCCCGCCGCCGCAGCCGGCCGGCTACCAGAAGGACTTCATCGACGCGTACCTGACGCCCGTGGACATCAAGGCGCGCATCGCCCGGCTCGGCCGCCAGTACCGCGACCTGGTCGACGTGATCGACCTGCCGAACAAGACCCAGGGCTACCGCCGCAACGCCGCCGCCTACCTGGGCGACCCGGCGGCCGCCGCCGTCGTGGTCGAGTCGGTTCGCTTCGGCGACCAGGGCATGAACGGCGTACAGGTGCGCACCGTCGACCCGGGCCGGCCGAACCGGCCGCTGAGCATGCGCTACCGGGACCGGGTGCTCACCATCTCGCTGGCCACCGACGGCGCGGGCAAGGTCACGAGCACCACCGACGACGTCGCCGCCCTGATCAACGCCCCGCGGGGCGCCCGCTTCCGGGCCACCGTGGAGGACGGCTCGGCCGGCCTGCCGATGCCGGTGACCGGGCCGGTACGCCTCGACGACGGGTTGCAGGGCACCGAGGTGCCGGCCCGGCCGTGGACGGTGCAGGCGCTGCGGATCGGCAAGCACCGCGACGGCTCCCGGATCGGCGTGCTGGCGTACTCGCAGGAGCACGCCCGCGAGTGGGCGACCCCGCTCGTGACGCTGGAGTTCGCCGAGCGGCTGCTGGCGAACGCGCGTACCGACGCGGCGACCCGCAAGCTGCTGGAGCAGGTGGACGTGTTCGTCGTCCCGACCGTCAACCCGGACGGCGCGAACTACTCGTTCCACGACTACAACTTCCAGCGCAAGAACCTGGTCAACCACTGCACCGGCGCCTCCCGTGACCCGAAGAACCGCACCATGTGGGGCGTCGACGTCAACCGCAACTACACAGTCGGATCCCTGTTCGACGGGTACGTGGGCGCGAGCGCCAACTGCCTGTCCGGCAACTACGCGGGCACGGCGGAGCTGTCCGAGCCGGAGAGCCGCAACGTGATCGACCTGGCCAAGGCCCACCCGAACATCAAGTTCGCGATGAACGTGCACTCGTACGGCGGCTACTTCATGTGGCCGCCCGGGGCGTACAAGGCCGACGGGCGGGTGACGCTGCCGCGCCCGTCGATCGACGAGTCGACGCTGTTCCTGGGCAGCGCGCGGCGCATCGTCGGCGCCATCGCGGCCGAGCGCGGCACCGTCACCTGGCCGTCGCAGACCGGCCCGGTCGCCGACGTGCTCTACTCGGCGGCCGGCAACTCGGCCGACCAGCTCTACTACGAGCTGGGCATCTTCGCCTGGGACTTCGAGGTGGGCAACGACAGGTGGAACGAGGCCACCGGTCAGTGGGAGGGCGTCGGCTTCCAGCCGCCGTTCGACGAGGCGCACGCCGAGGCGCAGGAGTACGCCGGCGGCCTGGTGGAACTGGTGCGGGTCGCGCGCGACTACGCCGCCGGCAACCCGGTCCGGCGCTGACCGCAGCGGTCCCCGGCCGGTGGAGTCCGGCCGGGGACCGTCCGTCCGGCGCCGTGTCGGCCCGGTCGCGTCAGCTCGTGGCACCGAGGTCGCGGAAGACGGCGAGCGCGCCCGGGTCGTCGATGGTCGCCGGCACCGGCTCGTCGCGCCCCTCCACCAGGCCCCGCATGGTGCGCCGCAGGATCTTCCCGGAGCGGGTCTTCGGCAGCGCCGGCACCACAGTCACCCGGCGGAACGCGGCCACCGGGCCGATCCGCTGCCGGACCAGCGCGACCAGCTCCGCGGCGAGCGCGTCCGGGTCCACGTCGGCGCCGGCCTTGAGCACCACGTACCCGCTGGGCACCTGCCCCTTGAGCGCGTCGGCCACGCCGATCACCGCGCACTCGGCCACCGCCGGGTGCGTCGCCAGGACCTCCTCCATCGCGCCGGTGGACAGGCGGTGCCCGGCCACGTTGATGACGTCGTCGGTGCGGCCCATCACGTACAGGTAGCCGTCCTCGTCGAACCGGCCGCCGTCGCCGGTCAGGTAGTGGCCGGGGAACGTCGACAGGTAGGAGCGGACGAACCGCTCGTCGTCACCCCAGAGCGTGGGCAGGCAGCCGGGCGGCAGCGGCAGCCGGATCACGATCGAGCCGTCCGTGCCGGGCGGCACGTCCCGGCCCGCGCCGTCGACCACGCGCACGTCGTAGCCGGGCACCGGCACCGACGGCGACCCGGGCTTGATCGGCAGCGGCTCCAGGCCGCGCGGGTTGGCCGCCACCGGCCAGCCGGTCTCCGTCTGCCACCAGTTGTCCACGACGGGTACGCCGAGCCGCGCCCCCGCCCAGGCCCAGGTGTCCGGGTCCAGCCGCTCACCGGCGAGGAAGAGGGTACGCAGCGCGCCCAGGTCGTACCGGTCGATGTGGCTGCCGTCCGGGTCCTGGCGGCGGATCGCCCGGATCGCGGTGGGCGCGGTGAACAACGCGGCCACCCGGTGCTCGGCGGCGACCCGCCAGAACGCCCCGGCGTCGGGGGTGCCGACCGGCTTGCCCTCGTAGAGCACAGTGGTCGCGCCGGTGAGCAGCGGCGCGTACACGATGTAGGAGTGGCCGACCACCCAGCCCACGTCGGAGGCGGCCCAGAAGACCTCGCCCGGCTCGATGCCGTAGACGTTGCGCATCGACCAGCGCAGCGCCACCGCGTGCCCGCCGTTGTCCCGCACCACGCCCTTGGGCCGGCCGGTGGTGCCGGAGGTGTAGAGGACGTAGAGCGGGTCGGTGGCGGCCACCGGCTCGCACGGCGCCGGTTCCGCGTCCGCCATCACCTCGGCCCAGGTCAGGTCGCGGCCCGGCACCAGCGGGGCCGGCTCCTGCGGGCGCTGCACCACCACGCAGCGCTCCGGCGCGTGCGCGGCCTCGTCGAGTGCGGCCGTCAGGATCGGGTGGTACGGCACCACCCGGTCGGCCTCGATGCCGCAGGAGGTGGCCACCACCACCTTCGGCCGCGCGTCGTCGATCCGGACGGCCAGCTCGTGCGCGGCGAACCCGCCGAACACCACGGAGTGCACCGCGCCGATCCGGGCGCACGCCAGCATGGCGACCACCGCCTCCGGGACCATCGCCAGGTAGAGCAGCACCCGGTCGCCCCGGCCGACGCCGAGACGGCGCAGCGCACCGGCGAACCGGGCGGTCTCGGCGAGCAGTTCGGCGTAGGTGACGGTACGGACCGTGCCGGTCACCGGGCTGTCGTGGATCAGCGCGGGCTGGTCACCGCGCCCGGCGGCGACGTGCCGGTCCAGCGCGTTGTGGCAGGTGTTCAGCACCCCGTCGGGGAACCAGCGGTACAGCGGCGCCGCCGAGTCGTCGAGGATGCGTTCCGGCGGGATGACCCAGTCGATGTCGGCCGCCGCGTCCCGCCAGAAGCCGGCCGGGTCGGCGATGCTCCGCTCGTACGCTGATCGATACGCGCCCATGCCGTCATGCTGCTCCGCGACGCCGGGCCGGCACGACGGCCGGGCGGGGCCGGTGCGCCGGAAGCACGCCCCGGCTCGCTGAACGGCCGCTCACGGCGGTGGGCGGTAGCCGGCCCGGCCGTTTCCGCCGGCCCGGACGGGGGTAGGGCGGGCACATGGAGACGAACACGAAGGCGTACCTGGTGGGCGGTCCCCGCGACGGCAGCAGCCAGGACGCGGACGGCAAGGCCCTGGTGGAGATCGAGATCGACGGGATGATCCACCGCTACATCCGGACCACCAAGCAGCACGGCGACGACGGCGTGGTCTACAACTACGACGGCATGGTGGCCCCCGGTGGCGGCGAGCCGGGCGTCGAGGACCCGGCGGCCCGGGTCGCGTCGCCGAAGGCCGACGAGCAGGGCTGAGCGCTCAGCCCAACGGGCGACGGATGAAGCCCGTGCGGCGGGGTAAGGCAGCACGGTCCTGGTGGAGCGACGACCGGTGTCGCGGCGTACCGCGGCCGGGCACGGGCGGGCGGCACGCATGCCGCCCGCCCGTGCGTCCCGCGGACCACCCCGGCAAACGAGTTTGATCAATGACGGGCATCGACTAGCGTGCCCAGACGTGAAAACGAACCGGATCATCCCGATCCTCCTGACCTGTGCCGTGCTGGGCCTCGCCGCGTGCGGCGACGAGAAGCCCTCGACCACGGCCGGGCCGGCGGCCACGTCGGCCGCCGCGGTCCCCTCCACGGCGGCACCCTCGCCGTCGGCGGCCGCCGTGAGCGACAAGGACCTCTGCACCGCCGCAGAGAAGATCAACAAGGACATGCGGACGAAGCTCATGGCCGTCGTGCAGGGGGGCGGCGACCTGACGAAGCAGACCGGCGCGATCCTGATCGAACTCGGCGACCGGGTGACCGAGCTGGCCGGGACCGCCGGCGACGGCAAGGCGGCCACCGCCCTGAAGGAGTTCGGCGCGGAGGCCCGCAAGGCCGGCTCGGCCGCCGACCCGGGCACCGCCGCCGACAACCCCGCCATGGAGAAGGCCAGCAAGGACATCAACGCCGCCTGCAAGACGGCCGGCGCGCCGACCACCTTCTGACGCCGACGCCCCGGGTCGTCCGTCCGGCGCGTACCGGACGGACGACCGGTCGGCTCAGTTGCCGGTCACCCAGTTCCAGGCGGAGACCACCCACTCGGTCTGCTGGAGATAGGCCACACCGACGCCGACCAGGAACAACGCGGTCACCAGGTGGGCGCCCCTGGCGCTGCGGCGCACCCGGCCGAACTGCCGCTCCAGGATCAGCCGGCCGAGCAGCCGGGCCAGCGCGAACAGGCCGACCGCGGTGAGCAGGCTGAGCACGAACGTCAGCAGCGGGGCGACCAGGTTGCCCCGGCCGGAGATCGCCCAGATGCCCCAGCACACGAACGCGAACAGCGCGCCGGCGGCGCTCAGCTCGCCGCCCTTGCGCGCCTGGGCCAGGTGCCAGCTCATCGGCCGGCGCGGCGCCGGCTCCGCCGCCCAGTCGCCGTGCTGCTCGACCGTGGGGAACTGCTCGGTGCGCGGCGTACGCGACGGGCGCGGCTGACCGACCGCCGCCACCCCGCGCTGGAACGCGTCCCGCTGCGGGGGCACCACCCCCGGCTGGGGCGGCACCTCCACGGTGCGCTCGGCCCACGGCTGTGTCTGGTCCGCCATCTTCCGTCCTCCCCCTCGACCGATACCGGCCTCCGTTCCGAGGGTAGCCAGCCCGCAAATAGGGTGCCGACCCCCGTCACCGTGCGATACACACGTGCCGTGACTGACGTGCTGGTATCCCGAGCTGAGGACTTCGACGACATCGCGGCGCTGCTGGCGCTGGCCTTCCACGGCGATCTCGACCCCGAGGTGCAGGCGCTGGAACGCCCGATCTTCGAGCCGGACCGGTCGCTGCTGGTCCGCGACGGCGGGACGGCGGTGGCGCACGCCGCCGCGTTCAGCCGCGAGCTCGCGGTGCCGGGCGCGGAGGTGCCCGCCGCGCACGTGACGATGGTCGCTGTCGCGCCGACGCACCGGCGGCGGGGCCTGCTCACCACGCTGATGCGCCGCCAGCTGCGGGACGTCCGCGACGCCGGCCGGGAGCCGATCGCGGTGCTCTGGGCCAGCGAGGGACGCATCTACCCCCGCTTCGGCTACGGGTCGGCGGCCCCGCGCTACGTCCTGTCCGTGGACACCACCGGCCTGCGGCTGCCCGCCCCGGCGCCCGCCGAGGGCAGGCTGCGTCTGGACCGTCCGGACGCGCACCGGGACGAGCTGGCCCGGCTGTACGAGCGGGTCCGCGCCGAGCGTCCCGGCTGGTCCCGCCGCGACGAGCGCTGGTGGTCGTACGTGCTGGCCGACCTCAAGGCGCACCGGGGCGGCGCCACCGAGCGCCGGGTGCTGCTGCACGAGGGCGCCGACGGCCTCGACGGGTACGCGCTCTACCGGACGAAGGACAGCTCGTCGGCCACCGGGCCGCAGGCCGAGGTGCAGGTCGGCGAGGTGGTGGCGGCGACGCCGGAGGCGTACACGGCGCTGTGGCGGTTGCTGCTCTCGGTCGACCTGACCCGCCGGCTGTCGTTCCCGATCGCGGCCCTGGACGAGCCGCTGCTGCGGCTGGTGGACGAGCCCCGCCAGCTCTCCCCGCAGCTCGCCGACGCGCTCTGGGTGCGGGTGGTGGACGTGCCGGCCGCGCTGGCGGCCCGGCGCTACGCCACCGACGTGGACGTGGTGATCGAGGTCACCGACGAGCTGCTGAAGGAGAACACCGGCCGCTGGCGGCTGGTCGGCGGGCGCGACGGGGCGGAGTGCACGCCCACCACGGCCCCGGCCGGGCTGGCGTGTGACGTACGCGCGCTCGGCGAGCTGTACCTCGGCGGCGCGAACCCGTACGCGCTGGCCGCCGCCGGCCACGTCCAGGAGCTGATCCCGCACACGCTGACCGCGCTGACGCCCGCCTTCACCTGGCACCGCGCCCCCTCCCCCATGGAGGTCTTCTGACCGTCCCACCCGCCTTTTCCCCGTCGATCATGAAGTTGGCGGCGTGAACCGTCCGGTTCGTCCCGGCCAACTTCATGATCGCGCGACCCAGGGCGCGGGTGGGTCGGGGGCGGTACGGTCGGGGGATGGGTGAGGCGGAGCGACGGCGACGACGGCTGCGGCATCACGGCGAGGCCGCCCCGCCGACGGAGACCGCCGGAACCGGTGCCGGTGCCGACAGCACCGGTGCCGGCGGGACCACCGCCAGCACCGCACCCGTACACGACGACGTGGCGTCCCGGCCCGCGCGCGGTGGCCGGCCGGGCGAGCCGGAGCCCCGGGGACGCCGCGCCGCCGCGCCCGCCGAGGAGGGCGAGCGCGGGCTGCGCGGGCTGGTCGGCTCCGGCTCGTCGCAGGTGAGCGTGACGGCCGCGCTGCGGGCACGCGACGCGGCCCGCCCCACCGAGGACGACCTCGCCGAGGCCGAACAGCGGGTGGTGCTCATCCGCCGCAACTGGGTGCCGCGCGAGGACCTGCCCCGCAACGGGCGGTGAACCCGGAGGGGTCCGCTCAGGCGGGCAGCTCGGGCAGGCGGCGGCTCTGCTCGTAGGCGGCCACCTGCTCGATGCGCCGGCTGTGCCGGGGGTTGCCGGAGAACGGCGTGGTCAGGAACGCCTCGACGAGCGCGGTGGCCTCGTCCAGCGTGTGCTGCCGGGCGCCGATCGCGACGATGTTGGCGTCGTTGTGCTCACGGGCGAGCTGGGCGGTGTCGACGTTCCAGGCGAGCGCCGCCCGGACGCCCGCGACCTTGTTCGAGGCGATCTGCTCGCCGTTGCCGGAGCCGCCGATCACCACGCCGAGGCTGCCCGGGTCACCGACCACCCGGTCACCGGTGTGCAGGCAGAACGCCGGGTAGTCGTCGTCCGGGTCGAAGACGTGCGGTCCCACGTCGACCACCTCGTAGCCCTGCTTGGCCAGGTGGTTGGCGAGGTGCACCTTCAACTCGAAACCGGCGTGGTCGGATCCCAGGTAGACGCGCATACCGCGCAGTCTGACAGGCCCGCCTCCGGGCCGGCGCGCGGGCGGCGACCCGGAGGCGGATTCGTCACACGGTCAGTGCGGCAGCTCGGCCACGACCAGGCCGGCCCGCGCCTTCGGGGTGAACCAGGTGCTCTTGCGCGGCATCTTCTCCCGGGCCAGGTTCACCGCGACGAAGTCGTCGACAGTCACCGGCGCGACGAGCACCGCCAGCTCGGCCCGGCCGGCGTCGACCTCACCGACGAGCCAGCTCGCCGGGTAGTCGCCGCCCACGTACGTGATCCGCTTGTCGCCCGGGTCGAGGCCCAGCGCGTCGCGCAGCAGCAGGCGCTCGACGAGCGCGTGGTCGAGGTTCTCCAGCCGGCCGGCGCCGACGTGCGGCAGCGTCACCGCGTACCCCCGGCCGCCCAGGTGGAGGTGCACGACGCCGCCGGTGGCCGGGACGTCGACCGGCCCGTCCACCGGGGTGACCTCCGCGCCCGCCGCGCGCAGCCGGTCGAGCAGCTCGTCCGGCGTGGTGGTCAGCTCGCTGACCAGCCGGTTGTAGGGCTGGATGGCGACCGACGCGGGCGTGGTGACCACCGCGAGGAAGCGCGGGAAACCGCCGGTCTGCGCGGCCAGGCTGCGGTGGTTGCCGTCCGCGACCACCAGATCCCCGCCGCCTGCGAGCGCGGTCAGCTCGTCCTGCGCCGGGCCCGGACCGAGCAGCCAGATCGCGTGCGTGCGGCCGGACTGGTCGACGTCCGTCGCGGCGGGCGCGCCGGCCGCGTCGGTCGCCGCCGCGAGCGCGGCGTGCAGCTCGTCGCCCTTGCCGGTCTGGAGCAGGAGTACGGGCGAGAGCAGGTGACCGAGCGCCTCGGCCAGGGCGACGCGCTCGCGCACCTTGGCGATGAACACGTCCTCGTTGCGGATCACCAGGCCCGGCTCGTCGGCGCGGGTGGAGATCTGGTCGGTGTCGACCATGGCCCACAGCCCGTACGCGCTCTCCTCCCCCGGCGCGCTGATCCGGTAGAGCACCACCACCTGCTCGGCCGGCGTGTAGCTGCCGTCCGCCTTCGCCTCGGCCAGGCGCGCCACGGCGTCCGGCAGCGCGTCGAGGAAGGACTTCCCGAGGCTGCCGGGCGCCCGGTGGGGCATCTCGATGCCCAGGGCGCTGTGCGGATTCGCCTCGACGATGGAGGTGATCTCCGCGTCGTCGGCGAACTCGTCGTAGTTCTGCGCGCCGGTGCCGCCAGTGGTGATCCAGGCCCGGGCGATCGGATGCACGACCGTCATGTCCGCTGACGCTACCCGGGCCCCGATCGGCGCCGCCGCCGGACTCACCCGCTTACCACCAGGTGATAGCGACCGGCCCCGGCCGGCTCAGGCGGTGGAGTTGCGGTGCCGGCCCGCGGCGGGGCGGCGCACCGGCGGGGCGGGGCGGGAGCCGGCGTTGAGGCGTACCGTCGTCGCACCGACGGCGGCGCCGGACCGCGACGGCGCGCGGCCGGGCCGGACGGTCTCGCCCGGCGGTGTCATCCGCGAGGTGGCCACCACCCGGGCCACGCCGACCACGATCGGCGGGGCCAGCAGGTCGGCCACCTCGGCCGGGCCGGCCGGCCAGTCGCTCTCGGTCACCGACCAGTACGTCGCACCGGAGTCCTCGGTCGCCTGCTGCGGCGCGTCGTCGGACATGCGGCGGTGCTTGGCCATGGGAACGCCTCCAGGAGCTGCCGTGCTGCGGCCCCCCGCGGGCCGTCGGCTGGGACACCCGGTGAAACGAGCCCCGCACCGGCCCGGTGACGGGCGGTGCGGGGCCCGGGCGCGTCACGTCCCGCGCTCAGTCGAAGATCGGACCCTGCTCCCGGGTGCGCTTCAGCTCGTAGAAGCCGGGGGTGCCGGCGACGAGCAGCACGCCGTCCCAGAGACGGCCGGCCGCCTCGCCCTTCGGCGCCGGGGTGATCACCGGGCCGAAGAAGGCGACCTGACCGCCGTCCGGACCCGGGGCGTGGATCACCGGGGTGCCCACGTCGGTGCCGACCGGCCGCATGCCCGCCTCGTGGCTGGCCCGCAGCGCCTCGTCGTACTGGGTGGACCCGGCCGCGTCGGCGAGCGCCGGGTCCAGGCCCACGTCGGTGAGCGCGCCCACCAGCATGTCCCGGCCCAGGCCCTCCTTACCGAGGTGGATCCGGGTGCCCATCGCGGTGTAGAGCTTCGCCAGCGCCTCGGCGCCGTGCGCCTGCTCGACGGCGATGCACACCCGCACCGGGCCCCAGCCGTCGCGCATCAGATCCCGGTACTCCTCCGGCAGTTCCCGGCCGTCGTTGAGCACGGACAGGCTCATCACGTGGAACCGGATGTCCACGTCCCGGACCTGCTCGACCTCCAGCAGCCAACGGGAGGTGATCCACGCCCACGGGCACAGCGGGTCGAACCACATGTCCGCGGTGACACGTTCGGTCACGGTGTTTTCCCTTCACGACATCGTCGCGCCGGGGACCCGGCGCGGTCACCTCCGATCCTCACCCCGTACCCCGGCGCCCGGTACCGGAATGAGAGCGTGACCTCGACCACCGAGAGCGGTCCGTGCATGGAAGACTCGGTCTTCGACGGGCCGTCACGAGCGGCCGGGGGAGAACCGGCGCCGCGGGGCGCGGCGAGACGAGTGGGATGGAGACGAACAGTGCCGGGAGTGCGCAACCTGACCCAGGTCGAGGCGACCGAGCGGGCCCGCCTGCTCGAGGTGACCGGGTACGACATCAGCCTTGACCTGTCGACCGCGGTGCAGTCCACCGGTCGCACGTTCCGCTCGGTGACCGAGGTCCGGTTCCGCTGCACCGAGCCGGGGGCGACCACATTCATCGAGACAGCCGCCGAATCGGTGCGGTCGGCCACGCTCAACGGCGAGCCGGTGGACCTGTCCGGCTGGTCCGCCGAGAAGGGACTGACGCTCAGCGGCCTGGCCGCCGAGAACGTGCTGGTGGTCGACGCCGACTTCGGCTACTCCAACAGCGGGCAGGGCCTGCACCGCACCGTCGACCCGGTGGACGGCGAGACCTACCTCTACAGCCAGTTCGAGACCGCCGACGCGCAGAAGGTCTACGCCTGCTTCGACCAGCCCGACCTGAAGAGCGTCTACACCTGGCACGCCACCGTCCCGGACCACTGGCGGGTCGTGTCGAACATGCCGGTGCAGCGCGAGGAGGCCGCCGGTGAGGGCCTGAAGACGGTGCACTTCACCGTCTCGGAGCGGATGAGCACCTACATCACCGCGCTGTGCGCCGGCCCGTACCACGAGGTGCGCCGCACCCACGACGGCATCGACATGGGCTACTTCTGCCGGGCCAGCATGGCCCCGCACATGGACGCCGACGACCTGCACCTGATCACCACGCAGGGCTTCGACTTCTTCCAGGAGAAGTTCGGCGTGCGCTACCCGCTGCCCAAGTACGACCAGCTCTGGGTGCCGGACTTCAACGCCGGCGCGATGGAGAACTTCGGCTGCGTCACGCACGCCGAGTCGCACTACATCTTCCGGTCGCAGGTCACCGACTTCGAGTATGAGCAGCGCGCCAACACGATCCTGCACGAGCTGGCGCACATGTGGTTCGGTGACCTGGTCACCATGCGCTGGTGGAACGACCTGTGGCTCAACGAGTCGTTCGCCGAGTGGGCCAGCCACTGGTGCAACACGCACGCCACCCGCTTCACCGACGCCTGGACCACGTTCCTGTCGATCCGCAAGAACTGGGGCTACCGGCAGGACCAGCTCTCCTCCACCCACCCGGTCTACTGCGAGATGCCGGACCTGGAGGCCGTCGAGGTCAACTTCGACGGCATCACGTACGCCAAGGGCGCGAGCGTGCTCAAGCAACTCGTCGCGTACGTGGGCGAGGAGCCGTTCCTGGCCGGCCTGCGCGCCTACTTCGGCAAGTACGCCTGGGGCAACGCCACCTTCGACGACCTGCTGTCCGAGCTGGAGTCGGCCTCCGGCCGGGAGCTGCGCAAGTTCGCCGCCCAGTGGCTGGAGACCGCGCAGGTCAACACGCTGCGCCCGGAGGTGACCATCGGCACCGACGGCACGTACGAGCGGGTGGTGGTCCGGCAGGAGGCGCCGGCCGCCTACCCGACGCTGCGTACCCACCGCATCGGCGTCGGCCTGTACGACCTGACCGACGGCCGGCTGGTGCGCCGCGAGCTGATCGAGACGGACGTGACCGGCGAGCTGACCGAGCTGTCCGAGCTGCACGGCAAGCCGGCCGCCGACGTGCTGCTGCTCAACGACGAGGACCTCACCTACGCCAAGCTGCGGCTGGACGAGCGGTCGATGGCCACTGTGGTGCAGCACATCGCCGGCTTCGACTCGTCGCTGGCCCGGGCGCTGTGCTGGACCGCCGCGTGGGACATGACCCGGGACGCCGAGCTGTCGGCCCGCGACTACGTGGCGCTGGTGCTGGCCGGGCTGACCGCCGAGACCGACATCAACCTGGTCACGGCCACGCTGCGGCAGGCGACCACGGCGCTCACCTTCTACGCCGACCCGGAGTGGGCGCCGACCGGCTGGGCCGACCTGTCCCGTACCGCCCGGACCGCGCTCGCGGCGGCCGAGCCGGGCAGCGGCTTCCAGCTCGCCTGGGCCCGCGCGTACGCCTCGTCGGCCCGCTCCGGCGAGGACCTGGCCACGCTGCGCGGCTGGCTGGACGGCAACGGGGTGCCGGAGGGGCTGACCGTCGACACGGAGCTGCGCTGGACGGTGCTCCAGTCGCTCGTCGCCAACGGCGCGGCCGGTGCCGCCGACGTGGACGCGGAACTGGCCGCCGACCGTACCGCCAGCGGCGAACGGGAGGCCGCGTACGCGCACGCGCTGGTGCCGACCGTCGAGAACAAGGCCGCGGTGTGGGCGCTGCTCACCGGCCCGGACGCGCTGCCCAACTGGCGTAACCGGGCGCTGTTGCAGGGCTTCACCCACCCGGCGCAGGTCGAGCTGACCGCGCCCTACCGGGAGCGGTACTTCGCCACGGTGGACCAGGTGTGGGCGCAGCGCGACAGCGAGCCGGCGCAGGAGTTCGTGCAGCTCGCCTACCCGGCGTACCTGGTCGAGGAGGACACCGTCGCGGCCACCGACGCCTGGCTGGCCCAGGACGGCCGGCCGGCGTCGCTGCGGCGGCTGGTGGCCGAGGGCCGCGACGGCGTGGTCCGCGCGCTGAAGGCCCGGGAGCGGGACGCGCGCAGCGCCTGAGTGAGGCATGCCGGCCCCGGCCGCTGTCGTGGGCCCTGCGCCGCCGGCGAACGAGAAAGCCCGGCCCGCGTGTGCGCGGGCCGGGCTTCGTCGTGTGTGCGGGCGGATCAGCCCTTGCCGGCGTGGCTGGCGAGCTGGTCGAGGCCCTGGATGATGCCGCCGGCCAGGTCGCCGCCGCCGAAGGAGGCCACCATGGAGAGCGCGGCCAGCTTGGCGTACGTGTCCGGGATGCGCTTGCGCGCGTACTTGCCGGTGACGATCTCCAGCTGCCGCTGGTTGGGCGACACCGCGATCAGCACCGAGCGGTCCGGGTCGGCGAGCTGGCGGTGCAGCCGCTCGGCGTGCTCCCGGATCGGCTCGTCGAGGCCGCCGACGTAGACCGAGAAGACCAGGCCGGTGCCCTGGTCGGCGAGGCGCAGCGCCTCGTCGATGCGGAGCAGCTGACGGGTCGAGAACGGTCCGTCCAGCACGTCGGGCGGGGTGCCCGTCCCCGTCGTGGGCCGCGCTTCACCAACGGTCACTTGCGCCTCCGGTTCCACCGGCCGGCGCCTCCCGGCCGGCCTGCTCCTGCTTGCGGCTGGTCAACGCCGGCGCCTGCGCCCCGGCGGCCAGCGCCGTGCCGGCCGAGTCGGCCAGCTGCTCCGGACGGCCCAGGAACCAGACCGGAGTGAAGTCGAAGGGCCGGCCCGGCCGGTAGCGCTTGGCGCCGCCACCGTTGCCGCGGCTGCCGACGGCCGCCAGGGCGGCGATCAGCAGCACCGCGGCGGCCGGGATGCCGACGAAGACCACCAACGTCTCGGTAACAGACAATCCCAACGCCCCCAGGCGGAAAGAGAGACCAGGAATGGTGCGGGTCGGCCGGTCAGGACCGGTCGCGCCCCACGTCACTTGTGATGTTCACGTTAGCGGAGTCGGCGGCCCGCCAGATTGCGGGGTGCTGATCCCATCCGTCACTCCGGTGCTCCAGTTGCGCGGCAGTGGCGAGCAACGTCGCGTCGTCGCCGTACCGGCCGGTGAGCAGCACCCCGACCGGTAGCCCGCCAGCGGTCCGTCCGACCGGCAGCGAAACGGACGGATCACCCGTCACGTTGAAGACCGCGCAGTACGGCGAGAAGCGCCGCTGCCGGTCGAAGTCCTCGGCCGGTTCGAGGGCGGCGAACGCGCCCACCGGCGCCTGCGGGGTCGCGAGCGTCGGGCAGAGCAGCAGGTCACAACCGGCGGTACGGCGTACGCCACGGCGTACCTGCGCCTGGAGTTCGCCGAGCGCGGCCATCAGCCGGGCCGCGCCGAGCGCCTCGCCGCGCTCGCGCAGGAACCGGGTCAGCGGCAGCAGGTCGCCCTCGCGCCCGGCCGGGACCGGGGTGACCGCCAGCGCGTACCAGACGGTCTCAAACAGCGGCCACGCCTCGGGGCCGAGCGGCGCGGGGACGTCGACCACCTCGTGGCCGGCGTCGGTGAGCAGCGCGGCGGCCCGGTCGACGGCGGCGACGCAGTCCGGGTGGACCGGTTCGTCGGCGAGCATCGGCGTGGTGAAGCGGCCGACGCGCAGCCGGCCGGGGCCGGTGGCGTGGGCGGCGCGGGTGACGCCGAGGTACCCGCCGGCGGGCGACGCCGGCGGCAGGTACGGCTCGCCGGGCACCGGGCGCGCGAGCACGTCGAGCAGCGCGGCCACGTCGCCGACGGTACGGCCGATCGGCCCGTTCACCGGCAGCCCGAAGCCGCCGAAGCCGAGCGGCCCGCCGGAGACCATGCCCCGGCTGGGCTTGTAGCCGACCAGGCCGCAGAGCGCGGCCGGGATGCGCAGCGAGCCGCCGCCGTCGGAGCCCTGCGCCACCGGCACGAGCCCGGCGGCGACCGCCGCTGCCGCTCCGCCGCTGGACCCGCCCGCGGTGTACGCGAGGTCCCACGGGTTTCGGGCCGGCGGCGCCGCCAGCCCCTCGGAGTAGAGCGAGCAGCCGAGTTCGGAGGTGGTGGTCTTGCCGAGGCTGACCAGGCCGGCGTCGGCCAGGAGGCGGACCACGTCGGCGTCGACCGGCGGGACGAAGTCGGCGAAGGCGGCCGAGCCGAAGGTGGTGCGTACCCCGGCGGTGAGCGTGAGGTCCTTGATCGCGGTCGGCACCCCGTGCAGCGGGCCGCGTTCCTCCGCCGCGAGCGCGTCGGCGGCACGGGCGGCGGCAAGGGCCCGGTCGGCGGTGACGGTGACGAACGCGCCGACGGTGTCGCCGAGCGCCTCGACCCGGCGCAGGTGGTGCTCGACCAGTTCCAGGCTGGACAGCTCGCCCCGGCGGATCGCGGCGGCCTGTTCCAGCGCGGTCAGGTCGTGCGGCTCGGCCATGCCGTCCATCCTGCCGGTCCGGCGGCCGGGAGGCCCGGCGACACGTCCGGCGGGCGGCCGCCGTCAGCGGCCGAGGAACCGCAGCGCGTTGCCGCCGAGCAGCGCGTCCCGCTGCGCGTCGGTGAGGAAGTCCGCCCGGTGCACCACGTCGCCGACCGGCCGCTCCCCCAGCGGGTACGGGTAGTCGCTGCCGAGCAGCACCCGCTCGGCGCCCATGGTGTCCACCAGCAACCGCAGCGCGGCCGGTTCGAAGACCACCGAGTCGACGTGGAACCGGTCGACGTAGGAGCTGGGCGGTGCGCTGGACGCGCCGCGTACCAGGTCGCCGCGACGGTGCCAGGCGTTGTCGGCGCGGCCCAGCCAGAACGGGAAGCTGCCGCCACCGTGCGCGAAGCAGATCCGCAGCGTGTCCGGCACCCGGTCGAACACGCCGCCGAGGATCAGCGAGAGCACCGACAGGTGCGTCTCGGCCGGCATCCCGGTCAGCCAACGCGCCATCCACCGGTCCAGCCGGGGCCCGCCGGGCATGTCCCACGGGTGTACGAACACCGGCGCGCCGACCTCGGCGCAGTGGGCGAGGAACTGCACGATGCCCTCGTCGTCCAGATCCCGGTCACCGACGTGGTTACCGATCTCCACGCCGGCGTGCCCCGCCGACAGGCAGCGGTCCAGCTCGGCGCAGGCCGCGTCCGGGTCCTGCAACGGCACCTGGCAGAACGGCACCAGCCGGCCGCCGCCCGCGGCGGTGACCTCCAGCGTGAGGTCGTTGAAGATCCGGGCCACCTTGACCGCCTGGTCGGCCGGGCGGTCGTAGCTGAAGAACACCGGAGTGGGCGAGACGACCTGCACGTCCACGCCGTCGGCGTCCATGTCGGCCAGCCGGGTCGGCGCGTCCCAGCACTGCGCGCCGATCGGGCGGAACTCCGTCTCCCCCACCATGATCATGGCGGCGCGCTCGGAGTCCACCCGCAGCCAGGGCCAGCCGGACCCGCCGCACGCCGCGGCGAGGTCCGGCCACCCCTTCGGTACGACGTGCGTGTGCACGTCCACGACCGGCACGCGTCAGCCCTTGCCCGGGTGCAGCGCGCCGCAGTTGTCGCACGTGCGGGCCTTCTCGTCGGCGTAGAACGCGGCGAACACAGGGGGCAGGTCGGCGGCGATGTCGCGGACCTGCAACTCCACCTCGTGCACCTTGTGGTGGCACTCGCCGCAGTACCACTGGAACTTCTCCAGCGTGCCCTCCTCGCGGACCCGCTCGATCACCATGCCGATCGAGCCGGCCTCGGGGCGCTGCGGCGAGTGCGGGGTGTTGCGCGGCAGCATCCACATCTGACCCTCGCGCACGTGCACCGTACGCGGGCCCTCGGGCAGCATCAGGTTGATGTGCATGTTGCCCTTGACCTGGTAGAAGAACTCCTCGTACGGGTCGACGTGGAAGTCCGTGCGCTGGTTCGGGCCGCCCACCACCATGACGATGAAGTCGTCGCTGCCGGGCAGCATCTCCTTGTTGCCCACCGGCGGCTTGAGCAGGTGCTGGTTGTCGCCGATCCAGCCGGAGAAGCTGAACGGCTCGGCGATCTCACTCATGGGAACCTCCCGACGGAAGTAGGGCGACGGCCTGCATCTCGATCAGTAGATGCGGGTGCGGAAGCTGGTGTACGGCCACCGTGGTCCGGGTCGGCCCGGTGGCGTCGAAGAACTCCGCCCACACCTCGTTGTAGCCACCGAAGTCGTTCATGTTGACCAGGTAGCTGGTGACCTGCACCAGGTCGGTCAGGTCGGCGCCGACCGTGCGCAGCAGGTCCCGGATGTTCTCGATCACGGCCCGGGTCTGCTCCCGGATGTCCAGGTCGGTGGTGCCGAACTCGTCCACCGCGACGCCGGCGAACGTGTTGTCCGGCCGGCGCGACGACGTGCCGGACACGTAGACGAACCCGCCGGCCACCTTGATGTGCGGGAACGCGCCCCGCGGCACGGCCTTCCCGGCCACCACGCGGGCCGTCACGCGGGCCGTCATGGCAGGGCCTTCAGGGTGGCGGAGCCGAGCTTCTCCACAGTGGCGCGCACGTGCGCACCGGGGCGCAGCGGCACCGCGGCGGTGGCCGCGCCGGCCAGGAACACCCAGCCCTTGCGCAGCCGGACGCCGTGCCGGCCGGCCAGCCGCAGCCCCTCGTCCAGCGCGCGGCGCGGGTCGCCGAGGATGGCGGCGGTCGAGCCGACCTGCGCCACCCGCCCGTCGATCTCCAGCAGCACGCCGAGGTTGTCCAGCCCGTCCGGCACCGGCGACCACGGCCCGACCACGAACGCGGCGGCCGAGGTGTTGTCGGCGATCACGTCCGGCAGCGAGAAGGTGAAGTTCGCGTACCGGGAGTCGATCAGCTCGATCGCCGGTGCGACCGCGCGCACGGCACGGGTGAACGAGCCGACCGGTTCGCCCGGGTCGGGCAGCCGGTCCAGCAGGAACGCCACCTCCGGCTCGACCCGGGGGTGGATGAAGTCGCCGACGTCGACACCGCCGCCGTCGGGCACCCGCATCACGTCGGTCAGCCGGCCCCAGATCACCTCGTCCACGCCGACCTGCGCCATCTTGGCCTTGCTGGTCAGCCCCATCTTGAGGCCGACCAGCCGCTCACCCCGGTCGAGGCGGCGCTGCACCAGCGCGGTCTGCACCGCGTACGCGGCGTCGACGTCGAGGCCGGTCTCGGCGGCGAGCTGCGGGATCGCGGTGGCGTCGTCGGCCGCCGCACCCAGCTTCTCCGCGATGCCGGCGATGTCCGGCCCGATCATGAGTTGTTCTCCTTAGCCGCCAGGTCGAGTGCCACGTCCACGATCATGTCCTCCTGGCCGCCGACCATCCGGCGGCGGCCCAGCTCGACCAGGATCGAGCGGACGTCCACGCCGTACTTGGCCGAGGCCCGCTCGGCGTGCCGCAGGAAGCTGGAGTAGACGCCCGCGTACCCCAGGGAGAGCGTCTCCCGGTCGACCTGGACCGGCCGGTCCTGCAACGGGCGGACCAGGTCGTCGGCGGCGTCCATCAGCGCGAACACGTCGCAGCCGTGCTTCCAGCCGTGCAGCTCGGCGACCGCGACGAAGACCTCCAGCGGCGCGTTGCCCGCACCGGCGCCCATGCCGGCGAGCGACGCGTCCACCCGGACGGTCCGCCCGGACGGCGAACCGAGTGGGCCGTCGCCGAGGATCCGGCCGTGCTCGACCGCCAGCACGCTGTTCGCCACGCCCAGGGACAGGTTGTGGTGCGCGTGGATGCCGATCTGCGTCTCGGGTTCCAGCACCTGACGGTACGCGTCGACGCGCTGCGCCACGTCCGACATCAGCAGCCGCCCGCCGGAGTCGGTGACGTAGACGCAGTGCGCGCCGTACGACTCCAGAAGCTTGGCCTGCGCGGCCAGCCCGGCCGGGTCGTTGAGGTGCGACATCATCAGGAACCCGGAGACGTCCATGTCGTTCTCCCGGGCCCACGCGATGTGCTGGGCGGAGATGTCCGCCTCGGTGCAGTGCGTGGCGATCCGGACGCTGGTCACGCCGAGCGCCTTCGCCGCCTTCAGGTCGGCGATGGTGCCGATGCCCGGCAGCAGCAGCGTGGTCAGCCGCGCGGTGGTCAGCACCTCGGCGGCGGCGGCGATCCAGTCCGCGTCGGCGGCGGCGCCGTGCCCGTAGTTGACGCTGGAACCGGCCAGGCCGTCGCCGTGCGCCACCTCGACCGCCGCCACACCGGCCGCGTCGAGCGCGGCGGCGATGGTACGCACCTGGTCGACCGTGTACCGGTGGGCGATGGCGTGCATGCCGTCGCGCAGCGTCACGTCCTGGATGTAGAGGTCGGTCATCGCGCACTCACCTCCCGCAGCGCCACCAGCCGCTCGGCGGTACGCAGCGCGGCCGACGTCATGATGTCGAGGTTCCCGGCGTACGCGGGCAGGTAGTGCCCGGCGCCGGAGACCTCCAGGAACACCGACACCTGCAGGCCGGTGAAGTGCCGGCCGAGCACCGGCGCGTACGTGTCCACGGCGTCGAACTGCACGTCCTGCTTGAGCCGGTAGCCGGGCACGTACTCCTGCACCGTCTTCACCATGTCGGCCACCGAGGCGGCGATCGCGCCCCGGTCGGCGTCGGCGTCCGGGCACAGGCAGTAGACCGTGTCGCGCATCAGCAGCGGCGGGTCGGCCGGGTTCAGCACGATGATGGCCTTGCCGCGCTCGGCGCCGCCGACCACCTCGATGGCGCGGGCGGTCGTCTCGGTGAACTCGTCGATGTTGGCCCGGGTGCCCGGACCGGCGGACTTCGACGCGATCGAGGCGACGATCTCGCCGTACGCGACGGGGGTGACCCGGCCGACCGCGTGCACGATCGGCACCGTCGCCTGCCCGCCGCAGGTCACCATGTTGACGTTCGGTTCGCCCAGGTGCTCGTCGAGGTTCACCGGCGGCACCACGTACGGGCCGATCGCGGCGGGCGTCAGGTCGACGACGGTGCGGCCGTGTGCCCGCAGCACCTCGTCGTGCCGCTTGTGCGCGCCGGCCGAGGTGGCGTCGAAGACGAGCTGGACATCGGCGAACTCGGGCAGCGCGACCAGGCCGTCGACGCCCTCGGCGGTGGTGGTCACGCCGAGCCGGCGGGCCCGGGCCAGACCGTCCGAGGCCGGGTCGATGCCGGCCATCGCCACCATGCGCAGGCTCTCACTGAGCCGCAACACCTTGATCATCAGGTCGGTGCCGATGTTGCCCGACCCGAGCACCGCCACTCCGACGCTCATGCTGTGCCGCCTTTCGTTCGCGACTGCGGGGCTCGCAAAACCGGCTCACTCCTCGCGCTCACGGGTCTCCTCCGAGGAGAAGCAGGTACGCACCGAGCCGAGGCCGGAGATGCGCGCCTCGTACGCGGCGCCGGGCGTGACCGGCACCATCGGGCCGAGCGCGCCGGAGAGCACCACGTCACCGGCCCGCAGCGGGTCACCGGCGCGGGCCATCGTGCCGGCCAGCCACTGCAACGCGTGCAGCGGATTGCCGAGGCAGGCCGCGCCCGCGCCGACCGAGACCGGCTCACCGGCGTGCTCCAGCACCATGCCGCACAGCCGCAGGTCCACGTCGGCGAGCCGCCGGGGCGCGGTGCCGAGCACGAACAGGCCGCTGGAGGCGTTGTCCGCCACCGTGTCCACGATGGAGATGTCCCAGTCCGCGATCCGCGAGTCGACGATCTCGATGGCCGGCAGCACGTGGTCCACCGCCCGGATCAGGTCGACGGTGGTGACCCGCTCGTCCGGCAGGTCCGCGCCGAGCACGAAGGCGATCTCCGCCTCCACCCGCGGCTGGAGCAGCCGGTCGATCGGCACCTCGACACCGTCGCCGACGGCCATGTCGTCGAAGAGCACCCCGAAGTCGGGCTGGAAGACGCCGAAGCTCTCCTGCACGGTCCGCGACGTCAGGCCGATCTTCGCGCCGACGCGGCGGTGCCCCTTGCCCAGCCGTTGCCGGGTGTAGACCTGCTGCACCTGGTACGCGGCCTCGATGTCGCCCTCGGGCAGCAGCCGGCCGCGCAGCGGCGGGCAGGGCTTCCCGTCCTGCCGGGCCACTGCCAGTTCCCGGTTGGCGGCCTCGATGTCCACGGTCATGGCGGCTCCTCGCTTACGTCGCTGGGGATTCCGGCCATTCTGCCCACCACGCGCACTCATGTGAGGTCCACGCAGACGTTGGTCAGCTCGGAGTAGAAGTCGAGCGAGTGCACGCCGCCCTCACGGCCCACTCCCGACGCCTTCACCCCGCCGAACGGGGTGCGCAGGTCGCGCAGGAACCAGGTGTTCACCCAGACGATGCCGGCGTCGAGCCGGGCGCCGGCCCGGTGCGCCCGGCCCACGTCCCGCGTCCACACCGTCGCCGCCAGGCCGTAGGCGGTGCCGTTGGCCAGCGCGTACGCCTCGTCCTCGTCGTCGAACGGCGCGACGTGCACCACCGGTCCGAAGATCTCCTCCTGGTTGGTGCGGGCGTCCGCCCCCAGGCCGGTGAGCACAGTCGGCTGCACGTACGCCCCGCCGTCACGGCCGTCGCCGAAGCGCGGCGTGCCGCCTCCGGCGCGGACCTCGGCGCCCTCGGTGCGGGCCAGCGCGTAGTGGCCGAGCACCTTGTCCCGGTGCCCGTGCGAGATGAGCGGCATGTTCGCCGTCGCCTCGTCGTCCGGCCAGCCGTACGCCAGCTCGCCGGCGCGCGCGGCCAGCCGCGCGGTGAACTCCTCGAACACCGGCCGCTGCACGTAGATCCGCTCGGTGCAGAGACAGACCTGGCCGCCGTTGGTGAAGCTGGACCGCACCGAACCGGCGACCGCCGCGTCCAGGTCGGCGTCGGCGAACACCAGGCCGGCGTTCTTGCCGCCCAGCTCGAAGCTGACCGCCTTCACCCCGTCGGCGGCGGCGCGCATGATCGCGCTGCCGGTCGCCGACTCGCCGGTGAACGTGATCGCGTCCACCCCCGGGTGGCGGGTCAGGTGCTCACCGGCCGAGCCGGGGCCGAAGCCGTGCACCAGGTTGAACACGCCGTCGGGCACGCCCGCCGCGGCCATCACCTCGGCCAGCAGCGTGGCCGACGCGGGGGTCTCCTCGCTGGGCTTGACCACCACGGCGTTGCCGCAGGCCAGGGCCGGGGCGACCTTCCAGGTGAGCAGCAGCAGCGGCAGGTTCCACGGCACGATGACGGCGACCACGCCGACCGGCTTGCGGACCGCGTAGTTCAGCGCCCGGCCCCCGGCCGGGGTGACTGTGGTGAACGACTCGGTGGGCGCGGTGGCCACGATCTCGGCGAACGCCCGGAAGTTGGCTGCGCCGCGCGGGATGTCGAGCGTCCGGGCCTGCGAGATGGCCTTGCCGGTGTCCGCGACCTCGGCGGCGACCAGGTCGTCGAAGCGCCGTTCCAGCTCGTCGGCGACCCGGCGCAGCACCTCGGCGCGTTCCCGCTCCCCCATCCGGCCCCACGGGCCGCGCAGCGCCGCCCGGGCCGCCGCGACCGCGTCGTCCACAGTCGACTGCGACGCCTCGACCACCTCGAACACCGGCTCGCCGGTGACCGGGCTGCGCTTGGTGAACCGGGAACCGGCGTCGACGAACTCGCCGCCGACGAAGTTACGGAGCAGGCCGGGGCCGTCCGGCGCGTGCCCGGTCATCAGCCGGGGATCCCAGAGCGTCATCGCCGCCGCCCCAGCGCCGCGCGGACACCACCGGCCAGCAGCGCGACCGCGCCGGCCGCGACCGCGCCGACCACCGCGTACTGCGCGCGCACCCGGCGGCGCACCTGCGCGTACGGGGTGGTGGAGAAGGAGACCAGCTCGTACTGGGAGACGTAGCGGCCGGGCAGCGCCCGTTCCAGCGCGTGCTCGACCTGCTTGCGGGTGCGGAACACCGGCGAGGCGACCTTGTCCCGCATCTCCACGAAGTTCGCCAGCGCCATCCGGGCGATCGCCTCGGCGTTCTCCTGGCGGCGGTGCTGGAACAGCGGCAGCGCGGCGGCCCACTCGTCGTCGCACTCGTCGAGGCAGCGGTCCAGCTCGACCACGTCCTCGAACGCGCAGTTCGCGCCCTGGCCGTAGAACGGCACGATGGCGTGCGCGGCGTCGCCGATCAGGCCGACCTTGCCGGCCACCTGCCACGGCGTGCAGCGCACCGTGCCGAGCACACCGACCGGGTTGTGCTGGTAGTCGTCGACCAGGTTCGGCGCGAGCGGGACCAGGTCCGGGTAGTGGGTGGCGAAGAACTGCTCGATCGCCGCCGGGCTGCTGAGCGAGGCGAAGCTGCGGGTGCCGTGGGTGGGCCAGAACAGCGTGCAGGTGAAGGAGCGGTCCGGGTTCGGCAGCGCGATCATCATCGAGGTGCCGCGCGGCCAGATGTGCAGCGCGCCCGGGTCGAGCGCGAACTCCCCGCCCAGCGGCGGGATGGTCAGCTCCTTGTAGCCGTAGTCGAGGAAGTCCAGGCTCTCGGTCAGGCCGCCGTACGCGAGCAGTTGCCCGCGCACCGCGGAGCCGGCGCCGTCGGCGCCGAGGACGACCGAGGCGGTGGCGGTGACCTTGCCCTGCGGCGTCTCGAACGTCATCTCGCCGCCGAGCGGGTCGAGCCCGACCAGCCGGTGGTCGAAGGCGACGCGCACGTTCGGCAGCGCGGCGGCGGCGTCGAGCAGCGCGTTGTTCAGCGCGCCCCGGCTGATCGAGTTGATCGCCCGGTCCCCGGAGCCGCTGTACGACTGGAACTCCGGCTCGCCCTCGACCGGGTGGATCATGCGGCCGCGCATCGGCAGCGCGTCCGCCATCACCTCGTCCTCCAGGCCGATGCGGCGCAGGGCGTCCAAGCCGCGCTCGGACAGCGCCAGGTTGATCGACCGGCCCCGCTCGACGGTGCCGGTACGCGGGTCGGGCCGCCGCTCGTAGAGGGCCACCGGGTAACCGCGGCGGGCCAGGTAGCAGGCCAGCAGGCAGCCGGCCAGCCCGGCGCCGACCACAGCGATCTCGTCGCGCTCACTCCTCGCGCTCACGAGCCCTCCTTCTCAACAGTTGCCGCCAGCGCCTCGGCGACCCGCCAGCAGTCGTGGTACGTGGAGTAGAGCGGCACCGGCGCGAACCGGACGATGTCCGGCTCCCGGGCGTCGGCGACCACGCCGTGCTCGTGCCGCAGCCGTTTGGTCAGCTCGTTCGCGCTGCCCACCCCGATCCGCACGGAGAGCTGGCAACCGCGGCGGGCCGGGTCGCGCGGGGTGACCACTGTGAGCGGGCGGCCGGGCGTCACCTCGTCGAGCAGCTGCTCCAGCCAGGCGGTGAGCCGCAGGCTGCGTTCGCGCAGCGCCGGCATGCCGACGGAGTCGAACAGCTCCAGCGACGTGCGCACCGGGCCCATCGCGAAGATCGGCGGGTTGGAGATCTGCCACGCCTCGACGGTGGCCGGCGGCCGGGACACCGGCGTCATCTCGAACCGGGTCGCCGCCTCGGTGCTCCACCAGCCCTCGAACCGCGGGATCGACGGGTCGCCGAGGTGCCGCTCGTGGACGAAGACGCCGCCCAGCGCGCCCGGGCCGGAGTTGAGGTACTTGTACGAGCACCAGGCGGCGAAGTCGACGTCCCAGTCGTGCAGCGACAGCGGCACGTTGCCGGCGGCGTGCGCCAGGTCCCAGCCGACCACGGCGCCCGCGGCCCGGCCGGCGGCGGTGATGGCGGGGATGTCCATCAGCTCGCCGGTCAGGTAGTTCACGCCGCCGAGCATCAGCAGCGCCACCGTGTGGCCCTCGCGGGCCAGGAAGTCCAGCACGTCCTCCGTGCCGAGCGTGTCGGAGCCGGGACGCGGCTTGAGGCGGACAACCGTGGTGTCCGGGTCCAGGCCGTGGAAGCGGGCCTGGCTGCGCACGGCGTAGCTGTCCGAGGGGAACGCGCTGTCCTCGATGACGATGCGGGTGCGCTCGCCGGCGGGCCGGTAGAAGCTGACCATCAGCAGGTGCAGGTTGACGGTGAGGGAGTTCATCACCACGGTCTCCGCGGGCAGCGCGCCGACCAGGCGGGCGGCCGGTGCGGTCAGCAGCTCGTGGTACGGCAGCCAGGGCCGCTCCGACTCCAGGTGCCCCTCCACGCCCAGGCGGCTCCAGGCGTCCAGGTCGGCGAGGAGTTCGTCGCGGGTGGCCCGCGGCTGGAGGCCGAGCGAGTTGCCCGCCAGGTACGCCGTGTCGGGGTGGCGGCCGCCGTCGGCGGGCGGGATGTGGAACAGGTGCCGGTGGCCGGGGTCGGCGGCGTCGCGGCGGAGGGCTTCGTTCTCGGGGGTGTGCATGCTGTTCTCTCTCGTCACATCGCGGTGCGGGCCGACCACAGCTCCGGGAAGACCACCCGGGCCATGCTGCGCTGCAACCATGCCAGTCCGGCGGAACCGCCGCTGCCGACCTTGGCGCCCATGGTGCGCTGGACGGCCTTGACGTGGTTCCAGCGCCAGTCGCCGAACTCCTCGGCGATCTCGGTGAGCGCGTCGCCGAGCAGGCGCAGGTGGTTGTCCGGCCCGTTGTCGCCGTAGATCCGGACCCAGGCCGCCTCGATCGCCGGGTGCGCCTCGTGCTCGGCGTTCACGTCCCGGGACAGCAGCTCGTCCGGCACGTCGAAGCCCTTGCGGGCCAGCAGCGCCACCACCTCGTCCCACAGGCTCGGCGTGGCGAGCGCGGCGGTCAGCTCGTCGTACACCTCGGTCTGCCGGCGGAACGGGCGGATCAGCGCCCGGTCGCGCAGGCCGAGCAGGAACTCCAGCTGGCGGTACATCGCGGACTGGAAGCCGGAGCCCTCGCCGAGCCGGTCGCGGAAGCGGTTGAAGTCGGCCGGGCTCATCCAGCGCAGCCCGTGCCACGCGGCGTTGAGGCCCTCCAGGTGCAGGGCGGCCCGGCGCAGCGGGGGCAGCGCCTCCCAGATCCGGTCCTCGCGCAGCTCGCGCTTGGCGTGCCGCAGCTCGTGGCAGGTCAGGCCGAAGTACAGCTCCATGATCTGGCTGACCATCAGGAAGGACATCTCGCCCGGGTCGTCGCTGAGCGGCTCCTGGAGCCGGTGCAGCGTGCTGGCCCGCACGTACGCGTCGTACGGCACGCGGTCGGCGAACTCCAGCGTCGGCTCGCCGCCGTTGCGTGCCGCCCGAGCCGCCCGTTCCTGGGGGGTTACCGGGCGCACCGCCGTCGTCTGTTCCACAGTCATTCTCCGTCCGTGCGCGGGGTAGACGTCATGATCCCGCTGGTGGGCGGCCGAATGGAATGCCTGTTCAACGGCGGTATGGTGGTCTCACTTCGCGAACCGAAACCATCTCGCGTCGCCGCCTTTACGGAAGGAAGGTCCGCGCGTGGACGACATGGACTGGGCGCTGCTGCGCGAGCTCCAGGCCGACGCCCGGCTCTCGTACAGCGAGTTGTCCCGCCGGGTCCACCTGTCGCCGCCCGCTGTCGCCGAGCGGGTACGGCGGCTGGAGGAATCCGGTGTGATCACCGGCTACCACGCCCACGTCGACCTCACCCGGGCCGGGCGCACGGTGCTCGCGCTGATCCGGATGTCCTGCTACGGCGCGCGCTGCATCCTCAACGACCCCGACGTCGCGGGCTGGCCGGAGATCATGGAGATCCACCGGATCACCGGCGACGCGTGCAGCATGCTCAAGGTCGCCGCCACCAACATGGGCGAGTTCGAGGAGGTCATCGACCGTCTCGCGCCGTACGGGCAGCCGTCCAGCACGATGGTGCTCTCCACCCCGCTGGCCTGGCACCCCGTGGTCAAGGCGCCCCGTTAGCTTCCCCTGCCCTCCGGGAAAGCAGGCGCCGCTGCCCGTCAGTGGTCCGGCGCACCGTCGCGCCGGGAGGGGGGAACCATGCGAGGGCTCCTGTCACATCGTGCGTTGTCGTCCGTGTTGGGCCTGCTCGGCCTGGTCGCGGCGTTCGTCCTGACCACCGCGCCGCCGGCCCGGGCCGGGGAGAGCGTCTTCATCGAGGTGACGCCGAACAGCGTCCAGGCCGGTTCCCGGGTGAACCTGCGCGCCGGGTGCGACAACAGCAACAACCGCCAGGCGCAGGTCACCTCCGACGCCTTCGGGCGGGTGACGCTGCGGCCGGACAACGGCTTCCTCAGCGGCTCCGTCACCGTGCCCGGCAACAAGGCGCCGGGCGACTACCCGGTGAACCTGGACTGCTCCAACGGCAACACCGCCTCGACCATGCTCACCGTGCTCAACATGGCGCAGCCGAGCAAGGGACCGGCGACCGGCGGTGGTGGCACCGCGGGTAGCCGGGGCGCCGGCTCGCTGCTGCTGGTCGGTGGCCTGGTCGCGGTGGCAGTGGTCGCCGGTGTGAGCGCCCGCCGTAAGTCCGGCGGCCGCGTCTGACGAGAGGTGCCGCAATGGCCCGCTCATCGCGCCGCCGGGACCGTACCGGCCCGGCGGCGGACCGCAGACGCCGCGCCGCCGCCCGTCCCGGCCGCCGGTCGCCGCAGCGCACCGGCCGGCTCCGGGCCGCGCTGCGGCTGACCGCCGGAGCCGCGCGCCGGTTCGCCCACGTCGCCGGGCACGCGTTCTCGGCCAGCGTCGCCACCGCCGACCCGCAGTCCCGGCCGGTCCCGGCCCGCGCCGCCAGGACCACCACCCGCCGGTACGCCCCGAGCCGCAACCCGGGTGTCCCGGTGCTCGTGGTGGCGAGCGTGATGGCGCTGATCGTGGCCATGCTCGGCGTGGAGCGGGTGACCGGCGTCAGCGTGCTGCCGGACCGGATCGTCGCCGGCCTGCGCCCGCCGCCGAAGAAGTTCCCGGTGCTGCCGGCCAGTCCACCGACCGGCCTGAGCATCGGCAAGCTCGACCTGCGTGCGCCGGTGCACCGGGTGGGCATCGCGCCGGACGGCAGCATCGCCGTGCCGGACGTGGAGCGGGCCGGCGAGGTCGGCTGGTACGACCAGGGCCCCACCCCCGGCCAGTACGGACCGGCCGTGCTCGTCGGGCACGTCGACACCACCACCGGTCCGGCCGTCTTCCACGGGCTGAGGGAGCTGGACGACGGCGACCGGATCGAGGTGACGCGGGAGGACCGCTCGGTGGCGGTGTTCGAGGTGACGTCGATCGAGCGGTACGGCAAGGAGAAGCTGCCGGTGGAGGACGTCTACGGCGACTTCAGCCGGCCCAACCTGCGGCTGATCACCTGCGGCGGGCGCTGGGTGGGGGGCGAGACCGGGTACGCGGACAACCTGGTCGTCTACGCCTCGCTGGTCAAGGCGCGCTGAGCGGGCCGGTCAGGCCGCCTCGGGCTCGGGCTCGCGCAGGTCGAGCCAGTCCGCCCAGCGCGGGTCGGGGGCGCGGTGCCCGAGCACCCGCCAGGCGGCTCCTTTGGGCGCGGCCGGCAGGTGGTGCAGCCGCCAGCCCAGCTCGGCGGGCGTCTTGTCGCCTTTGGTGTGGTTGCAACGCGCGCACGCGGCGACCACGTTCTCCCAGGCGTGCCGGCCGCCCCGGCTGCGCGGGAAGACGTGGTCGATGGTCTCGGCGGGCCCCCGGCAGTACGCGCACCGCCATCCGTCGCGGGCGAACACGGCCCGCCGGGACAGCCCGACGTGGGTGCGGTACGGCACCCGGACGTAGCGGGTCAGGCGTACCACCGAGGGCACCGGTAACGCGTTGCGCGCGCTGTGCAGGATGCCCTCGCCGTCGGCGACGCAGACCGCCTTGGCGGACAGGACGAGGATCGCGGCACGACGCACCGACACGACGCACAGGGGCTCGTAGGTGGCGTTGAGAACGAGTGCACCGGAGCCCGCCGTGGGTCGTATGTCAGGCATCGCGCTCACCCTCCCGGTCCAGTCGCTCCCGCCTCGTCTGCGCCGGAACCGCCCCGCGGACAGCGCGGAACGGCTCCGACGCCGGCCGGATCACCGACGTCCGTTGCGCCAATAGTCCCTGATCGCGCCCCGGATTGCACGTACTAATCCGGGCTACCCCCTGCGGTAGCGACACTTCGCCGAGGTGGCGGTGTCCGCCGCTCGTCAGCGGTGCGGTACGAAAGCAGGGTGAACGTCTCCGACCTGATCTCCGCCCTGCTGTCGGCCTTCTCCGACCGGCGCCCGGACTGCCAGGGCAGCAGTTCCTGCGAGTTCCTGTACCGGCTCACCGGCTCCGCCTGGTTCGCCGAGAGCAGCTACTGGATCCTGCTGAAGCCGCTACGGGTCGCGTTGATCCTGTTGATCGCGGTGGCCGCCCGGTGGGCGCTGCACCGGACCATCAACCGGCTGGTGCGGACCACCACCCAGGGCGCGGTGCCGACCATGCTCCGCCCGCTGCGGGAACGCATCCCCAGCGCCACGCTCGAACCGGACCAGTTCGTGCCGGAGCGGCGGCGGCAGCGGGCCGAGGCGATCGGGTCGGTGCTGCGCAGCATGGTCACCGCGTTCGTCTTCGGCATCGCGCTGCTGATGGTGCTCAAGGAGTTCAGCTTCGACCTGGCCCCGCTGCTGGCCAGCGCGGGCATCGCCGGCGTGGCGCTCGGCTTCGGCGCGCAGAGCCTGGTGAAGGACCTGATCGCCGGCCTGTTCATGTTGATAGAGGACCAGTACGGCGTCGGCGACACCGTCGACCTGGGCGAGGCCACCGGCGTGGTCGAGGCGGTGGGGCTGCGGGTCACCACGGTCCGGGACGGCCGCGGCGTGCTCTGGTACATCCGCAACGGCGAGATCGTCCGGGTCGGGAACAAGAGCCAGGGCTGGGCGCTGGTCGTGGTCGACCTGCCGATCGGTTTCGCCGGCACCGAGGAGGCCACCGCCGTGCTGCGTACCGCGGCGGCGTCGGTGGCGCTGGACCCGGAGCTGGCGCCGAGCATCGTGGAGCAGCCGGAGGTCCTGGGCGTCGAGCAGATGACAGTCGACGGCGCGGTGATCCGTACCGTCGTCAAGACCACAGCGGACGGGCAGTTCGCGGTCGGGCGCGAGCTGCGCCGGCGCCTCGCGGAGGCCTTGGAGAACTCGGGGATCGTCGCGCAGATCGCGGCCGCCCGGCTGTTCCCCGGCCTGCCGGTCCAGCCGCCGGCGCCGCCCGCCGCCGAGGGTACGGGCACCGGCGGACCCACCTGAGCCGCCGGACGAGCCGGGCTATTTTCCGGGGTTCCGCACCGCGCGGCCCCTCGGGTATCGTCCGTTCGTTCAGTCGGAGATGCGACGATCAATCCGTTCGCCCTAGCCAGTTGTCAGACGATCGGGCAGAATCCGGTGCACACGCTCCACCGGGGGGCGTGCTCGTGTCCTCGCTGATCGGTTGATCTGACGACGGTTCCCGGTCGGGCCATCACAAGTGGTCGACCAGGAACGATGGAGGCGACGGTGTCCGACGCGCGACCCGCCCGGGAGGGCCCGGCCACCTTCCGGGACGTCTTCGGTCAGTCGGAGTTCCGCGCCATCTTCGCCGCCAACACCCTGTCCTGGGTGGGTGACTACCTGGCCCGCGCCGCGGTCACCGTGCTCGTGCTGCGCGAGACCGATTCGGTCGCGCTCTCCGCCGCCGCGTTCGCCGCCAGCTACCTTCCGTGGCTGGTCGGCGGACCGCTGCTCTCCGCGCTCGCCGAGCGGCACCACTACCGGCGCGTCATGGTGGTCTGCGACGTCCTCCGGATGGCGCTGATGGCGCTGGTCGCGATGCCCTGGATGCCGACCTGGTCGGTCTTCGCGCTGATCTTCCTGGCCACGCTCGCCAACCCGCCGAGCCAGGCGGCGCGGTCCGCGCTGATGCCGCACATCCTGACCGGGGACCGGCTGGTCGTGGGCCTGTCCGCGTTCACCAGCGCCGGCCAGGCCGCCCAGGTCGTCGGCTACCTGATCGGCGCCACGGTGGCGGCGCTCAACCCGAACACCGCGCTGCTCGTCAACGCGGTGACCTTCGCCGTGTCGGCCGCGATCGTCCGCTTCGGCGTACGCGAGCGGCCACCGGCGATGACCGAGGTGCACCGCAGCCACCTGCTGCGGGAGACCGTCCAGGGTTTCCAGATCGTCTTCGAGCGGCCGGTGCTGCGCGCCATCGCGGTACTGGTGTTCAGCGCGATGCTCTTCTCGATCGTCCCCGAGGGGCTGGCCGCGGGCTGGGCCGCCGACCGGACCGACGGCGGGATGGACGCCGGCACCGCCCAAGGGCTGATCATGGCCGCCGTCCCGGTCGGATACATCCTCGGCGGGCTGACCATCAGCCGGCTCGTCGGCCCGGACCGGCGGCTGACGCTGATGCGACCGTTGATGATCATCGCGCCGGCGACGCTCGTACCCGCGCTGTTCAATCCGCCGCCAGCCGTGGTGGCGCTGCTGGCCGCCGGGTGCGGCTTCGCCGTCGCCGGGCTCGTCCCGGTCGCCAACGGCCTGTTCGTGCAGGCGCTCCCGGACGGCTTCCGGGCCCGGGCGTTCGGCGTCATGGCCAGCGGCACACAGATCATCCAGGGCGCCGCGGTGCTGGCCACGGGCGCGCTCGCCGAGCGCTTCTCGGTCCCGTCGGTGGTCGGCGTGTGGAGCGCCGCCGGGGTGCTGATCATGTCTGTGGCGGCACTCGCCTGGCCCCGGCCGCAGGTGATCCACGACGCCATCGCGACGGCCCGCGCCGAGTCGCCGGCCGGCGGCGGAACCGCGCACGCGCCCGCGCGCGGCCCCGCGTCGGGTGACCGGAACCACGAGCACGGCCGACGCCGGCACGCGGTGACGTGATCCGCGCCGCCCCGCGGCCGGGCGCAGGCGCCGGGTCGCACCTGGCAGGATGGAAGCGTGACTTCCCCAGGCGAGTCGATGACCCTCTTCGAGGCGATCGGCGGTGAACCGGCCTTCCGCAAGCTGGTGGACGAGTTCTACGCCGGTGTCGCCGACGACCCGCTGCTGCGGCCGATGTACCCGGAGAAGGACCTGGGCCCGGCGGCGGACCGGCTGACCCTGTTCCTCATCCAGTACTGGGGTGGCCCGCACACCTACTCGGAGCAGCGCGGCCACCCGCGGCTGCGGATGCGGCACGCTCCGTACCGGATCGGCGCGGCCGAGCGGGACGCCTGGCTGCTGCACATGCGCCGGGCGGTGGACGCGCTCGACCTGCCGCCGCAGCTCGCCGCCGCGCTCTGGGACTACCTGGAGCGGGCCGCCTACTTCATGGTGAACGTGATGGAGGATCCGGCCGCCGGCTGAGCCCGGCCGGCCCGGCTCAGAGCAGGGCACCCTCGTCGTGCAGCCAGTCGACGAACGTGACGGCGACCGCGGCGCCGCAGTCGAGCATCTCGACGAGCAGTGCGTCGTGGGCGCCGGCGCCGAGCGGGACCTGCAACTCGGCGTAGATCGGGAGCTGACCGCGCTCGGTCGGGTCACCGATGTACGCCTTGCAGAAGCGCCGGGTGTGGTTCCACTCGTTCACCACGCGGTAGGCCCGGTCGGCCCAGTCCGGCGGGACCGTCGCGTGCGGGCGGGCCCGCATCACCAGGATCTCGTCCTCCGGACCCTCCAGCGCGACCAGCACGGCGTGCCGCTCCCACATGGCCAGCAGGTTGCCGTCGCCGTCGGCCAGGTAGCGGACGTCGAGCAGGTCGAGCGCGTCGCAGACCCGGCTCAGCGTGACCGGCGCGACGGTGGCCGGCATGTCCGCGAGGGCCGGCCGCTCGGGTGGCGCCACGTCGTCCCCCGGCTGGCGAGGGGTCGGTGGGCCGACCCGGATGGTGTCATCCACTGTGGTCCCGCTTCGAGTCTCCGGCTCCCCGCCAGCGGCGGGACCAGGGCGCCATGACCACCACGGCATCGCTCGCGCACCTCACTCCCCAGCGGATCCGGACGCCTACGGTGCGTTGGATCCGAGGATGGACGGTACCCGGACAGACGGCGTGAGGCATCCCCCCAACGACCGCCCCAAACCGGAAGGACGAAGCGGGGTCATCCGTTCGGATGACCTGGCGTCGGCCTGAGTGCAAGATCGGCGACGGTACGCGACCAGGCCGCCCCGAACGGTCCGACGAGTCCGACCCATCGGCCCGCCGTGCGCACCTGAACGTCGTCCGCACCTGCGCCGAGGAAACCCATCCGGACCAGGGCCTGCACCAGCCGCTGCGACACCTCCACGGGCGTGCGCGGCGCCTCGTCCGGGGTCACCACCACCGCGACGTGGTCCAGCAGCGCGTCCCGCAGCACCCGCTGCCCGACCGCCCGGCCCGCCACCCCGTGCGTGGCCGCCTCGCGCAGCGTCCCGGCCGCCGCCTCCGCGATCCGGCGCAGCTCGGCGCCGGGCAGCGCCTCCACCGCCCGGCTCGCCGCCGGTGGGAGCTGCCACCGCCAGCCGTCGTCCCGGCGTACCGGGAGCGCCCCGCCGCCGGCGGAGAGTTCGGCCAGCAGCTCCCCCGCGGCGACAGTGACGTCCCCGGGGGCGGTGCCCGGCACGGTACGGACCACGAGCACGCCCCACGGCAGCCGCGCCCAGAGGGCGGTACGGCCCGCACCCGGCACCGGCCGCAGCCGCACCAGTGTGGCCGGGTCGAACCGGACCAGCCGGGCCAGGAACGCCCCGGCGTCGGCCGCCCCGGTCAACCCGTGCCCGGTCATCCGCTGAGCCCCGGCGCGTAGCGGAGCAGGAACGCCCGCTCCTCCGGCGAGATCCGGCGCGGGCGCTGCTCCGCCAGGTCGAACGGCACCAGCAGCGACCGGGCGGTGCCGGCCAGCGTGTCGCCGTCGTACAGCTCGTACGCGACCGAGAAGGAGGCGGCCTTGATCTGGTCCACCCACAGCTCGATCCGTACCGTCGGCGCGGCCTCCGCGCTGGCCCGGCCGAGCGCGTAGTCGACCGGGCGCAGGTAGTCGACCTCGTGCCGGCGGATGACCACACCGTCGGCGAACGAGCCCACTCCCCACGCCCGGCCGCCGGCGAACATCATCGCCACCCGGGCCTCCTCGTAGAGCGTGAGGAAGCGGGCGTTGTTGACGTGGCCGTACGCGTCCAGGTCGGACCAGCGCAGCGCGCAGTGGTAGACGAAGCGGTCAGTCACGGGTGAGCTTGCGGTAGGTCACCCGGTGCGGACGGGCCGCCTCGGCGCCGAGCCGGTCGACCTTGTTCTTCTCGTACGCCTCGAAGTTGCCCTCGAACCAGAACCACTTGGCCGGGTTCTGGTCGTCGCCCTCCCAGGCCAGGATGTGCGTGGCGACCCGGTCCAGGAACATCCGGTCGTGGGAGATCACCACGGCGCAGCCGGGGAACTCCAGCAGCGCGTTCTCCAGGCTGGACAGCGTCTCCACGTCCAGGTCGTTCGTCGGCTCGTCGAGCAGGATCACGTTGCCGCCGATCTTCAGCGTCAGCGCCAGGTTGAGCCGGTTGCGCTCGCCGCCGGAGAGCACCTTGGTCGGCTTCTGCTGGTCCGGCCCCTTGAAGCCGAACGCGGCGATGTACGCCCGGGACGGCATCTCGACCTTGCCCACCATGAGGTGGTCCAGCCCGTCGGAGACGACCTCCCAGACGGTCTTGTCACCGTCGAGGCCCTGCCGGTTCTGGTCGACGTACGACAGCGAGACGGTCTCGCCGACCCGGACCGACCCGCTGGTCGGCTGCTCCAGCCCGACGATGGTCTTGAACAGCGTGGTCTTGCCGACGCCGTTCGGGCCGATGATGCCGACGATGCCGTTGCGGGGCAGCGAGAACGACAGGTCGTCGATCAGCACCCGGTCACCGAACGCCTTGGTGAGGTTCTGCGCCTCGATGACCGTGTTGCCCAGGCGCGGGCCCGGCGGGATCTGGATCTCCTCGAAGTCCAGCTTCCGGGTCTTCTCCGCCTCGGCGGCCATCTCGTCGTACCGGTCGAGCCGGGCCTTGGACTTGGTCTGCCGCGCCTTGGCGTTCGAGCGGACCCACTCCAGCTCCTCGGAGAGGCGCTTCTTCATCTTGGCGTCGCGGCGTCCCTCGACGGAGAGCCGGGCGGCCTTCTTCTCCAGGTAGGTGGAGTAGTTGCCCTCGTACGGGTAGGCCCGGCCGCGGTCCAGCTCCAGGATCCAGTTGGCCACGTTGTCCAGGAAGTACCGGTCGTGGGTGATCGCCAGGACGGTGCCGGCGTACTTGGCGAGGTGCTGCTCCAGCCACTGCACGCTCTCCGCGTCCAGGTGGTTGGTGGGCTCGTCGAGCAGCAGCAGGTCCGGTGCCTCCAGCAGGAGCTTGCACAGCGCCACCCGGCGGCGCTCACCACCGGAGAGCGTGGTGACGTCGGCGTCCGGCGGCGGGCAGCGCAGCGCGTCCATCGCGAGTTCGAGCTTGGAGTCGATGTCCCACGCGTCGGCGGCGTCCAGATCCTCCTGGAGCTTGCCCATCTCCTCCATCAGCTCGTCGGAGTAGTCGGTGGCCATCTGCTCGGCGATCTTGTTGAACCGCTCCAGCTTGGCCTTGGTCTCGGCGACCGCCTCCTCGACGTTGCCGAGGACCGTCTTGGCGTCGTTGAGCGGCGGCTCCTGCGCGAGCATGCCGACGGAGTAGCCGGGCATGAGCCGGGCCTCGCCGTTGCTGGGCCGGTCCAGCCCTGCCATGATCTTGAGGAGGCTGGACTTACCGGCGCCGTTCGGACCGACCACCCCGATCTTGACACCCGGCAGGAAGTTCAGCGTCACGTTGTCGAGCACGACCTTGTCGCCGTGCGCCTTGCGCGCCTTGTCCAGGACGTAGATGAACTGGGCCACGGTGCGGGCTACCTCCGTCGGTTGCGATCGCGGGCTTGTCGGGTGCGGGGGGCCGGCGTCGATCTCCGCCGGCCGCCGCCGGCCGGGAGCCGGCCGCACGCACGCCGCCGTCAATCCTGACAGGTACGGACCGCGACGCCCACATCACCCCACCCCAGGGGTACGGCGGCGCGCCTCGTTGCCGACACGGGTACTACTCGTTAACGTCGGCAGTATGACCAAGAAGATCGCCATCAGCGTGCCCGACGACGTGGCCGAACGACTGGCCCAGGAGCCGAACGTCTCCGCGTTCGTCACCGAGAGCGTGCGGCAACGGATGGCGGGCGAGCGCACCCGGCGCACGCTCCGGCAGGTCGGCTTCCGGCTGTCCGACGGCGGGCTCGCCGACGCGGGCCACGCGCTCGACGAAGCCCAGGCGAAGATCACCCCGGAACTGCGCGCCCGGGCCGCCGCGTTGCTGAGCGAGTCGACACGTGGACGGCCGACCCGTGACTGACCCTGGGCTGGTGCTTGACACCGCGTGCCTGCTGGCCTACTCGGAGGGCACCGAGGCAGTCGGGGAGCAGATCGCGTCGGTCGCGGACCGGGGGCAGACGTTGATCGTGCCGGCGCTCTGTCTCGCCGAGGCGTACCGGCAGATGGCCGTCGACGGCTGGCGCCTGCTGGACATCCTCGGCGATCTCGACCACGTGGTCGTCACCCCCGTGGCGCACGACATGTGCATGTTCCTCGGCGGCTGGTCGCGCACGCTCCTGAGCATGGACCTCGCCCAGGTGGCGCTGGAGGCCGCACGGGCCACCACACCGATCATGAGCGACCGGCGGGAACTGCTCGGTGAGGTGCTGCCCAAGGAGTGGCCGATCATCGACCTCTGAACCGCCGGTGTCGACAAGATCACGCGATGGGTTCGGCGGTTCTGGGACGGGTAGGTAACTCCGGCACGGGGGATCAGACGCCGCAGCTACGCTCAGTACGCTCATCGCGGTGGACCCGTCAGTACCCGGAGGTGGCCGATCGTGACCGTCCGTAGCTCCTTTGTCGTAGTGGCCAACCGCCTGCCGGTCGACGAGGTGAGCACACCCGAGGGGCGGCAGTGGCGGCGCAGCCCCGGCGGGCTGGTGACCGCGCTGCACCCGGTGCTGGCCGAGCACCAGGGCACCTGGGTGGGGTGGGCCGGCGGCACCGGCGCCGCGCCCGAGCCGTTCGACCTGGAGGGCATCCGCCTGCACCCGGTGCCGCTGAGCGCCGAGGAGCTTGAGCGCTACTACGAGGGCCAGTCGAACGCCACGATCTGGCCGCTCTACCACGACGCGGTGGAGACGCCCGCCTACAAGCGGCGCTGGCGCGAGGCGTACCGGCTCGTCAACGCCCGGTTCGCGGAGGCCGCCGCCGACGTGGCCGCCGAGGGCGCCACGGTCTGGGTCCAGGACTACCAGCTCCAGCTCGTGCCGGCGATGCTCCGGGAGCTGCGGCCGGACCTGCGGATCGGCTTCTTCCTGCACATCCCGTTCCCGCCGATCGAGCTGTTCATGCAGATGCCGTTCCGCACCGAGATCCTGCGTGGACTGCTCGGCGCGGACCTGGTCGGCTTCCAGCAGCGGCTGGCGGCGCAGAACTTCGTCCGCCTGGCCCGGCACCTGCTCGGCCTGCGCTACGAGGGCCAGATGATCCAGGTCGACGGCCGGCAGGTGAAGGCGGGCGCGTTCCCCATCTCGATCGACACCAAGGAGATGGAGCGGCTGGCCGAGGATCCGGCGATCCAGGCCCGGGCCAAGCAGATCCGGGAGGAGCTGGGCAACCCGAAGACGATCATCCTGGGCGTCGACCGGCTCGACTACACCAAGGGCATCGAACTCCGGCTGAAGGCCTTCCGAGAACTCCTCGCTGACGGAAAGTTGACAGTTCCGGACGCGGTTATGGTGCAGGTCGCCACGCCCAGCCGCGAGCGTGTGGAGCACTACCAGGCACTTCGGGTGAAGGTGGAACGCGAGGTTGGCCGGATCAATGGTGAATTCGGCCGGGTCGGCGTGCCTGCCGTGCATTATCTGCATCAGTCGTACAGTCGCTCCGAACTGGCCGCGATGTACGTCGCGGCCGACGTGATGATGGTGACCCCGCTGCGAGACGGAATGAATCTGGTGGCCAAGGAGTACGTCGCATCGCGCGCCGACCAGGGCGGCGCGCTCGTGCTCAGTGAGTTCGCCGGCGCCGCGACAGAGCTGCGCCAGGCGTTCCTGTGTAATCCGCACGACCCGGACGCGGTGAAGGACGCGTTGCTGCGGGCCGTGCATGTCGAAAAGCCCGAAGCCCGCCGCCGGATGCGCGTCATGCAGCGCCATCTGCGCAGCCACGACGTGGGCCACTGGGCCAAGTCGTTCCTCAGCGAGCTCGGCGTCCCCGATACGGAGGCTGCGTGACCTCGCCCGCCCCCGCCGCCTCCCACGGCGGCGTGCTGGATCCCGAACTGCGTGCCGCCATCGGCCGTATCGCCCGGGTTCCGCAACTCCTGGTCGCCTGCGACTACGACGGCACACTGGCGCCGATCGTCGAGGACCCCAGCAAGGCCGTGCCGCTGCCCGAGTCGGTGGCGGCCGTACGCGCGCTCGCCGCACTGCCGCAGACGAGCGTCGCCGTCGTCTCCGGCCGGGCGCTGCGCGACCTGGCCACACTCTCCCGGCTGCCCAGCGAGGTGCACCTCGTCGGCAGCCACGGCTCGGAGTTCGACATCGGCTTCGTCGAGCGGCTCACCCCCGAGCTGATCGCGGTCCGGCACCGGCTCCGTGAGGCGCTGCGCGAGATCGCCGCCGAGCATCCGGGCATCCGCCTGGAACGCAAGCCGGCCAGCGTGGCCGTGCATACCCGGGGCGTCGACCCGCACGTCGCCGCCCGGGCCGTCGAGGCGGTCCGCAACGGCCCCGCGACCTGGGAGGGCGTGACAGTCACCCAGGGCAAGGAGGTCATCGAGCTGTCGGTGGTCGTGACCAACAAGGGCACCGCTGTCGACCAGCTCCGCACCCAACTCGCCGCGAGCGCGGTGCTGTTCATCGGCGACGACGTCACCGACGAGAACGCCTTCGGCAACCTGACCGGGCCGGACGTCGGCATCAAGATCGGTCCCGGGGAGACCCGGGCCGACTACCGGGTGGCCGAGCCGATCGAGGCGGCCCGCGCGCTGGGGCTGCTGCTGGAGACGCGGCGGCACTGGCTGTTCGGCGAGCGGGCGGTGCCGATCGAGCGGCACTCGATGCTGGCGAACGGCCGTACCGTCGCGCTCGTCACGCCGGAAGCCAAGATCACCTGGCTGTGCCACCCGAAGCCGGACTCGGCGGCGATCTTCGCCGACCTGGTCGGCGGCAGCCCGGCCGGGCACTTCACGGTCGGCCCGGAGCGGGGCGGCATCCCGCTGGGCCAGCGCTACCGCAGCAACACGATGACCGTCGAGACCCGCTGGTCCGGCCTGACCGTGACCGACTGGCTCGACCTGCCGGTCCGCGAGACCACGCCGGACGACCCGGCCGTGGTCAGCGGCGACTCGACACTGGTCCGGGTGCTCAGCGGCACCGGTCGGGCCCGCGTCGAGTTCGCGCCGCGCCCCGAGTTCGGCCAGGTGGCGGTGCAGCTCCAGCCGCTCGACGACGGCCTGCTGGTGCTCGGCTCCAACGAGCCGGTCGCGCTGCACTCCCCCGGCGTCGAGTGGGAGGTCACCAACGACGCCGGGTACGAGACCGCGAAGGCGGTGGTCGACCTGTCCGCGGCCGGCGGCCAGGTGGTGCTGGAGCTGCGCTTCGGCACGCAGAGCCTGGAACCGCACCGGCTGCCGCTGCACGAGCGGCAGGCCGCCGCGGAACAGCCCTGGAAGGACTGGGTGGCCTCGCTGCGGCTGCCCGCGACCGCCCGGGACCTGGTCGCCCGCAGTGCGCTGACGCTGCGCGGCCTCTGCCACGAGCCGACCGGCTCGATCCTCGCCGCGGCCACCACGTCGCTGCCGGAGGAGCTGGGCGGTGTCCGCAACTGGGACTACCGCTACTGCTGGCTGCGGGACGCCGCGATGACCGCCCGCGCGCTGGTCGACCTCGGCTCGACCGAGGAGGCCGAAGGGCTGCTGCGCTGGATCGACGGCGTGGTCGAGCGCACCGGCGGGCACCCGGAGCGGCTGCACCCGCTCTACACGGTGGACGGCTTCGAGCTGGGCGCCGAGGCGGTCATCGACACGCTGCCCGGCTATGCCGGCTCCCGGCCGGTACGCGTCGGCAACCTCGCCAACCACCAGCTCCAGCTCGACGTCTTCGGCCCGGTCGCGGACCTGATCGCGGCGGTGGCCGACGCCCGGGGCTCGATCCGCGACGACGAGTGGCGGGTGCTGGAGAACATGGTCGAGGCGGTACGCCGCCGCTGGCACGAGCCCGACCACGGCATCTGGGAGGCCCGCCTTCCCCCGCGGCACCACGTCTTCTCCAAGGTCATGCTCTGGATGACAGTGGACCGGGCGCTGCACGTCGTACGCCGGCACGGCGGCGAGGACCGGCCCGAGTGGGTCGAGCTGCGCGACCGGATCGCTTCGAACGTGCTGGAGCACGGCTGGCACCCGGAGGCCGAGGCGTACAGCGTCGCCTACGGCTACGAGGAGATGGACGCCTCGTCGCTGTGGATCGGCATCTCCGGGCTGCTCGCCGGCGACGACCCGCGCTTCCTCTCCACCGTCCTCAAGATCGAGGCGGAGCTGCGCAGCGGGCCGGTCGTCTACCGGTACCACTGGGACGACGGCCTGCCCGGGCGGGAGGGCGGCTTCCACATCTGCACGTCGTGGCTGATCGAGGCGTACCTGCGCACCGGCCGCCGCAGCGATGCCGAGGAGCTGTTCACCCAGATGCTCGACACGGCCGGGCCGACCGGGTTGCTGCCGGAGCAGTACGACCCGCTGGCCGAGCGCGGGCTGGGCAACCACCCGCAGGCGTACAGCCACCTCGGTCTGATCCGCTGCGCCCTGCTGCTGGACAACATGCTCAAGCAGTGACCTGACCGAGCGCCCGGACGGCGGCGGGGACCCAACGGTCCCCGCCGCCGTCCCCGTCCCACCCAGCCCCGCCCCGTCCCACCCCGCCCTGGCCCGGCGATCTTGCACTTACTGCCCCGACAGAGGGGACATAACGGACCCCTGGCAGGCACCAAGTGCAAGATCGGCGCCGTCAGGCGCGCGCGTCAGGGCGTCAGGGCGTGGACCACGTCGCCTACGACCACGATCGCGGGTGGGCGCAGGGCGGCGGTCTCGACGTCTTGCGCGACCGTGCCCAGCGTGGAGCGCAGCGTGCGCTGGGCCGCCGTCGTGCCCTCCTGGATCACCGCGGCGGGGGTGCCCGCCGGCTTGCCGTGCGCGATCAGGGTCGCGGCGATGGCGGCGAGGTTCTTCAGGCCCATCAGGATCACGAGTGTGCCGCGCAGCCCCGCCAGGGCGTCCCAGCGTACGAGCGACGCGGGCGCGTCGGGCGCGAGGTGCCCGGACACCACTGTGAACTCGTGCGCCACGCCCCGGTGGGTCACCGGCACCCCGGCCACCTCCGGCACCGCGATCGCGCTGGTCACACCGGGCACCACAGTCACCGGCACGCCCGCCTCGGCGCAGGCCAGCAGCTCCTCGCCGCCGCGGCCGAAGACGTACGGGTCGCCGCCCTTGAGCCGCACCACCACCTTGCCGGCCCGGGCCCGGTCCACCAGGATCCGGTTGATCTCCTCCTGGGCACGCGACGGCCCGTACGGGATCTTGGAGGCGTCGACCAGTTCGACGTCCGGGCGCAGCTCGTCCAGGAGCAGGCCGGGCACGAGCCGGTCGGCGACGACCACCTCGGCCTCGGTGAGCAGCCGCCACCCCTTCACGGTGATCAGCTCCGGGTCGCCCGGTCCGGCGCCGACGAGCGCGACCCGTCCCCCGGCGGCGCCTTCCGCCTCGGGCGACGGCGCGAACCCGGGGCCGGTCCGCGCGCCCAGCAGGTCCCGCACGGCGTCGCGGACGCCCATCGCGCGGCGCGGGTCGCCGCCGCCGAGGACCGCCACGGTGACCGGGCCGTGCCGGGTCACCGCCGGCGTCCACGCGCTGGCCGCCGTGCGGTCGTCGGCGCGGACGCAGAAGATCCGCCGTTCGGCCGCGGCGGCGCTGACCGCGGCGGCGGCGGCCCGGTCGTCCACGGCCACCTGGACCAGCCAGGCGCCGTCCAGGTCGCCAGGGGCGAACCGGCGCGGCTCCCAGTGCAGCCGCCCGGCGTCGACGTGCGCGCGCAGCGCCGGGGTCAGTTCGGGCGACACCAGCAGCACGTCCGCGCCGGCGTCGAGCAGCGCGGGCACCCGCCGGGTGGCGACCGCTCCCCCGCCGACGACGACCACGCGCCGCCCGCCCAGCCGCAACCCCAGGGGGTACGGGCTCGGCGGCGTCGGCCCGGTCACTTCTCCGCCACCCCGGCGGAGTCGAACGTGGCCACCTCGTGCAGCACCCGGACCGCGCCGGTGACCACGGGCAGGGCGAGCAGCGCCCCGGTGCCCTCGCCGAGCCGCAGTCCCAGGTCGATCAGCGGCTCCAGGCCGAGGTGCCGCAGCGCCGCCGTGGCACCCGGCTCGGCGCTGCGGTGCCCGGCGACCATGGCGCCCACCGCGTCGGGCGCGAACGCGGCGGCGGCGAGCGCGGCGCTCACCGCGATCACGCCGTCGAGCAGCACCGGCACCCGTCGCGCGGCGGCGCCGAGGATCAGGCCGGTCAGCGCGGCGTGCTCCAGCCCGCCGACTGTGGCCAGCACGCCCAGCGGGTCGGCCGGGTCGGGCTCGTGCCGGGCCAGCGCGGCCCGCACGACCGCCACCTTGCGGGCGTACGTCTCGTCGTCGACCCCGGTGCCCCGCCCGGTGGCCGCCTCCGCGTCGACGCCGGAGAACGCGGCGATGAGCGTGGCGGACGGGGTGGTGTTGCCGATGCCCATGTCGCCGGTGAGCAGGATGCCCGCCCCGGCGTCGATCAGCTCACCGGCGACCCGGATGCCGGTCTCGACGGCCGCACGGGCCTCGTCCCGGGTCAGCGCGGCGGTGACCGTCATGTCCCGGGTGCCGGGGCGGACGTTCGCGGCCACCAGACGCGGCCCGGCCGGGTCGGCGGACTCGGCGCCGGGGATCGGGGTGGCGACGCCGACGTCCACCACCGTGACCGAGGCGCCGGCCTGGCGGGCGAACGCGTTGACCACCGCACCGCCGGCCAGGAAGTTGGCGATCATCTGGGCGGTGACCTCCTGCGGCCACGGGGTCACGCCCTGGGCGTGCACGCCGTGGTCACCGGCGAAGATCGCCACCGCGGCCGGCTCGGGCAGCGGCGGCGGGCAGGCGCCGGCCAGCCCGGCGAGGCGTACCGAGAGCGGCTCCAGGGCGCCGAGCGAGCCGGCGGGCTTGGTCAGCCGTCCCTGCAACTCGCGGGCCGCCGCCATGGCGGCCTCGTCGAGCGGCCGGATCGCCGCGACTGTGGACTCCAGCATCATGCCTCCAGGATCCGTGCCAGCGTCTCGATGAACGCGTCGGTGGTGCCCCGGTCGCGTACGGCGATCCGGAGCCAGTCCGGGCCGAGCCCGGGGAACGTGTCGCCCCGGCGTACCGCCCAGCCGTGCGCGCGCAGCCGCTCGCGTACGTCGGCGGCACCGGCCACGTGGATCAGGACGAAGGCGGCGGCCGGGCGCCCCGCCACGCGTACCCTCGGCAGGCCGGACAGGCGGGCCACCAGGTGGTCGCGGTCGGCGGCGAGTTCGGCGGCGATGGCGCGTTCGGCCGCGACGGCGGCCGGCGCGGCGCAGGCGGTGGCGGCGGCGAGCGCCGGGGTGGAGACCGCCCAGAGCGGCTGCGCGGCGGCGAACCGGGCCAGCAGCGCGGCGTCGCCGAGCAGGTAGCCGATCCGCAGCCCGGCCAGGCCCCAGGTCTTGGTGAGGCTGCGCACCACCACGAGGCCGGGCAGGTCGCGGCGGGCGGCGAGGGACTCGGGCTCGCCGTCGACGCCGGGCGCGGCGGTGGTGTCGGCGAACGCCTCGTCGACCACGAGCACCCGGCCGGGACGGGCCAGCGCGGCGATCGTGTCCGCCGGGTGCAGCACCGAGGTCGGGTTCGTGGGGTTGCCGATCATGACCAGGTCGGCGTCGTCCGGGACGCGGGCCGGGTCCAGGCGGAAGCCGTCGGCCGGGTCGAGCAGCACCCGGTCGACCCGGTGCCCGGCGGCGCGCAGCGCGGCCTCCGGCTCGGTGAACTGCGGGTGCACCACCACGGGGTGGCGGACGCCGGACAGCGCGCGGGCGATCAGGACGAATCCCTCGGCGGCGCCGGCGGTGAGGAGTACCTCCTCCGGGGGTCGCCCGTGCCGGTGAGCGACGGCGGCGCGGGCCGGCGCCGGGTCCGGGTACGCGGCCAGGTCGCCCAGCGCGGCGACGACCGGGTCGGCCAGCCAGTCCGGCATCGGGGCGCGGCGCACGTTCACCGCCAGGTCCACCAGGCCGGGCGTGGCCTCGGCGTCCCCGTGGTGGCCCAGGTCGGGCTCGTCGAGCGCGGCGGCGCTCCCGGTCGGTGCTGCGGGCATGTCCGCGATCCTGCCGGGTAGCCGCCGCCCGGGACAGCGCATCCCGGCGTGGGTCGCGTCACGGTCCGCCAGTTTATGAGTTCTTCTCATTTCCGAATCGGAAATGTCATAGCTTGACCCCGTGAGCAGTCGTCCCCTTGCTTCCGCTGGCCGTCTCGTTCCCCTTCTCCGCGCCGGGCTGATCGCCGGCATCGTGGTCGCCGCCGCCCTGTACCCGCTGGTCGCCGTCACCGGCATCGGGGCCAAGGCCACCGCGCACGCGATCGAACAGAAGACGAGCATCCTCAAGACCGCGCTGCCGGCCGAGACCTCGTACGTCTACGCGCCGGACGGCAAGACGGTGCTGACGATGTTCTACGAGGAGTACCGGCAGTACACCAAGATCGAGAGCATGTCGCCGAACATCCAGCAGGCGATCGTCGCCGCCGAGGACAACCGCTTCTACCAGCACCACGGCGTCGACCCGAAGGGCGTGGCGCGTGCCTTCGTCTCCAACGCCCGGTCCGGCGGCGTCTCCCAGGGCGCCTCGACGATCACCATGCAGTACGTGCGGATGGCGCTGCGGGACAGCGCGACCACGCCCGAGGAGGTCCAGGAGGCCACCCAGCAGACCAGCCTGCGCAAGGTCAAGGAGATGCGCATGGCGCTGGACATCGAGAAGCACCTGAGCAAGGAGCAGATCCTGGAGCGCTACCTCAACTCGGCCTACTTCGGCCACCGCGCGTACGGGATCTACGCCGCCTCGCAGATCTTCTTCTCCAAGACGCCGGCCACGCTCACCCCGGTCGAGGCGGCCACGCTGGCCGGGCTGGTGAAGTCACCGTCGGAGTACGACCCGATCACCTCGGACCAGAAGGACGCCACCGGCCGGCGCAACTACGTGCTGGACAACATGGCCCGCCTCGGCTACCTGTCACCCGATGCCGCCGCCGCGGCGAAGGGCCAGCCGATCAAGCTGAAGCTGACCGACCCGCCGAACGACTGCGCCGCGATCGACGGCGGGCACCGCAGCTGGGGCTTCTACTGCGACTACCTGAAGAACTGGTGGAGCTCCCAGCCCGCGTTCGGCGAGAACCGGCTGGAACGGATGGACAAGCTGCGCCGCGGCGGCTACCGGATCGTGCTCGCGCTCGACCCGAAGACCCAGGCGGCGGCGGAGAAGAACGTCGGGGCCAAGGACAACACCGGCAGCCCGTTCGCCAACGGAATCGTGGTCGCCGAGCCCGGCACCGGGCGGATCAAGGCGATGGCGGTGAACCGGAACTACTCGCTCGACCTGGCCGAGAACCCGAACAGCTCGAACCCGGAGGCCGGCCCGAAGGTCAAGGCGAACTACCCGAACACGGTGGCGCCGCTGCTCGGCGGCGGGACGCTACCGGGCTACCAGGCCGGGTCGACGTTCAAGATGTTCCCGATGCTCGCCGCGCTCAACGCCGGGATGCCGCTGTCGACCGCGTACGACTCGCCGTACACGTACAAGTCGGCCGTCTACGACGGGTGGGCACCGTCCAACGCCAGCGGCGCGATGACCGGCCGGCAGACCATGTGGTCCGGGTTCGGCAAGTCGGTGAACACCTACTTCGTCCAGCTGGAGGAGAAGATCGGCGCGGACGCCGGGGTGCGCCTGGCCGAGCAGCTGGGGCTGCGCTGGCGTACCGACGTGGACAAGGAGCAGGCGTCGCCGGGGAAGGCGAAGAAGTGGGGCGCGTTCACGCTCGGCGTCTCCGACGCCACCCCGCTGGAGATGGCGAACGCGTACGCCGCCATCGCCGCCGACGGACGCTACTGCGAGGCCATCCCGGTCAACGCGATCATGAACCGGGACGGCACGCCCGCCACGTACACGACGGCGGGCGGGGTGCAGCGGGAGGTCGCCAAGCCGCGGTGCCGGCAGGTGGTGAACGCCGACGCGGCCCGCGCCGCCACCGACGCGGCGCGCTGCCCGACCGGCGACACCCCGGCCAAGGGGAGCTGCGGCGGCTGGTCGACGGCCGACAGCGTGCGGGGTACGGTCGGCCGCCCGGTCGCCGGCAAGACGGGTACGACAGACAGCACCCGGTCGGCGTGGTTCGTCGGCTACACGCCGGAGCTGGCGGCGGCGAGCTTCATCGCCGACCCGGACAATCCGTTCAACGCGGTGGGCGACGGGCAGTCGCAGATCCCGGTGAACGCGGTGGCGCAGACCTTGCGGGACTCCCTGAAGGGCCAGCCCACCCGCCAGTTCACCCCACCCTCGGACCAGATAGTCGGCTGATCCCCTCTGTTCCGCCCGGGGGTGCGCCCGGGTAGTTGATCAAGGAGTTTGCGTCAGGGATCGAACGATCTCCAGACGCGAACTCCTTGATCGACGTTGAGAGAGGGGCGGTCAGCGGAGGTCGGCGGCCACGAAGGACCACAGCTCCAGGTCGACCCGGGCGCCCCTGACGAAACCGGCGTTGCGCAGCAGTCCCTCGTAGCTGAAGCCGGCCTTCTCGGCGACCCGCCGCGACGCCACGTTGCCGGCCGCCACCCGCAGCTCCACCCGCTGGAACCCGTGCTCCAGGATCAGCGCGATGGCCACCGCGTCCACCGCCTCGACCGCCAGGCCGTAGCCCCGGGCGTGCGGCGCGATCGCGTACGACAGCTCGGTGAGCCGGGCGCCCCAGTCGGTGCGGCGGGCCCAGAGCGAGCCGACCACCCGCTGGTCCTCCCGGCGGACCACCGCCCAGTGGTCGCCGTCGCCGCTGTCCCGCCGCTGCCGGGCCAGCTCGGTGCACCACGCCCGCCCGTCGATCTGCCCGGACGCCTCGGCCAGCGGCAGCCAGCGCTGCGTCTGCCGGTCGGCGAACACCTCGTCCACCGCCTCCGCGTCGGCGGCGACGAGGTGCCGCACCTCGATGCGCGGGGTGGAGACGGTGAGCGCCGGGAACCGGCGTACCGCCACCTGCCCGATCACGCCGACGCCCCCACCGGCGCCAGCGCGGCGGCCACCAGCCGGGCCGCGATGTCCGGGTGGGCGGCCCAGTGCGGCACGAGCTGCGAGGCGTGCACGGCCTGCCGGACGAAGCCCTCCGGGTTGCCGCCCTCCCAGCGCCAGGCCGGCCGCTCCCCGGCGCGCGGAGTGAGCACGGCGGCGTGCTGCTTGTGGCCGGTCACCGTGGCGCCGGCCGCAGCCACCACGCTGTCGGTGACCGCCGTGGCCGTGCGGTAGCCGACCACCAGGCCGTCCCGGACCGTGCCGACCGCGTCGAGCACCCCGCACATGGGCAGGCCGTCCAGCTCCCGGGCCAGCCAGAGCAGGCCGGCCCCCTCGGCGATCACCGGACGGCCGGAGCGGGCCAGCTCGGCCACCGCGATGCAGAGGCGGCGGTTGGCGGAGAGCTGCTCCGCGTACGTCTCGGGCAGCCCGCCGCCGACGACCAGCGCGCGGGCCCCGGCGGGCAGCGCCTCGTCGCGCAGCGGATCGAGCGTCACCACCTCGGCGCCCGCCGCACGCAGCAGCTCGGCGGTCTCGGGGTGGCTGTAGGTGCCGGCCGGCCCGCCGGCGAGCGCCACCACCGGCCGCTCCCCCGACGGCTGCGGGGCGTCGGCCGGCTCCGGCGACCACGGCTCGACGGTGAGCGCGGGGGCGGAGCGGGCCAGCGCCAGCAGCCGGTCGAGGTCGACGGTGGCGGCCACCGCCTCACCGAGCCGGCGTACGCCCCGTTCGGCGTCCGCGTCGGCGCGCACCACGGGCCCGGTGCCGAACCTGCGGGCGGGCAGCACCGGGGGCAGCTCGTGCCGGCGCAGCGCCCCGTAGACCGGCACGCCCACGTCGTCGAGCGCCTCGCGCAGCAGCGCCTCGTGCCGGGGCGAGGCCACCCGGTTGAGGATCACGCCGCCCAGCCACAACTCGTCGTCGTACGCCCGGAAGCCGTGCACCAGCGCGGCCACCGACTGGCCCATCGCGGCCACGTCCACCACGAGCACCACCGGACTGCGCAGCGCCGTGGCGACGGCCGCCGTGGACTCGCTCTCCGGTCGCCCGGCGACCGAGTCGTAGAGGCCCATCGTGCCCTGCACCAGCGCGAACCCGGCGCCGGCCGCGCCGTACGCGAAGAGGGGGGCGATGCGCTCCGGGCCGACCAGTCGCGGGTCCAGCGTGCGCCCGGCGCGCCCGGCGGCGAGCCCCAGATACGCCGCGTCCACCTGGTCCGGCCCGACCTTGAACCCGGCCACCGGGATCCCCCGGTCGGTGAGCGCCGCGAGCAGGCCGAGGGAGACGGCGCCGGTGCCGTGTCCCGAGGAGGGCGCACTCAGCACGACGCGCGGCACGTCGGTCATCATCGACTCCTGGTGTGGGTGGTTTCCGCCCGCGTGACCATACCCGTCCGGCCCGGCGCGCGAGGGCCACGCACTCCGCCGTTTTCTCCCTGGCCGCGGCGAGTGGCATCGCTCATACGGGTAGCCTTGGCCAACGTGTACCGGTTCCTGCTGACCCCGCGCTGGCTCGGCTACCTCGCGCTCACGCTCGTCGCCGCCACGGTGATGGTGTTCCTGGGCAACTGGCAGCTGGACCGCTACCGGGGCCGGACGGCGGTCAACGAACGGATCGACGCCGGGGCCACAATGACGCCCGCGCCGCTGCGCGACGCGCTCCCCGCGCCCAGCGGCGGCGACGTCGGTCCCGCGCCGTCCGAGGAACTCACCTGGAGCCGGGTCACCGCCACCGGCCGGTACGACAGCGCGAACACCGTCCTGATCCGCGGCCGGACCGTCGACCGGACGGTCGGCTTCGAGGTGCTCACCCCGCTGGTGCTGGCCGACGGCACCGCGGTGCTCGTCGACCGGGGCTGGATCCCGCCCGTGCCCGGCGCCGGCGCGACAGTCCAGCCGCAGGTGCCGGCGGCGCCGACCGGCGAGGTGACGGTCACCGGCCGGGTGGTCGGCAGCGAGAGCGGCGGCGGCGCGGTCAGCCGGCGCGACGGCAAGCTGGAGGCGCGGCGCATCGACATCCCGCGCCTGGCCCAGCAGCTCCCCTACCCGGTGACCGGCGGCTACGTGCTGCTCGACGGGCAGACGCCGGCCGCCGACCCGGCCTTCCAGGAGGTCCAGATCGGGCACACCAACAACTGGCAGAACTTCGGCTACGTCTGGCAGTGGTGGATCTTCGCGGTGATGAGCCTCTTCGGCTACGGCTGGGTGGCACGCCGGGAGGCCCGCCGCCGGGCCGGGCTGGACACCCCGGGTGAGCCGGTGGACCGCGCCGCCGAGCCGGCCGCCCCCACCTCCGCCTGAATCCGGCGCCGTCCCGGTGGGCACACCGGGCGGCGGGGACGTTGTAGGGTCCGCGGATGATCGTCAATCGTGGGGGTCGCGGTGACCTCTGACGCCACGACGCCCCCGGCCGCCGAGCCACCCGCGTACGACCCGTGGTCGGCCATGCCGCCGGCCGTCGCGCCGCCCACCGAGCAGTTCCCGGTGATCGCCGCGCCGGACGCACCCGTCGCCCCGGCGCCCACCGCGCAGTTCCCCGCCACGCCGGCGGCCCCGCCGCACTCCGCGCCGCCGTTCTCCGCCCCGCCGTTCTCCGCCCCACCGGCCACCGCGCAGTTCCCGGCCGCGTCGCAGTTCTCGGCACCGCCCGCACAGTTCTCCGCGCCACCCGCGCAGTTCTCCGCGCCGCCTGCCCAGTTCTCCGCGCCGCCGATGGCGCCCGCCGGGGCGGTCGCGCCGTTCCACGGGCCGGCGGGCGCGCCCGGGCCGTACCCGCCGGCCGGGCCGGTGCCGCCCGCGCAGTCCGCGGTGGCGGTGCAGATCGCCGAGATCATGGTGACGCCGCCGGTCATCCGTACCCCGGCCGGTGTCCTGCCGCTCGCCGGCGCCTCCTGGTACGTCACCGACCACTGGCAGAAGGAGGAGAAGATCGCCCCGTGGGCCGTCGTCGCCGCGATCCTCGGCTTCTTCTGCCTGACCGTGTTCAGCCTCCTGTTCCTGCTGATCAAGGAGACGCGGCACTACGGCACCGTGCAGGTGACGGTGAGCAGCGGCGGGCACCAGTACGTCGCGCGGATCCCGGTGACCGACCAGTTCCAGGTGCAGCAGCTCAACAACCAGGTCAACTACGCCCGGTCATTGTCGGCCGGCTGAGCCGTCAGCCGGTGACCCGGCCGGCGTGGATGGCGCGGACCGCGTCGATGGTGTCCGCCTCGGCGGCGGTCTTGTCGTCGCGGTAGCGCAGCACGCGAGCGAAGCGCAACGCCATGCCGCCCGGGTACCGGCTGCTGGTCTGCACCCCGTCGAACGCGATCTCGACCACCTGCTCCGGCCGTACCCGCACCACCCAGTCGCCCTTCTCCACGGCGAGCGACAGGAACCGCTCGGTCTGCCAGCGCAGCAGCTCGTCGGTGAGCCCCTTGAAGGTCTTGCCGAGCATGACGAACTCGCCGGTGCGCGGGTCGCGGGCGCCGAGGTGCAGGTTGGACAGCCAGCCCTCCCGCCGGCCGCTGCCCCACTCGACCGCGAGGACGACGAGGTCGAGCGTGTGCCGCGGCTTGACCTTGACCCAGGCCGAGCCGCGCCGGCCGGCATCGTAGGGCGCGGCCGGATCCTTGACCACCACGCCTTCCTGGCCGGCGTCGACAGCCGCGGCGAACGCCGTGGCCGCCTGGTCCACGTCGTCCACCTCGACCCGGTCGACGAGGAGCGAGGCGTCGACCGCGCCGGCCAGGGCCGCCCACCGCTCCCGCCCGGGCGCGTCGATCAGGTCGGTGCCGTCGAGGTGCAGCAGGTCGAAGAAGTACGGCGTGAGCACCGGTTCGCCGGTGCGCTCGGCGGCGGCCAGCACGGCGGGCGCGACCTGTGTCGGCCCGGTGGTGCTGGGCGTGGTGCGCCGGGCCGCGCGGCTGGACGTCTCCTGGAACGGCAGCGGACGGCCGGCGGCGTCCAGCCCGATCGCCTCACCGTCGAGCACCAGCTCGCGGGCGGGCAGCGCGCGGACGGCGGCCACCACCTGGGGCAGCCGGCCGGTGATCTCGTCGAGGCTGCGGGTGAAGACGGCGATGTCCGGGCCGGAGCGGTGCACCTGGATGCGGATGCCGTCGAGCTTGACGTCGACCACCGCCGGCACGCCGGTGGCGGTCAGCGCCTCGTCGACCGAGGGCGCGCTCTGCGCCAGCATCGGCGCGAGCGGCCGGCCCACCTGGAGCCCGAACCCGGCCAGCGCGGCGGCACCCCCGGTGAGCGCCGCGACCGCCACCGCCCGCAGGTCACCGGCGAGCAGCAGGGCCCGCCGGACGGCCGTGACCGGGACGTCGGCGGCGCGCGCGACCGCGTCCGCCAGCAGCCCGGCCTGCGCGCCCTGGCGCAGCTCACCCCGGAACAGGCCGGTCAGCAGGCGCTGCTCGTCGGCGGTGGCGGCGGCGAAGAGACGACCGACCAGTTCCCGCCGCCGGGCCTGCGAACCGGCCCCGGCGACGCGGGAGATCTCCTCGATCGCCGCGTCGACGGCGGCGACGGTGAGCGTCGGCTCGGCGGCCGGCGGGGGCAGATCACGCAGGCCCGCCCAGCCGACACCGGTCTGACGCTGGCGCAGCTCACCGGCGAGGTAGCCGGCGCCGGCCGGGATCTCGCCCGGCTCCAGCCCGCGGAGCGCGGCGGCCAGCAGCTCCACCTTGGCCCGTCGGCCACTGGTGGCCCCGACCGCGGCCGAGGTGGCCGCCAGCTCCGCGAAACGCACGACCACATCCTGCCAGCCGGCTGTGACATCGGGGCGGATCCGGCGGCCCGGCACACCGCACGGGTGCGCCGGGCCGACGGTCAGGCCGAGACGGGTTCCTCGATGCGCAGGCCGCGCCCGCGCACGCCCTCGGCGACCCGGGTGAGCAGCGCGTCGAGCGTGACCAGGGCGGCGGAGAGCTCGCCGATCTGTTCGTTGAGCGTGTCCTCGGACCACGCGGAGACGTCGACGTCCCCCAGAGCACGGACGGCGGCCTGAAGCCGCTCCATCTCGTCGTTCGTACGCATGTTCGAGAGGCTATAACACCCCGCCCGCCGACACACCACAAACTCCGACATCGGCCCCGAAGTTACGGTTTCGACACCTCAGGCGCGGTTTCCGGCCTCCGCCACCCGGGCCAGCAGCAGCGCCTCGGCCAGGCACACCCGGGCGAACTCGCCCAGGTGCAGGCTCTCGTTCGGCCCGTGCGCCCGCGCGTGCGGGTCCTCCACACCGGTCACCAGGATCGCGGCCTGCGGGAACATCTCCTGGAACGTGGCGATGAACGGGATCGACCCGCCGACCCCGATGTCGACCGGGTCGGTGCCGTCCCAGGCCGTCCGGAACGCCGACCGGGCCGCGTCGAACATCGGCCCCGAGGCGTCGATGACGCAGGGCGCGCCGTCGTGCTCGAACGTCACCGACACCTGCGCGCCCCACGGCGCGTGCCGCTCCAGGTGCGCGGTCAGGGCCGCGTACGCCTTCTTCGGGTCGTCGCCCGGGGCCAGCCGCACGCTCAGCTTCGCCTTCGCGGACGGCACCAGCGCGTTCGGGGCCTCGCCGGTGGCCGGCGCGTCCACGCCGAGGATCGCCAACGCCGGCTTGGTCCAGAGCCGGTCGGTGATCCGGCCGGTGCCGAACAGCTTCGCGCCGTCGACCAGGCCGGCCTCGGCCCGGAACCGGTCCTCCGGGTAGTCGACGCTGGCGCCCTCGCGGGCGGCCAGCCCGTCCACCGCGACGTCGCCGGCCTCGTCGTGCAGCGTGCCGAGCAGCTTCACCAGCGCGGTGAGCGCGTCCGGCACGGCGCCGCCGAACATGCCGCTGTGCACCGCGTGGTCGAGCGTGCGCACCTCCACGAAGCAGTTCACGATGCCGCGCAGCGAGGTGGTCAGCGCCGGCACGCCGACGTCCCAGTTGGTGGAGTCGGCGATCACGATGACGTCCGAGGTCAGGTCGTCGCGGTGTTCGGCGAGCAGCCGCTCCAGCGAGTCCGAGCCGTACTCCTCCTCGCCCTCGATGAACAGCACCACGCCGACCGGGAGCCGGTCGCCGAACGCGCGCAGCGCGGCGACGTGCGCCATGATGCCGGCCTTGTCGTCGGCGGCGCCGCGCCCGTACAGGCGGCCGTCGCGCTCCACCGGCTCGAACGGGTCCGACTCCCACAGCGACAGGTCGCCGACCGGCTGCACGTCGTGGTGGGCGTACATGAGCACGGTGGGAGCGCCGGGCGGGGCCGCCTTCGTGCCGATCACGGCCGGCTGGCCGCCGGACCGGACGATCCGCGTGTCGAGGCCGCAGCCGCGCAGCAGCTCCGCCACCGCCTCGGCGGAACGCTCCACGTGCGAGTGGTCGAAGCCCTCGAAGGCGATGCCCGGGATGCGGACGAGTCGCTCGAGGTCGGCACGGACGCCGGGCAGTTCCCGCTCGACGGCGGCCCGCACCTCGGACTCGGAGAGGATCGGAGTGGTCATGACCGGAATCGTATGCTGGCCTTACCCCGCCACGCCGCCCGAGCCCGATCGCCGCCCCACGCGCACGTAGTAGCGGTCGCCGTCGTGCGGCAGGTCCGGTGCGCCGTCGACGACCAGGTCCACCGCTGCCGCCGTACCGTCGGCGGCGAAGTGCGCCCGCTCCCCCGCGTGCCAGCGGCGCAGCTCCGGCAGGATCTGCTCCCCGTCGCGGGCCAGCGCCCGGCGCAACCGCAGCTCGGCCGGCGCGGTGACCAGCACCGACAGCGTCAGCTCGGGGCGTACCGCGGCGCGGGCGGCGCTCACCCCCTCGACGATCAGCACCGGTCCGGCCGGCACCGGCACCACCCGGTCCAGGAAGCGGCGGCGCACCCAGCTGTAGCGGCGGTACCCGCCCGCCCGGCCGGCGCGCAGCGGGCCGAGCACCTGCTCGTCCAACCGGGTCCAGAACGTGAGCTGGTCGTCCCAGCCGTCGAGCAGGTCGTCGGTGTGCACGAGCGGCGGCCGGGCGCCGCCCGCCAGCTCCGCGAGGGCGTCCGCGAGGCGCGTCGCGAACCGGCTCTTGCCCGCGCCGCTGGGCCCGTCGACGGCGACCAGGCGGGTACGCCCCAACCGCGCCGGGCCGGCCAGCACCCGACGGGCCAGCCCGGAGTACGCCTCGATCACTGCGACGTTCACCCGACCGACGCTAACGTTCCCCCGTCCGCTGGAAACTGCGACCCGGGCGGACCGTTTCGCCGAGCGGCGGCCCGGCGCGCTGGGCATCATCGGGGGGTGCTCCATGACGTGATGTGTCCGGGCGTCGACGCCCTCCTGGAACAGGCCCGCGCCGGTCTCCGCCGGCTCACCCCGCACGAGACCGTCGAGGCGGTCCGTGGCGGGGCGCTGCTGATCGACACGCGTACCGAGGCGCAGCGCCGCGAGGAGGGTGAGCTACCCGGCGCGATAGTCATCGACCGCACGGTGCTGGAGTGGCGACTCGACCCGGCCAGCGCGTGGCGCATACCGGAGGCCACCGGGTACGACCGCGAGGTCATCGTGGTGTGCCGGGAGGGGTACAGCTCCAGTCTGGCCGCCGCCAGCCTCCAGACGCTGGGGCTGCGGCAGGCCACCGACATGATCGGCGGGGTGCAGGGCTGGCGGGAGGCCGGGCTGCCGATGTCCGACCGCCCGGCCGACGTGCGCTACTGAGCCCTCGCGGCCGGCGCTGAGGCTCGCGGTCCGAGCCGGGGTCGCACGGCCGCCGAGTGCCGGTGGAGCGGCCTGCTACGCCGGTGGCGCGCCGGGCGGCACGAACGGCAGTCCCGCGGGTGGGCCGGACTCGATCAGCCGCCACAGCGCGTCCGTGTCGAGGTGTTCCTCCACCAGGTCGCCCAGCAGGTCCAGCGTCCGCTCCCGGGCCGCCGCGAAGGACGTGTCCGGCGCGACCTTGAAGCCGGTCCGCCCGGCCGTCTCCGCGACCTCGGTCAGGAACCGGCGGCGGAACGCGTCGGAGGAGAAGGCGCCGTGCCAGTGCGTGCCGTACACGCTGCCGAGGCGCGCGCCCTCGCCGGTGCCGTCGGCGTAGCGCAGCAGCGGCGCGAGGCCCGGGTCGGCGGCCGTGACCCGGCCGTGGTGGATCTCGTACCCGTGCACCGGCACGTCCCCGGCGGCGGTGCCCTCGGCCCGGCGGACCGTCTTGCGGGGCTCGAAGGTGATCTCGACGGGCAGCAGCCCGAGGCCGGGTACGGTGCCCCGGCGGCTCTCCACCGCGTCGTGGATCGCCCGGCCCAGCATCTGGAAGCCGCCGCAGATGCCGAGCAGCGGCCGTCCGGCGGCGGCGTGCGCCCGGACCGCGTCGGCCAGGCCGGTCTCCCGCAGCCAGGCCAGGTCGGCGACTGTCGACTTGGTGCCGGGGAGCACCACCAGGTCGGCGGCGGCCAGTTCGGCCGGCTCGACGGTGAGGCGGACCCGCACACCCGGCTCGGTCGCGAGGGCCTCCACGTCGGTGGCGTTGCTGATCCGGGGCAGCCGGACCACTGCGACGTCGAGCCAGTCGGTGCCCCGGGGCGCGGCCGGTCGGCCGAGCACCCGCCCGTACGCGAGCGAGTCCTCCGCGTCGAGCCACAGGTCCAGCGCCCACGGCACCACCCCGTACGTCGGGCGGCCGGTGACCCGGCGCAGCATGTCCAGCCCCGGCTGGAGCAGGCCGCGGTCGCCCCGGAACTTGTTCACCACGAACCCGGCCAGCAGCGCCTGGTCGGCCGCGTCGAGCAGGGCGACGGTGCCGAACATCGAGGCGAACACGCCGCCCCGGTCGATGTCGCCGACCACGATCGTGGGCAGCCCGGCCTGCCGCGCCAGGCCCATGTTGACGTAGTCGCCGTCGCGCAGGTTGATCTCGGCGGGGCTGCCCGCGCCCTCGCAGATCACCACGTCGTACTCGGCCCGCAGTTCGGCCAGCGCCGCGTACGCCGTGGTGGCGAGCCGGGACCGCACCTCGTGGTAGTTGCCGGCGGTGACCGTGTCGACCGCCTCGCCGAGCAGCACCACCTGGCTCGCATGGTCGCTGCCCGGCTTGAGCAGCACCGGATTGAAACGCAGGTCGGCTTCGAGCCCGCAGGCGGCGGCCTGCATCGCCTGGGCGCGGCCCAGCTCGCCGCCGCGCCCGTCCGGGCCGACCACCACGGCGGAGTTGTTCGACATGTTCTGCGCCTTGAACGGCGCGACCCGGACGCCCCGGCGGCGCAGCCAGCGGCAGATGCCGGCGGTGAGCACGCTCTTGCCGGCGTCGGAGGTGGTGCCGGCGACCAGCAGCCCGCCGCTCACCGCCCGCTCCCCCGGCGGGCTGCACGCGTGAGGACGCCCAACGCCGCCCGGCCGGTGGCGCCGACCAGGCGACCGACTGTCACCGGGTAGAGCGCGGCCAGGCCGAGCGCGGCCACACCCACCGCGCCGGAGATCCGGGCGGCACGCTTCAGGTGCCGCGCCTCGGGACGGGGGCCGTCACCGAGGAACGGCCGGGTCTCGGCGCGGCCGAAGTAGACGTTGCGCCCACCGAGCCGGACGCCGAGCGCGCCCGCCATCGCCGCCTCGCACTGACCGGCGTTCGGGCTCGGATGGTCGGCCCGGTCCCGCCGCCACACGTGCCAGGCGGCGGCGCGGTCCCCGTGCGCCACCGGCGCGACGGCCACCGTGAGCAGCCCGGTGAGCCGGGACGGCACGAGGTTCAGCGCGTCGTCCAGCCGGGCCGCCGGGGTGCCGAAGCGGGCGTACCGGGGCGAGCGGTGGCCGACCATCGCGTCGAGCGTGTTCGCCGCCCGGTAGCCGAGCAGGCCGGGCAGGCCCGCGACCGCGCCCCAGACCAGGGGGGCGACCACGGCGTCGGAGGTGTTCTCGGCGACCGACTCGACTGTGGCGCGGGCGAGTTCGGGCTCGTCGAGGGCCGACGGATCCCGCCCGCACAGGTTGCCGAGGCGGGCCCGGGCGGCGGGCAGGTCGGCCCGGCCCAGCGCCCGTGCCATCACCCGGGACTCGTGCCGCAACGTGCGCCCGCCGAGCACCGTCCAGGTGCCGGCGGCCACCAGCGCGGCCCGGGCCACCGGGTGGCGGCGGGTCGCCAGCGCGGCGGCTGCCCCGAGCAGGACCGGCGCGCCGACCGCGAGCGCCGTGAACGCGGCGCCGGCCGCCCGGTCGGGGCGGTAGACCCGCCGTTCCAGCGCACCGGCCGCGGTGCCGAAGCCGGCCACCGGATGCCACCGGCGGGGGTCGCCGAGCAGGGCGTCGAGCGCGTAGCCCGCCACCATCCCGGTCGCGTTCGCCATGGCGGTCGCCTGCCGCACCCGTCACCACCTCCGGCCGGCCAGCCTAGTCGTACCGCGGGGTGGTGACGCCGACGTCACCACCCCGCGCCCCCGTCGGACGAAGGGTCAGGCGGGCACCGGGGTACGCCGCCGGCCACGGCGCCCGGAGGTGGTCCCGGCGACGCCGCCGGGACTCGCGCCGCCCGGCTCGTCCTCACCCGGTCCACCGGCACCCGGTGCGGTGACCTCACCCAGCTCGTCGTCCCCGGCCGGGGCCGGCTCGTCGCCCTCCTCGGGGGACAGGTCGTCGCCCTCGGCCGGCAGGCCCGGGCCGGCGCCGGACGGACCGTCCGCCCGCACGCCCGACGGGCCGCCCGGCAGACCGCCGGACGGTCCGCCGAACCGGGCGTCCCCGCCGGGAACGGGCGCACCGGGCCGGTCGTCGAACGGGTCGGGCTCGCCCACCCGCTCGACGGTGCCGACGAGCCCGACCCGGCCGCCCCCGTACTCCGGTGGCGGGAAGTCGTCGTCGAAGGGCCGGTCGTCGAACGTCGCCGGGGCCTGCGCGTCCGGCACCGGCTCGGTCGCCTCGCCGTGCACCCGCTGCTCAGCCTCCGCGTCCTCGACGGCGCTGGTTGCCGCGCGGGGCTGGTTGCGCAGGAAGCGGGCGCGGCCCCGGGACAGGTCGTGCCCGACCGCGACCGCCTCCAACTCGTAGAGCGTGCGGTGGGTGCCCGCCTCGTCGGTCCAGTCCCGGGTGTAGAGGCGCCCGGCCACGATGACCGGATCACCGACCGCCACCGAGGCGGCCACCCCCTCGGCGAGGCGGCGCCAGCAGTTGACGCGTACCCGAAGGCTGTTGCCGTCGACCCAGCGGCCGCTGTCGCGGTCGAGCCGGCGGGCGGTCGAGGCGACCTTGAAGTTGGCCACCAGCGTTCCGCTCTGCGTGGTCCGGCGCCACTCCGGCGCGGTCAGCACGTTGCCGACGATCGTCACGTACGTATCGAACATCGCCCCTCCCAGGGATCGACTTGTCCCGGGAAGCGTCGGCCGACCGCCCCGCCCGGACCACCCGCCCGACCCGTGCCTGTGGATGACGGACCGCCCTGTGGACAACCCCCTGATCAAGGTCCCGATCTGCTAGGCCGACCGACCCTACGTGCCTGACCTGCGACGACGCATGATCGAAAGGAGCCGGCAGGCAGGCGTTCCGGAATCGCGCCGGTTGGGTAAGTACTTGATCAACCGAGAGAAAGGGAGCTTCCATGCTTCTCCGAGACGTCCGCGAGGCAGCGCGATGAGCGCCGTGGCGAACCCCGCGACCGTGGCCGAGTGCCTGCGGGTCGGCGCCGGGTTCTCCCAGGGCGACCGCAACTGGATCGCCGAGCAGTTCGCGACCCTGGACGCCCGGCTCGCCGGCTTCCACGCCGACGCCACCGAGCTCGAGGTGTCCGTCAAGGATCGCGAGGCCCGGGGCCAGAAGGTGACCCTGGAGTGCTGGGTCGCCGGGCGGCAGAAGATCGTCACCACCTCGACCGAGGAGGATCTGCACGCCGCGCTCAACGACGTCCGGGACGACCTGCGCCGCAAGCTCAACGACGCGAAGACCCGGCAGGAGCCGCGCCACAACAAGCACCTGCGCGCCGTCGACCAGCCCGATGGTGCCCCGTTGCAGGACGCCGAGCGCGAGGACGCCGAGACCGTCTGAGGCCCGTATGCCCCCGTCCGTCCGGTGCGGGCGGGCGGGGGCTACCGCCGGGTAGCCCGGCGGCGTACCGTCGCGGTCGTGGAACCGGACGTGCTGGGCGCCCCCTACGAGCGGCGGACGATCGACCTGGGCACCGACGACGAGGGGCCGGTGGTCGCGACCCTGGTGCGTCGGCGGGCCGACCGCCCGACCGGCCGCGCCGTGCTCTACGTGCACGGCTTCGTCGACTACTTCTTCCAGACCCACGTGGCCGACTTCTTCGCCGAGCGTGGCTGGGACTTCTATGCGCTCGACCTGCGCAAGTACGGCCGCAGCCTGCTCCCGCACCAGACCCCGAACTTCTGCCGCGACCTGAGCGACTACTTCCCCGAGCTGGACGCCGCCGCGGAGATCATCCGCGCCGAGGAGGGCCACGACACCCTGCTCGCCATGGGCCACTCGACCGGGGGCCTGATCATCTCGCTCTGGGCGCACGACCGCCGCGACGCCGGCCTGGTCGACGGCATCGTGCTCAACAGCCCCTTCTTCGACATCAACGCGCCCTGGATGGTCCGCCGGCCCCTCGCGGCCGCCGTCTCCCGCCTGGGCCGCAGGGCGCCGCAGCGTGTGCTGCCGTTCGGGCTGGGCACGGTGTACGGCGAGAGCCTGCACGCCGACCACCGGGGCGAGTGGCGGTACGACCTGGCCTGGAAGCCGCTCGCCGGGTTCCCGGTGCGGGCCGGCTGGATCAACGCGATCCGCGCCGGTCAGCGCCGGCTGCGGGCCGGACTGGACATCCCGGTGCCGGTGCTGCTCGCCTGCTCCACGCGCAGCTTCCGGGGCACGAAATGGCACGACAGCGCCACCGGCGCCGACGCCGTGCTCGACGTCGAGCACATGGTGCGCTGGGCGCCCCGCCTCGGCCGGCACGTCACTCTCGCCCGCTTCGACGGCGGGCTGCACGACCTCACGCTGTCCAGTCCCGGCGTACGCGAGAAGGTCTTCGCGGAGGTCGGACGGTGGGCGGAGGGATTCCTCCGCGCCGGGCCGACCGAGCCGGAGCCCACGACACCGCCGGCCCCGCGGCGGCCGGCCGACGCGGCCGCCGAGGGCTGAGGCCGGTCCGTCCCGCCGCCGGGACGCCCGGCCGAGTCGGCCGTCCCGGCGCCGGACGGCCGGTTCAGTCGGCGACGACCGCCGTGAGCGCGGCGCGGATCCGGTCGAAGGTGGCGATCGGATGGCCACCGGCCTGCGGCGGCAGCACCACGCCGAGGCAGCGCAACGCGGGCCCGCCGTCCGGTCCGGCCTCGACCGCGAACACCGGCGCGCCCACGTAGCCTGCGGGCAGCTCCGTGGTGACCCGCACCTCGCCGCCGTCCCGGGCGACCCGCTCGACCACCGCCTCCAACGGCCGCGACCCGCCGTCGCCGACGCCCAGGGCCAGCACGAACGCCGAGGCGGGCGCCGCGCCGATCCGGGCGACCGAGTCGGCCGGCGCGGCCACCGCCTCGGTGACATGCTGGGTACGCCAGCGCCAGCCCCGGTCGTCGGCCCAGCCGTGCAGACCGCCGGTCGGCATCGCGGCGAGCCCCAGTTCCGGCAGGTGCAGCCAGTGGTCGGCGAAACCGGGCAGGTCGATCGGCTCGTCCGCGCCCTCGGCCGGGTCGGTGACGCTCGGCCGCAACCCGATCTCGCCGTACGCCCGGTCGGTGAGCGCGTCGGCGGTGAGCAGCCACTCGTGCGCGACCTCGCCGTCGTCGGTGGCGCCGACCAGCTCGCTGTAGAAGAAGGCGGTGCCGAGGACGCCGGGCGGTGTGCCCGGGCCGTCCGAGCCGGTGAGGGGCAGGATGGCCCGTCCGAGGAGCTGACACAGCTCGAAGACGATCTCGTTCTCGGTTTCCTGGTCGAGCAGCATCCGACGAGGGTACGGATCGCGTCCCGCCCGGCCCGCGCCGGACCCGCCGCAACTGTGGTGCCGGTCCGGGCCCCGGCGTGGGACGCTGAGGGGCGGAACGGACGCGCCGACCCGTACCCCCGGGCACGCGGGGAGCGGCGGTACCCTCTTGGCGCGACGACCGTCGGCGCGCGCCCGTAGCTCAGCGGATAGAGCAGGGGACTTCTAATCCCAAGGCCGCAGGTTCGAATCCTGCCGGGCGCACCCTCACCACCCAGGTCAACGGGTTGTGGCTTCCGGTCGAGACGATCACCACGGCCCCGTACAGCGCTGCCACAGCAACGACCGTCAGTAGCAGTCTTCAGGTCTCGCCACGACAGTGCCTGAACCGCCGCCGGTAGCTCGAAGGACGATCTGCCGGGCTGCTTGGGCGGGCGTGAGGTGCGTGGTGTCGACGACCTCGGCCTCGGCATGCAGCCACGTGCGGGCCGCCTCGGCGTAGGGCTCGAGGTACTTGAGGCGGAACGGGGAGGGGACGGGATGTTCCCTCTCGATACGCCTGCGGAGGGTGTCCTGGTCAGCGTGGAGGACGAAATGCCTTACCGGTATGGCGTGTTGGGCAAGGCCCCCACTGATCTCGCGCCAGTACTGCTCCACCAGGACGGTCATGGGCATCACCAGCGTGCCGCCGGTGTAGTCGAGCACGCGGCGGGCGGTTTCGACGACGAGATGCCGCCACGGCGGCCAGTGCTGGAAGTTGTCCGTCGCGGGCAACCCCGGCGTGATGTCCATGAGTGCCTCGCCGACCTTCTCGGCGTCGAACACCCGTGAATCCGGGATCAGTTGTTGCACGAGCACACTGGTCGTCGTCTTGCCCGCGCCGTGGGTGCCGTTGAGCCATACGATCACGGGGCACGTTAACGCGGGCGAGCAACCGGGCGGCGTTGACGTGTCCCCCGGCTGAACGTCGGGTAAGTGGGCGCTTGGCGCAGGCCACTACGCTCCACACCAGAAGTGTGGGACTCGAATCTCCACCTCCCGGGCTCTGGAGGTAGTGGTGCCGGTCGTGCTTGGGCCATACCCGCTGTGTCTGACGTGCCAGAAGACGAACGGCGGCCTCATCGCCGCCAAGCACCGCCAGATTCACCTCCGGGCGCACGGCAGGGAGGCGTGTGTCGATGCGGGCCTTGCCGGACTCATGGCCAGCCTCTGGGCAGTCTGCGACACGCGTAGCTGTTGCGAGAACGACCGCGGGCGGGCGTACGTCGTACCGACCGCGGATACCTGCGACGCAGCGGAACACCTGCTGACCAGGCTCGGACTGCGCCCGACGAATCTCGACGGGATCATCTATTTCCACAAGCCCAGCTCATTTCGACTGGACGACGCCGGCCAGGTGCGACGCGTGCTCGAACAACCAGGCGGTGCCCACTCGCGCTGGCGGGTGAACGAGAACGGGGTGTTCGAACCCGTCCGCCCGGCAGACGAATCCGCCGGCCCTGACGCCGGTCCATGACGAGCGTCCCCTCAGCGACTACCGTGCCCTGATGGCCGTCTCGTCGTACGTGGCCCGGCTGCGGGCGGTGATCGGCCACGAGCTGATCCAGATGCCGTCGGTGTCGGTCGTCGTCGTCGACGACCGCGCACGGGTCCTGCTGGTACGTCATGCCGAGGACGGGAACGGGTGGGCGGTACCCGGCGGCGCGGTCGACATCGGAGAGTTCCCGGCCCAGGCGGCCGTGCGTGAGATCCGCGAGGAGATCGGCGTCCGGATCAGCCGGCCACGGCTGCTGGACGTGCTCGGCGGCCCCGACTACGAGGTGAGCTACCCGAACGGCGACCGCGTCGCCTATGTCACCGCGGTCTACCAGGCGACCATCGCCGACGGAGAGCCGGTCCCCGACCACGACGAGATCAGCGAGCTGGACTGGTTCACCCCACCGCAGCTAGCCGGTGCCGATCTCAACCGCTTCTCCCGGGCGCTGCTGCGGGCCACCGGTCACCTGGCCGGGTGACGGCGAAGGCCCCACGCAGCGACTCCGGCCGACGACGGCCGACGGCCCCCGTCGAAGGCGGCCAGGACCGGGAGGGTACAGCCGGGCCCGTACGCGAGTACGACCAGCGGACGGCCCGGCTGAACAACTCAGGCCGCCGTCAGCGCCGCCAGGGCGCGGTCCATCGCGGCGTTGAACTCCTCCGGCGTCAGCGTCAGCCGGGACTTGACGTCGCGGCTCCACTGGTCGGCGAGGACTTCGGCGGCACCCGCCTCGACGCCGTCGAGCGCCGCGTCGGCCAGGTCGGACGGCGCGATCTTGTCGACGGGCCACCCGGCGGACATGTCGGTGTCGGCCAGGCCGAGGTGCACCGCCGTCACGAGCGTGCCCTGGTCGGCGAGTTCCAGGCGTACGCCGTTCGTCATCGCCCACGCGGCGGCCTTGGTCAGGTGGTACGCGCCGGCGCCCCTGGTTCCGAACCACGACATGGCGGAGAGCACGTTCACGATCGCGCCCCCGCCGTTGTGGGCGAGCGCCGGCGCGAACGCCCGGATCATCTCCAGGTGGCCGAGCACGTTGGTGTCCACCTCGTGCCGCACCGCGTCCAGCGAACCGGCCACCAGGTCGGTGCCGGTCTGGATCCCGGCGTTGTTGACGAGCAGCGTGACGTCCGGGGCGGCAGCGGCGACGGCACGCACCGATGCGGGACTGGTGATGTCGAGCGGCAGCACCTCGACCCCGGGCAGGTCGACGGTCTCCGGCCGGCGTGCGGTCGCGTAGACCTTGCGGGCGCCCCGTTCGAGCAGGCGCTGGGCGAAGGCGCGGCCCAGGCCGCGGTTGGCTCCGGTGACGAGGGCTACCGAGTTGGTGATGTCCATGCCCGGTACGCTAAAACCTGACGTTGACGTCAGAGGCAAGTGCTGAGCGCCGAGACCGGGGTGAGAGGAGTCACGGTGCCCGAGCAGCTGATCCGCATCGGCGAGGTGGCGCGCGACGCCGGTGTCTCGGTGCGCGCGGTGCGCTACTACGAGGAACAGGGTCTTCTCTTCCCCAGGCGCAGCCCGTCCGGCCAGCGCCTCTACCGGCCGGACACGGTCACGCTGGTCCGCTTCATCCAGCAGATGTACGCGGCGGGCCTGACCAGCAGCCGGATCGCGGAACTCCTGCCGTGCTGGGACTCCGGGCACACCGACCCCGCGCAGCGGGCCATGCTGCGCGCCGAGCGCGAGCGCATCCAGGCCAAGGTCGACGACCTGCGGGCCGCGCTGGACCGCCTCGACGAGGTCATCGCGATCACCGACACCCACCCGTAGGCGCGGCCCGCCGGACGCCGCAGGTTCTCAGCGACCCTCGGTCTCGCGGTGGGCGCGCAGTGCGCCGACGACCGCCAGCCCCACGCCGCCGAGGGCGACAGCCATCTCCACGGCCGAGGAGACCTCGATGGCACCGGCCGCCGGAGCGCTCGTGCTCACCATGATCCCCGGTTGCAGGAAGGCGTCCTCGGCGGGCTCGACCAGGGTCCACCAGGTCGTCCATGCGGAGGCAAGATGCGAGCAGGCTCCCACGGCGACCAGCGCCAGCAGGATCATCCCGGTCGGGAGGAGCCCGCGCCGGTCGCTCCGCCATCCGGACGCCGCGAGCACCCCGGCGGTGACTAGCACGGCGAGCAACCCCGGCCACACGGCGGCGAACAGGTCGAGCAGCGGCGGTTCGCCGGGCGTCGACGCCACGCTCAGCCCGCACCAGACGAGCGCGGCCGGCGCCAGGAGCGTCGTCACCACACCGTGCCGCCCGCCGCGTGCCGGCAGCGCCGACACGGCGACGGCGAGCAGGAGTACGCCGAGAACGAGGCCCCACACGATGATCCGCTGCCGGTCCATGCCGTCCTGCCAGCGCTCCAGCAGGTACGCCCTCGCCGTCGCCTGGCCCCGTGCCAGGTCGCCCGCGTCCGTCCCCCATCCCCGATGCCAGAGCAGGTTCGCCGCTGCCACCAGGACGAACACCCCGGCGCCGGTGGCGACGCCCCACCGCACCCGGGCCGTTCCGGAGGCCGTGAGCGCGTGGCCGCACAGCGCCGCGAGCGTGACCACGGCCCACAGAAGCGACGCGTCCGGCATGGCGAGCAGCGCCGCTCCGACCGACAGCAGGCCGGCCACGACCGCGGCGACTCCCAGGCTCGGCGACAGACGCATGGCGCAGAGAGTGGCACAGGAATCCCGGTCGCGGTGACCCGCCGGTTTCGTCGGTGGTCTCGGGCATGATCGCGTGCGCCGCCGGACGACGAGGCGGGTGCCCCGAACGAGATCTCCTACTGGGGGTTCTCCGGGGACTAGCGTGCCGTGCCGGCGAGCAGCCATCGCCGGACGGGCACCTCCAGCAGCACCCGTTCACTGTCCGGTGTGACCGGCTGCCGGATGTCCCATCCGCCGTACTTCTCCGCGAACGCCGCCACGATCACGGGCGGGAAGTCGGCGCGGTGCACGCGAGCCTCGCCCTCCGCGACGACCGGGTGGACGCCGTCCTCCAGGGCGAGCGAGACGCGGGGGTCGGTCGCCACGTTGCGGGCCTTGACGCTGCGCCCCTCGCAGCCGATCCACCAGACGTCGTCGGCGTAGACGAACCACACCGGCGTGACGTGCGGAGAGCCGTCACGGCGCAGCGTGCAGAGCCAGACGTTGCGCTCGCGGGCGAGCCGGTCCTCGACGGCCGGCGGAAGCGGTGTGGCGGGAGATGAGGCCATGCGACAAGTGGATCAGGTGTCACGCGGCGACTGAAGAGGTTCACCTCCGGACGGGCGGGATCGCTCCCGGCGAGCCGCGTGCCACACCCGCATCCCCATGATGGTGAGCAGCGTCAACGTGAGCACGCCGACGGACTGCGCGGTCCGGTCGACGCGCTCGCTGATACACCTCCGGAATGCCAGGTCCAGGTAGATGTCCCTCTCCTCCGAGTAGGGCTGGTCGCGCCAGTGCCCGAGATCCATGGCGACCGCGTTGCCGCAGCTGGTGCCCGCCGTGTGGTCACCGAAGCCGATCCGGATCGGCATGAACAGCAACAACGCGATCACGACCGCGCCGAGCAGCACCACGAGGAAGGGGCCGGGCCGCAGGACCGGCGGGGACTCCGCAGTCATCCCGCGGAGTATGCCCGCCAGGCGCCCGCCAGGCCGCCCCGCGACCGGCTCACTCGCAGATCCGCCACTCGCCGTCTTCCTTGACCATCGGGAACGACTGGGTCACCTTCGTGCCGACTGACGGCGTGAAGCGGATGGTCGTCGACCCGCTCACCCGCCCGTTGTTGTTCGACACGTTCAGCCCGGTGATCTCGTAGCCGGTGAACTCCGGCTGGGAGGACTGCTGCCGGGTGAAGTCCGCCTCGCTGACCCGGTCGCGCACCGAGGAGCAGAACTGCCGGTACGCGGCGGGATAGTCGCGGTCGACGATCGCCTCGGCGTAGGTCTCCGCTGTGGACCGGGCCGGGCCGGTGGCTTCCTGCACGGCCCGGAAGAGGAAGAAGCCGGCGAGCACACCGCCGGAGCAACAGATCGCCAGCACCACGCCGAGCACGATGAACAAGGTTCGCTTGGACTTCTTCGGCGGCACCATGGCCGGCTGGTATGCCATACCCCGCAGGGTAGGAGACACCGGCAACCGTAAACCGGATGCTGCGGCTCCGCTTCTCGGCGACCATCGATCGATGCCCGCACACCGCCCGGCCGAACCGGACATCAGTCGCTACTACACCGAGGTCTACGCCGAGGCCGACCGGCTGGAAGGGTCACCGCAGGGCCGGCTGGAGGCACGGCGTACCCGCGATCTGCTCGCCCGGCTTCTGCCCGCCGCACCCGCGGACGTGCTGGACGTCGGCGGCGGTCCCGGTGCCTACGCGGGTCCGCTCGCCGCGGCCGGTTACCGGGTGCACCTGGTCGACCTGGTGCCCGCGCACGTGGCCGCCGCGCGGTCCGCGTACCCGCTGGTGACCGCGTCGGTGGGGGACGCCCGCGCGTTGCCGTCGCCCGACGCGGCGGCGGACGCGACGCTGCTGCTCGGCCCGCTCTACCACCTGCCGCGGCAGGCCGACCGGGTGGCGGCGCTGCGCGAGGCGGCGCGGGTGACCCGGCCGGGCGGGACGGTCGTGGCGGCGGCGATCAGCCGCCACGCCGCGCTGATCGACCTGAGCGCGCAGGGCCGCGTCGACGAGCACAACCGTCGGTTGCTGCGCGCCGAGTACGAGACCGGCGTCAACGATCCCCGCACCGGCTTCACCACCGCGTTCTTCCACCGGCCGGAGGAACTGGCCGCCGACTTCGTCGCGGCCGGACTGCCCGACCCCCAGGTGTACGGGGTGGAGGGTCCGCTGTGGCCGCTGCTGAACGCGCTCGGCACCGGGTCGCACGAGCGGTTGTTCGCCGACGCGCTGGCCTGCGCCGAGACGTTCGAGCGGGACGCGGCGATCCTCGGCGCCAGCGCCCACCTGCTCGCCGCCGTGCGCCGCTGACCGCCGGGCCGGACCGCCGTCTGCTTTACGCCGGAGCGAAACTCGTCAAGCACCAAGGGTAACCAGTTGCGACAAACCATGTTATTCTCCAGCGTCAATCTATGCCGCGCGGACCCGGCCGGGTCGCTGCCGGAAGGACATCCCCCCGATGCCGGTCGCTGCCGCCATGCCCCTGTCACGGGCCCCGCTGGCCCGTCCGGCGGGTGACGCGTTCAGCCGGATCTTCACCACCCTGCCGGCGCTGCTGCGGCTCACCTGCGGCCTGGTCGGCGCGGTGGTCGCGCTGTCGGTGCGCACGCCGCCGGTGCGGGTGGCGCTGCTGGTCCCCGCGGTGGTCGTGCTGACCGCCTGGTCGGTCTGGTACGCGTTCCGCGCGTTCCGGCACGGCATCGGCGGCGCGCTGGTCGCCGGTGACGTGGCGCTGACCACCGCCGCCGCGCTCGCCGTCCCGTGGCTCGTCGCGCCGGAGGTGCTGCCGGGCGAGGCCAGCTGGGTCGCGGTGCTGGCCAGCTCGACCGTCATCAACGCGCAGGCCACCGCCCCGGCCCGCTGGTCCGTGCCGGCCGGCCTGCTGGTCACCGCCGCGTACGTCACCGGCACCACGCTGGCCGGCAACCCGGTCGAGGCGCGGGCGCACGCCGGGACGCTGCTGGTGCAGACCGGCAGCGCGGCGGTGATGACAGCGGTGATGCGCCGCCGGATCGCCCGCGCCGACGCCGCGTTCGCCGACTACCAGCGGTTGTCCCACGAGGCGGTGGTGGCACGCGCCGCCCGCGAGGACGAACGGCGGCAGAACCGCGACCTGCACGACACCGTCCTGGGCACGCTCACCATGGTCGGCCTCGGCGCCGTACCCGACTCGGCGACGTTGCGCGAGCGGTGCGCGGACGATCTGCGTACCCTCACCGCCCTGGCGGGCGCGCGGACCGCGACCGCGCCCGGCGAGGCCGACCTGGACGAACGGCTGCGCGAGGTGCTGGCCGGGACGCCCGGGCTCGCGGTGACCGCGACGCTCGCGCCGTGCCGGCTGCCGGCGGAGGTCGCCACGGCGCTCGCCGACAGCGCCGCCGCCGCGCTGGCGAACGTGGCACGCCACGCGCCGGGCGCGGCCACGTCGCTGCGCCTGGCCCGCGAGGGCGGCACCGTCGTGGTCGAGGTGGTCGACGACGGTCCCGGTTTCGACCCGTCCACGGTCCCGGCCCACCGGTACGGGCTGCGCGAGTCGATCCACGGGAGGATGAGCACTGTGGGCGGTCGGGCGGTGGTGACTTCCGCCCCTGGCACCGGCACCCGGATTCGGCTGGAGTGGTCCGATGGCGAGTGAGTCGGGTACGGCCGTGGCGGCCGGCTCCGCGCTGCGCCCGCTGCCCCGGCCGCGGACTGCGACGCGCTCCGCAGCGGCCACGGCTCCGCCGGAGGCGCACGCGGTGGCCGACGCGTCCGACGGCGGCGCGCGGATCGCCGCGATCGTCATCGCGGCGGCCTGGCACCTGGCGGTGGCGCTGCCGGCCGTGTTGCGGGCCGGGCCGGGGATGGCCTTCCCGGCCGTGGTGGCGACGGGCTGGCTGGTGACCGCGCTGGTCGGGGTCGGGGCCGGCGCACGGCTGCTGCGCGGCGGGCTGCCGGCGGCCGGGCCGCTGGCCGCGGTGCTGCTGGTGGTCGACGCGGCGGTGGTCGCGGGTGCCGGCGACCGGTTCCTGTTCAGCACCGCCAACTGGGTGTGGGGCGGTCTGGCCTGGTTCTTCCTGCTGGTGCTCTGGCAGCGGCCGGTGCGCCGGCTGCTGGTCATGCTCGCCGCGCACGGCACGATCGCGCTGGCGGCGGTGATGCTGTACGGGGCGACCGCGCCGGCCGACCTGAGCCGGGCCGCGATGTACGTCTACGGCACCTCCACCCTGCCGGTGGCGGTCTTCGTCGGCGCGGCGGCGCTCACCGCGCAGGCCCGGAACCGGGCGGCCACCGCCGCGGCGACGCTCGCCGTGGCGGCGGAGCAGGAGGCGGCCGAGCGGGCCCGCACCGAACGGCAGGCACGGCTGGCGCTGGTCAGCGGCACCGCCGAGGAGGTACTGGCCGAGCTGGCGGAGGGCGACGCCGACCCGGCCGACCCGGCGGTACGGCGGCGCGCGGTGCTGGCGGCGGCCCGGCTGCGCCGGCTCATCGCCGAGTCGGACGACGTGCCGGACGCGCTGCTGCACGAACTGCGCGCGGCGGCCGACCTGGCCGAACGCAACGGACTGCCGATCGACCTGGTGTCGGTCGGCACGCCGCCGGAGTTGCCGGTGGAGATCCGGCGCGGGCTGGCCGACCCGCTCACCGCGGCGCTCGCCGCCGCCGAGGGTTGGGCCCGGCTCACAGTGGTAGCAGGCCAGGACGAGGTGGTGGTCAGCCTGGTGACACCGGATCAAGACGGCCCGGACGAGCCGGCGACCGGCGGGGACGGGCCGGTGGAACACCTGCACGAGCGGGACGGGGAGATCAGATGGACGCAGACCCGCTGGCGGCGGACGTGAACGCCGGAACCCCGATCGGGGTGGCGATCGTCGACGACCATCCGGTGGTGATCGACGGGGTGCGCGCCTGGCTGGCCCGCGAGCCCCGGTTGCGGGTGCTGGCCACCGGCGACGACCCGGACGAGGTGCTGCGGGCCGCGCCGGACGCCGAGGTGGTGCTGCTCGACCTGCGCCTGCACGGCCGGATGGCGCTGGACAAGCTGGCCGAGCTGAGCGCGGCCGGGCGCCGGGTGGTGGTCTACTCCGAGCACAGCGACCCGCAGACCATGCTCGCCGCGCTCGACGCCGGGGCGGTCGCGTTCCTGGCCAAGCACGAGGGGCGCGAGCACTGCGTGGCCACCGTGCTGGCGGCGGCGAGCGACCGGCCGTACGTGCCCCCGGCGCTGGCCGGCGCGATGGTCGGTGACGCCCGCCCGGATCGTCCGTCCCTGTCGGACAAGGAGCGCGAGGCGCTGCTGCTGTGGTTCCAGTCGATGTCGAAGGCGTCGGTGGCGCGCCGGATGCAGATCAGTGAGCACACCGTGAAGCAGTACGTCGACCGTGCGCGGATCAAGTACACCCGAGCGGGGCGTCCGGCCGCCACGAAGGCGGCACTGCTCGCCCGGGCGATCGAGGACGGACTCGTCCGACCGGAAGATATCGGCATCTACCGGTCGCAGGCGTCGGCCGACCGGCCGACCCCCTAACAGGCGTCATGACAGTCGCCCCAGGAATCGGGCAGGCTCACCGTTACCGCCAACCGTCATCGGGAGGTCGTACCGTGCCGGAGGACGCCACACCCTTCTTCGTCGGACCGCACCGGTTCGACGCCGACGACGACCCCACCCGTCCCGTGCTCGACCGGCGCTACGAGCTGGTGCCCGAGCCGGGCGAACGTCTGCTCGGTCAGCACTTCCTGCGCGTCGCCGGTCACCTGCTCGGCCCGAGCGAGGACGTCCGCTGCTGGTCGCTGCCCGCCCCGGCGACGATCACCGTGACCGACCGCCGCCTGGCGTACGTCTGCACCGGCTCCGAACTGTCGGTGGTGTCCGGGCGGGACAGCCGGGCAGGTGCCCGGCACCGGCGTCCGGCCCGACTGTCCCGCCTGGTCAGCAGCCAGATCCGCTGGCAGTGGCCGTCCCGGCTGGAGCTGGCCGAGGTGGGCGACGGCAACGCCGAGCTGCGCATCGTCTGCGACGCGCTACGCACCATCCGGCAGCCGGCGCTGGCGCTGACCGGGCCGGTCGGTCTGGTCGCCGGGCTGGCCCGGCAGGTACGCCGCTCGGTGGCCGGTTTCCGGCTCGCCAACGCCGACCTGGTGGACCTGTCCCCGCCGGAACGGGACGTCCTCGCCGTCCGGGTGGCCGCCTCCCCCGGCCCGACGCTGGGCACCGTGACGCTGCCGGGCTCGCTGCCGGTGGAGTTCCTGTCCCGCGACGACTACTACCGTCCGCCGGAGGCCGAGGCGTCGCCGTGGGCGTGGTCCGGCTTCCCCGCCCACGACCAGCCCGGCTCCGCCTGCTGACGCTCCCCCGCGGCGGAACCCGGCGTGGTCAGGAGGCGCTGCGGGTGCGGCGCTCGGACCGGTCCAGCTCGACCGCCTCCTCCGGGGTCGGCGCGCCGCCGCCCAGGTGGGCCGGCTGCCACCAGGTGTCGTCCGGGCCGGACGGCTTGTCCGGGTACTCCCGCTGGGCCCGGTCGACCAGCGCCGACAGGCGGGTACGCAGGTCGGCGGTCATGACGGTGGCGTCCGGGTAGGCGGACGGGTCCATCGGCTCGCCGACGATGATGGTGATCGGGGTGTGCCGGCGGGTCAGCGTGCGCGGGCGGCCCTTGGTCCACAGCCGCTGGGTGCCCCAGAGCGCGACCGGCAGCAGCGGCACGCCCGCCTCCTGCGACATCCGGGCCGCGCCGTTCTTCAGGTCCTTCACGGTGAAGGAGCGGCTGATCGTCGCTTCCGGGAAGACGCCGACCACCTCGCCCTGGCGCAGCGCGCTCACGGCGGCGGCGTACGAGCCGGCGCCGGCGGCCCGGTTGACCGGGATGTGCTTCATGCCGCGCATCAGCGGACCGGAAACGCGGTGCCGGAAGACGCTGTCCTTGGCCATGAACCGGACCAGCCGCTTGGCCGGATGCGCGCCGTAGCCGCAGAAGATGAAGTCGAGATAGCTCACGTGGTTGGACGCGAGCACGGCGCCGCCGGTCTGCGGCACGTGGTCGCTGCCGGACACGTCGAGGCGCAGGTCGAGAAGCCGGAACATCGTCTTCGCGGCGGTGATCACAGGGGGGTACACGAGTTCCGACATGTCGAAACTTTACCCCGAGTAGGTTACGCGACCGTAGGGCCGATCTGCCCTCGGCAGACCGGGGTCGCGCACCGGCCCGGGCTCGGCGACGATGGCGACATGACCGAACGCGCGGTGTTGCTCTGGATCTACGGCGGCGGCTGGCGGGCCCGCGCCGAGGAGGACGGGACGGCACTCGCGTCGCTCGGGCTGCGCGTGGTCCCGGCCACGTACCGGTTCTCGCACCAGGCGCGCTGGCCGGCGCAGCTCGACGACGTCCGCGCCGCGGCCCGGGTGGCCTGGGCCGGGGCGGGCGGCCTGCCGCTGCTGGTGGGCGGCGACTCGGCCGGCGGGATGCTGGCGCTTCAACTCGGCCTGCGCGGGGTGGACCGGCCCGGCGACGTGGCGGGGGTGCTCGCGTACTGGGCACCCGTCGACCCGCTCGACCCGGAGCAGCGGCGCCGGCGCGCTCCCGGCGACGACCCGTGGACCGACCTGCTGGGCCGTCCGCCGGCCGCGGACGATCCGGCCACCGTCGACGCGGCTGTCGCCACCCACCTCGGCTCCGGCGTACCGGTGCTGCTGGTGCAGGGGCGTGACGACGAAGCGGTGCCGGCCGCCCAGCCGGTCGAGCTGGCCGGCCGGCTGCTCGCCGCCGGGCACCCGACGCATCTCTGGCTCACGCACGGCGGTCACGCGCTCGACCTGGCCCGGCCCGACCTGCGCGCGGCCGCCGCCGCGTTCCTGGACAGCGTCCTGCCCGCCGCCGCGGGCGACTAGGTTCGAGGAATGCCCGACCTCGCCGCGATCGTCATCCACTGCCGCGACCCCTACCTGCTCGCACCGTTCTGGAGTGCGGTCACCGGGCTGCCGGTGGTCGAGGCGGACCGGGTGAAGCTCGCCGAGGGCACGCTCGCGCCGACCGAGGCGGTGCTGCTGCGCGACCCGCACGGGCGGCGTCCGGACCTGTGGATCAGCCCCGCCGACGTGCTTCCGGAGCCCGGCCGGATCCACCTCGACCTGGTCGGTGACGCCGAGGAGCGGGCCGCGGTGCTGGAGGCGGGCGCGACAGTCGTCCGCGAGCTGCCGCGCTGGACCGTGCTGGCCGACCCGGAGGGCAACGAGTTCTGCCTGCTTCCCCCGAACGAGGCACACACCGCGCCGCCGCCCGGGCACTGACCCGCCGCCCGGGCGCCGGCACTTGCCCCGGGCGCCGGCCCGCTCAGTCGGCCATCTCGTCGAGGTCGAGCCGGCCCCGGGCGAACGCGTCCACCCGGCCCCAGCGACCCGGGATGTCCAGCACCTCGATCCGTCCCATGCCCACCGGCAGCCGCGGGTCGACCGCCAGGTGCTTGTCGTGCGGCTCCAGCCCCAGCATGGTGCGCAGCAGCAGCAGCGGCGCCCCGGTCGACCAGGCCTGCGGGCTGCACGCCGTCGGGTACTCCACCGGGAACTTGGTCAGCTCGCGCTGGTAGCCGCCGAACGCCTCCGGCAGCCGGCCGTCGAAGTAGGTGGCCGCGTCGAGGATGCCGTTTGCCACTGTGGCGGCCTCCTCGGCGAAGCCGTACCGGCGCAGGCCCCAGGCGACGAACGAGTTGTCGAACGGCCAGATCGTGCCGTTGTGGTAGCCGATCGGGTTGTAGCGGACCTCGCCCTCGGCCAGCGTCCGCACCCCCCAGCCGGACCAGAGCCGGGGACCGACGAGATGCTCGGCGATCTTCGGCGCCCGCTCGTCGTCCACGATCCCGCTCCACAACAGGTGCCCGATGTTGGAGGTGAGCACGTCGCACTGGCGCCCGTCCGGGTCCAGCGCGAGCGCGTAGAAGCCGCGGTCGGCGACCCACCAGTCGTTGTTGAAGCGCCGCTTCAGCTCCGCCGCCTCGCGTTCCAGCTGATCGGCGTACGTGGGGTCGTCCCAGAACTCCCGGGCCATCCGGGCGGCCCGCATCTTCGCGTCGTACGCGTACCCCTGCACCTCGCAGGTCGCCCGCGGGAACGGCGGAAGCGTGCCGTCGGCGTACGAGATGGAGTCCCACGAGTCCTTCCAGCACTGGTTCTCCAGGCCGGTGTCGGTGTTGCGCCGCTCGTACCAGATGTAGCCGTTGCCGAGCAGGTCGGCGTAGTCGTCGATCCACTTCAGCGCGGCCCGGCACTCCCGTTCCAGCTCCTTGACCAGCGCGCCGTCGCCGCTCCACCGCTCGTACTCGTCGAGCAGCACCACGAACAGCGGCGTCGCGTCCACCGAGCCGTAGTACGGCGAGTGCGGCTGCTCCTCGAACGCGGCGGTCTCGCCGTACCGCATCTCGTGCAGGATCCGGCCCGGGTCCTCGTCCCGGAAGTCGTCGAACCGGGTGCCCTGGAGCGCGCCGAGGATGCGCAGCGTCGTCTTCGACATCTCCGGCGCGAACGGCAGCACCTGGAGGCAGGTGAGGATGCTGTCCCGGCCGAACATGGTCATGAACCAGGGCAGGCCGGCCGCGGGCAGCGTCTGCCCGCCGAGTGACAGCGGCGAGAAGCGCAGCGCCGCGAGGTCGACCAGGCTCCGCCGGTACGTCGCGGCGAGTTCCTCGTGCTCGCTGTTCAGCTTCGGGGCCCGGCTGATCCACTCCTCCAGGTCGTGCTGGAGCGCGATCCGCTCGGTGCCGTGCGCGCGCAGTCCCATCCGCAGGTCCCGGCCGCCGGGGCCGATCGCGAACGTCTGCACGTCGATGACGGCGTCCCACTGCTCGTTGGGTTCCAGCCGGACGCTCCAGGCGAAGCCGCGCTGGTCGTAGCGGGCCGGCTGGTCGGCGGAGACGAGCGTCTCGCGCCGGAAGTTGCCACGCCGGTAGCCCAGGCGCAGCCGGTCCGGCTCGGCCTCGGCGTAGTGTTCGCCCTTCTTGTTCAGGATCTCGTCCTTGACCTGGAACAGGTCGGCGAAGTCGGAGCCGGCGTCCATCCGGATCTCCAGGTCGACCGCCTTCTCGTCGTGGTTGAGGATGGTCAGCGTCTCCCGGAAGCTGCCGCCGACGGCCCGCTCCCGGATGACCGACAGCTTCGCGTCGATGTAGTGCGTGGCCATGCCGGGCACCAGGAAGAACCGGGCCTCGTAGTACTGGAGGTCGTCGTAGGAGAGCGCGTTGAGCCGCTCCCCGTTGACGGTGAGCACCCACTTCGACAGGTACCGCGTGTCGAGCGAGAACAGGCCGGTCGGCTCGCTCGGCGTGGCCTCGATGTCGCCGGTGTCCTCGCACACCACGAACGTGTTGCCGTCCAGGATCCGGACGGTGTTGCCGCCGGGCATCAGACACCCCTCCCGCTGAACGTGTGGTGCGGTCCGCGGGAGTCCGGCGGGCCGGGGAAGACCCGCTCGACCTGAAGCACGAGCCGCAGGTCGCCGACGACTGTCATGTCGCCGCGCAGCAGCGCCGCGATGGCGTTCTCCTCGCCGCCGACCAGCTCGGCGAACAGGCGCGGCTCGGTGCCCACCACCGTGTCCGCCTCGCCGTCCTCCTGCCGGACCCGCAGCTTGCCGTGATCGATCTCCAGCAGCCAGTGCGTGGTGTGCGGGCCCTCGTGCAGGTCGAAGCGGAGCGTTCCGGAGGTCTTGACCAGCAACGGCTCGAACCCCCGCCGGTCCAGGTCCTCGAAGAATCTCGTGGTCATGTCCACCATCCGGGCGACTCCTCCCGCGATCCGCGGTCTCCCTGTCCGAGGCTCCGTGTCCCCACCCGTTGCGCGGCCAACCTCGCCCGAACCGGGTGAGCGCGGCACCGTCGCGACGCGCGACGCCGGCCCCCGAACCGGGGGCCGGCGTCACCGCGGCGGACAGGTCTAGTTGTTGGGGTCGTCGGCGCTGATGTCCGCGAGCACCGACTGGGGTTCCCGCTCCACCGCCAGGTCACCCATGGAGATGAGGCCGACCAGCCGGCCGTCGTCGACCACCGGGAGGCGGCGGACCGCGTACGTGCGCATCAGGTCGGCGGCGGCCACGGCGTCGTCGTTCTGGCTGACGGTCACCACGTCCTTGCTGGTGATCTGGTTGAGCCGGGTGGCGGTGGGGTCCATGTTCTCGGCCACGCCCCGTACCGCGATGTCCCGGTCCGTCACGATCCCGACCACGTTGTCGCCGTCGGTCACCACCACGTCGCCGATGGCGCTGTCGCGCATCTCCTGCGCCGCGGCGATCAGCGTGTCGTTGCCGTCCATCGTCACCAACCGGGTCGTCATGAACTCTCCGACCGTTGTCATGGTGCTCCCCTCTCGGTGTCGGCACCGCCGTCTACCCGCCGCCACAGGCGGGGTAACGCGGGCGTCACCGCCGGTGGCGCAGGCGCCGGCGCAGGTCGTAGAAGCCGTTGCTGGACAACCCGTAGAAGAGCGGCAGCAGCAGGAGCACCACCAGCGCCGCCGGCACGCTCAGCAGCACGCCCACCAGACCGGCGATCGCGTACGCGAGGACGCCGAGCAGCGCCCGGACGCGTTCGGCCTCGAAGAACCGGGCGGGGACGTGCGGCTCCAGCAGCTCCCGGTGTCGGCTCAGGTAGTGGTAGAGCCACAACCAGGTGATCGACAGGATCACGCCGACCAGCGCGTACGCGGACACCGCGACCCGCTCGTCGAAGACGTCGCCCTCCTCCACGGCCCGGGAGACGAGCGCGGTGACGAACGGCAGCAGCGCCACGCTGAACAGCACGCCGAGGTTCGCCCAGTGCAGTCCCCGGTCGGCGCAGCGGACCCGGTGGAACGTCCCCTTGTGGTTCAGCCAGTTGACCGCCACGTACAGGTAGGACGTGACGTAGGCGAGGTAGACCGGCCACTGGTCGAGCAGCGCGCGCAGCATCCCGCCCGGCGCCGTCTCGGGCACCCGCAGGTCCAGCACCAGCAGCGTGATGACGATGGCGAAGACCGCGTCGCTGAACCCGATCGCCCGGCCCGTGTCCGAGCGCATACCGGCGTCCCCGGTGTCTCCTTCGGCCGTCATCGGCACCCCCGCCCCCGCCGGCGCGGGGCGGCCGGCGACGCGGAGGGCATACCCGCTGAGCGGGCGTCCGTGCCGGATGGCCCGGGCACGGACGCCCGCGGGGTCAGCGCTCGGCGGCGACCAGCTCGGCGAGCTGCACGGCGTTCAGCGCCGCGCCCTTGCGCAGGTTGTCGTTGGCGCAGAACAGCGCGAGCCCGTGCTCGACGGTCTCGTCGGCCCGGATCCGGCCGACGTACGTCGGGTCCTGGCCGGCCGCCTCCAGCGGCGTCGGCACGTCGCGCAGCGCCACGCCGGGCGCGCCGTCGAGCAGCTCGCGGGCCCGGGCCGGGTCGATCGGCCGGGCGAACCGGGCGTTGATCTGCAACGAGTGGCCGGTGAAGACCGGCACCCGCACGCACGTGCCGGAGACCTTCAGCCCGGGGATCTCCAGGATCTTGCGGCTCTCGTTGCGCAGCTTCTGCTCCTCGTCGGTCTCGTCGGAGCCGTCGTCGACGATCGAACCGGCCAGCGGGAGCACGTTGAAGGCGATCGGACGGGCGAACGAGCGCGGCGCCGGGAACTCCACCGCCCGGCCGTCGAAGGCGAGCCCGGCGGCGTCCTCGGCCACCTTGCGGACCTGCTCGTCCAGTTCCGCCACCCCGGCCAGGCCGGCGCCGGAGACCGCCTGGTAGGTGGCGACGACGAGGCTGACCAGCCCGGCCTCGTCGTGCAGCGGGCGCAGCACCGGCATGGCGGCCATCGTGGTGCAGTTCGGGTTGGCCACGATGCCCTTCGGGCGGTCCGCGATCGCGTGCGGGTTGACCTCGGCCACCACCAGCGGCACCTGCGGGTCCATCCGGAACGCCGAGGAGTTGTCGATCACCACGGCGCCAGCCTCGGCGACCCGGGGAGCCAGCTCCTTCGCGGTGCCCTTGCCCGCCGAGAAGAGCACGATGTCCAGGCCGCGGTAGTCCGCGGTGGCCGCGTCCTCCACGGTGACCTCGCCGCCGCGCCAGGGCAGCGTGCGCCCGGCCGACCGGGCCGAGGCGAACAGGCGCACCTGCTCCGCCGGGAACTCGCGCTCCGCCAGCACCTGCCGCATGACGCCACCGACCTGGCCGGTGGCTCCCACAATGCCGATCCTCATGCCCGCGAGGCTACCCAGCCGGGCGGTGCGGGTGGGAAACGTTTCCCACCGCGCGGATGCGGGGCGACGGGAATCACAGGCCCGCCGCCCCGTCCGGTCACGTGTGGTCGACCACCTCGCCGAGACCGCTGGCGACCAGCTCGTCCCGGATGACCGCCGCGTCCCCCTCGATCACCATCGTCAGCGACTCGGGGTGCAGGTAGGTCGCGGCCGCGGCGGAGACGTCCTCGACTGTCGCCGCGAGCAGTTGCTCCCGCAGCCGCGCGTGGTAGTCGTCCGGCAGGTCGTGCACGACCAGCGTGCTCAGGGCCGCGGCGATGGCCCGGGGGCTCTGCAACTCGACCGAGAGCTGCCCGGCCCGCCAGGAACGCGCCACCTCCAGCTCGTCCTCGCTGACGCCGGTGAGCTGGGTACGCGAGATCTCGCCCACCGACTCGACGAGCGCCGGCGCGGTCACCGCGGTCTGCACGCCGGAGCTGACCGCGAACCGGCCGAACCGCCGGGACGAGGCGAAGTCGCCCCGGATCCCGTACGTGTAGCCGCGCACCTCGCGGATCAGGTGGTTGAGCCGGGACGTGAACGCGCCGCCGAGCACGGTGCCGGCGAGCGTCATCGGCACGTGGTCGGGGTGGGCGCGGTGCGGGGACGGGTGGCCCAGCCGCAGCGTGGACTGCACCGAGCCGGGCCGGTCCACCAGGATGATCCGCCGCTGCCCGGCCAGCGGCACGTCGATCGGGCCGCCGCGTTCCACCGGGCCGCCGCCGGCCCCGGCGAACGCCGTCGCGGCGAGCGCGTCCAGGTCGATCCGCTCCAGGTCACCGGCGACGACGAGCGTGCCGGGGCGGATGAACCACTCGGAGTGGAAGACGGTGACGTCGTCCACCTCCAGCGCGGCCACGCTGTCCGGGTCGCCGTAGAGCGGGCGGCCCCACCGGTGCTGCGCGCCGAACAGCTCGGCCCGCAGCACCGCGTCGGCACGCGGGCCGGGGTTGGCCCAGTCCATCCGCAGCGCGGTGGCCTCGTCGTCGCGTACGCGCAGCACGTCGGCCGGGTCGAGCCGGGGCGTACGGACCGCCTCGGCCAGCAGCTCCACGGCGGCGGTCAGCCGGTCCACCGGCACCTGCACGCTCACCTGGAACGAGTCCCAGTCGAGCCCGGTCGCCAGCTCGGTGCCGAGCGCCTCGATGGCCAGCGCGTACGCGGTGGCGTCCCGCTGCGCGGTGCCCTCCTCCAGCGCCTTGGCCAGGACCGCGCCGAGCCCTTCCTTGCCGACCGGCTCCCGGCCCGCGCCGCCGTCGAGCAGCAGCAGCGCGACGGCGAGGTTCTGCCCGGGCAGGTGCGCGGCGACCACCTGGCCGCCGGCCGTCGTCCGCCGGACCACCTGCGGGAACCGGTAGGCGCGGGCGGCGCCGGGGCCGGGACGGGTGGCGATCAGCGACATCAGTTCTCCTCGGGCAGGTAGGTCAGGATCACCCGGTCGGCGGCGCCGAGCAGCTCGGCGGCCTGCTCGGCGATCTGCTCCGCGGTCACCGCGAGCCAGGCCGGCAGCCGGTCGGCCGCGCGGGCCGGGTCGCCGAACTGGGTGGCGTACCGGCCGAGCGTGTCGGCCCGCCCGTCGACAGTGGACATCTGCCGCCACCACATGGTGCTCAGCAGCGCCTTGGCGCGGTCCAGCTCGGCGGCGGTCACCGGCACTGTGGCCAGCTCGCCGACCACCTCGGCCAGCCCGTCGCGCAGCCGCTCGGCGCTCACCCCGGGGCGGGCCGTGGCGGTGGCGATCAGCGGGGCGGGCGCGTGCGCCAGGTCCACCCCGTACGCGCCGACCAGGTCCGGCTGGGCGATCCGCTCACCGTCGGCGAGCCGCTGGTAGAGGCGGCTGCCCCGGCCGCTGCCGAGCACGGTGCCCAGCACCGTCGTCACGTCGTACCCCTGGGTGCCGAACGGGTGGGTGCGGTGCGCGACGTAGACGCGGGGCGCGGGCACGTCGGCGGTGACCGTCTCCACCGCCGGGCGGCCGGTGGCCGGCACCGTGCGGCCGTCCGGCGCGGCCGGGATCTCGGCGCGCGCGGCGAGGCCGCCGAAGTACTTGTCGGCGAGCGCGAACACCTCCGCCGCTGCGGTGTCGCCGACCACCGTGAGGACCGCGTTGTTCGGCGCGTAGTAGGTGCTGTGGAACTCCTGGAAGGTGGCCAGGTCGGCGGCGTTCAGGTCGGCCATCGACCCGATCGTCGCGTGGTGGTACGGGTGGCCGGGCGGGTAGAGCAACGGCAGCAGGCGCAGCCACGCGTCGCCGTACGGCACGTTCTCGTAGCGCTGCCGCCGCTCGTTCTTCACCACCTCGCGCTGGTTGTCCAGCGTCTCCTGGGTCAGCGCCGGCACCAGCCCACCCATCCGGTCGGCCTCAAGCCAGAGCGCCAGTTCCAGATGCTCGGCCGGGACCGTCTCGAAGTAGTTGGTCCGGTCCGGGTTGGTGGTCGCGTTGAGCGAGCCGCCCGCGCCCTGGATCAGCTTCATGTGCTCGGTCTTCGCCACGTTCACCGAGCCCTCGAACATGAGGTGTTCGAAGAGGTGGGCGAAGCCGGTCTGTCCCGCCGGCTCGTGGCGTGAGCCCACGTCGTACCAGAGGTTGACCGCCACGGCCGGGGCGGTGCGGTCCTCGCTCACCACCACGCGCAGGCCGTTGTCCAGTCGGGTCGTCTCGATCGGCCAGGGGAAACCGCTGTCGGGCATGGGACGACGCTATCCGATCTCGGAGGCGGAAAGGTGACACGCGCGCCGGAGCATCGTCGCCGCGCGCCGGGGTACCCGTGCGGGCATGGCCGCCACCACACCCTCCGCCGTCGAGCGCGCCGCCGCCGCGCTGGCCCGGCTCCGGCACGCCCGGCTGCTGCACCCGGCCGGGCGCACGTTCGCCGGCGAGACCCGGATCTGGGGTACGCCGGGACCGCCGACCGGTGTGCCGCTGCTCGACCTGCCGGGCCGGTGGCCGGCCACGATCCGCCTGTCCAAGGGCGTGCCGACGCCGGGCGGCTGGCCGGACGTGCTGGGCGTGGCGGTACGGCTGCACCGCGACCCGGAGCCGCCGGTGGACCTGCTGTGGAGTTCCAGCGGCGCCGCGCCGGTGCTGCGGAACCTGCCGCTGCCCCGGCGGCGCTTCACCGGGACGTACACGTCGATCATGCCGTTCCGGGCCGGCGGGCGGCGGCTGTTCCTGGCCGTGCTGGCCGACCCGGAGTCACCCGACCTGGGTCGCGGCCTGGCCGAGGCGGGTGCGGCGGTCGCCGCCGACGAGCCCCGGCTGGTGCTGGCCGTGGCCTCGGCGGTGGGCCGGTGGCGGCCGTTCGGCGAGGTACGCCTCGACGACGAACGCGGCGCCGCCGAGGACGCCGCGCTCGCGTTCGACCCGATCGGCAACGTGCCGCCGGGGTTGCGCCTGACCGGCCCGCTGGCCCGGCTGCGGGACGACAGTTACCGGGGTTCCCGCCGGGCCCGGGGCGCCGCGCTCAGTCGGGCGGCTCGACGGGGGTGACGGTCTGCTCGGAGGTGCGGTGCTCCAGCACCGTGTCGGGGGCGGCGTTCTGGTCCGCCTCGCGGATGTCGGACTCGGCGAGGATCGCGTCGGCCTGGGCCTCCGCGTCGTCGCTGCCCGCCGCCGCCTCCTCCGGCAGCAGGTGCGCTCGGGACTCGATCCGTTCCTGGTCACTGGGGTCGTGGCTCGTGGTCATGACGATCACATACCCCGCGTTCCGCACTTCGGAACGACAGCGGGACTTCCGGCCCGCGTCGGGTACGCTGGCCGACGTGACGCGGTCGTATCGATGGTTTAGGCAGCCGGCTGGAGGAGCCGGTGACTCGACCATGAGCTGACGTCACCACCTCTTCGAGCCGGCCGGGCAGGGATTCTTTTCCCTGCCCTTTCGTATGCGAGCAGCCGGCTCGATCCCCCGGACCCGGCACGGGGGCACGGTCGGCGGAAGGAATCCCCACCGTGACCACGTCCCAGGACGCCCATCGGGTCATCGACCAGCGCATCGACCGTGTGGTGCCGCTGACCACCCCGGCCCTGCTGCACCACCACCTGCCGCTCGACACCCCGCTGGCCGAGGCCGTCGTGGCGGGCCGGCGTGCCGTCGGCCGGGTGCTGGACCGCGCCGACGACCGGTTGCTCGTCGTCGTCGGCCCCTGCTCCGTGCACGACCCGGCCGCCGCCCTGGAGTACGCGGGCCGGCTGCGCGAGGCCGCCGCCCGGGTCGCCGACGACCTGCTCGTGGTGATGCGTGTCTACTTCGAGAAGCCGCGCTCGACGGTGGGCTGGAAGGGCCTGATCAACGACCCGGCGCTGGACGGCTCCGGCGACGTGAACACGGGCCTGCGTACCGCGCGGGCGCTCCTGCTCGACGTGCTGCGGCTGGGCCTGCCGGTGGGCTGCGAGTTCCTCGACCCGATCACCCCGCAGTACATCGCCGACACGGTGGCCTGGGGCGCGATCGGCGCGCGGACGGTGGAGAGCCAGGTGCACCGGCAGCTCGCCTCCGGGCTGTCCATGCCGATCGGCATGAAGAACCGCCCGGACGGCAGCATCGCCACCGCCGTGGACGCGATCCGGGCCGCCGGGGTGCCGCACGTCTTCCCCGGCATCGACGTCTCGGGCACCCCGGCGATCATGCACACCCGGGGCAACGCGGACGGGCACCTGGTGCTGCGCGGCGGGGGCGGCCGGCCCAACTACGACGCGGAGTCGGTGGCCGGGGCGCTGGAGCTGCTGCGGGCGGCGGGCCTGCCGGAGCGGGTGGTGGTCGACGCCAGCCACGCCAACAGCGGCAAGGACCACCGCAACCAGCCGCTGGTCGCCGCAGACGTGGCCGCGCAGCTCGCGGCCGGTCAGCGCGGCATCGTCGGCATCATGCTGGAGAGCTTCCTGGTGCCGGGCCGGCAGGACCTGGACCCGACCCGGGAGCTGGCGTACGGCCAGTCGGTCACCGACGCCTGCATCGGCTGGGACAGCACCGCCGAGGTGCTGGAGCACCTGGCCCAGGCCGTCCGGGCCCGCCGGGCCACGCTCCCGGCGCCGGCCTGAGCGGGGTTGGGGCGAGTTTGACCGGTTCGGTGCCGGGTAGGTGGTCGGCGTGACCGATGACGCGCCCGTGACCGAGCAGCCCGACACCAGGCCGCTCGACGACCTGCTCGACGACATCTACCACGGCCAGGAGCGGATCACCCAGGCGGACATCTACCGCCGGGCGGTGGCCGCCGAACTCCCCGCGGAGCTGCTCACCCGGATCGCCGCGCTCCCCCAGGGCGAGTACGCGGCGGACGAGGCGGCCGATCTGCTGGGCGGCACGGTCGCCTGAGCCCCCGGAAGACCGAGAGGACGCGACATGACCGACCGCAACCCCGACCACGAGCACCTGGCGGCGCTCGGACAGCCCCCGGAGGGCGTCGACACGCTGCCGGAGCCGGACTTCGCCAACGAGCACGACCGCACCGCTGTGGACCGGGACGTCGTCACCGGGGAGGACGAGGACGAGCGGGAGCCGGAGGCGTCGCGCGGCTGGGCCGGCGAGGACCACGGCACCACCCCTACCTGACGGGTGGGAGACACGGGAAAGGGGGCCGGCTCACGCCGGCCCCCTTTCCGTGTCCACGGGTCACGACTCGTGGCGTGCGCCCTCGGCCGCCTGCTGGGCGACCGCGTACCCCATCTGGAGGAAGTCGGAGGCGGCCACGGCGGTCAGCGCGGTGGCGACCAGCCGGGTCAGCCGGGGCGCCAGCACCAGGCCGCCGGTGAGCCCGGTGGCCACCCAGACCGCAAGGCAGAACGGGCAGCTCACCAGCTCGCCGAGCGCGTGCCGGGTCGGGCTGCCCTCGTCGCGGACCTGCTCCATCACCTCGCCGCTGCCGATGGGGTGGTCGTAGCGGGTGAACGGCGCGCGCAGCGGGCTGGTGATCGCGTCCTTGGACAGCAGCCTGCTGAGCTTGTGCGTGGCGATCGAGAGCAGCACCACGTCCGCGGGCGTGGGCCGCTCGGGCACCGGCCGGCCGGTCGCCCGGACCAGGCCCACGAGCGCGGCTGTCACACCGGCGTACGTGCCCATCGCCTTCAGGTAGCCCTCCAGCGGCCGATGCTCGTGCGGCGCGTACGCCTGGCGCAGGCGCGCCACCTTCTGCTTCAGGCCACTCCCGGTCAACCCGGCCTCCTCGTGCTCGTCGTGCGGGCCGGGCTCAGCCGGCGGTCAGGTTGTCGGCCACCTCGCGGTCGAGGTTGGCCAGGATCTCGTCGGCCAGGTCGTGGTCCGGCCCGGCCAGGTCCAGCCGCACCCGGGCGCCGCCCGCGTCGGCCGGCTCCACGTCGATCTCGGCGGACCAGTCCGCGGCGCTCCACCGGGCCCGCATGTCGTCGGCGTCGACGACCTCCACCCGGCAGGCGCCGGAGCTGCGCAGCCGCTCGGGCAGCCAGGCCGACGAGCGGTCCGGGTCGGTCGCGGTGTTGAACACCACCTCCGGCGGCGCGGACATGCCGCGCTCGGCGTGGCTGGCCATCAGGCGTCCCGCAGCCGGCTCGGGTCGACCTCCCGGCCGGGGTGCCGGGCCAGGTACTCCGTCTCCAGTTCGGCGGTGCGCCGCAGGTGGTTGGCGAGCGCCGAGTCGGTGGCGTGCCGCAGCGTGTCCAGCCGGGTGCGGTGCAGGCTCTGCATCTCCCGGATCAGGTCCTCGTCGCCCAGCTCCGTGGGGTCCACCCCGAGCTGCTCGCCGTCGGCGTCGACGGTGCGGGCGTGGTCGCCGTCCCATTCCGCGACCCGCTGTTCCGGGCTCGCGTCCCGGCGTACCGATTCGGTCATCGTCGCCCCCTCGTCTCGTTCGGGTTGGCACCTGTTCGGATGCCCAGCGCGCGTGCCACCAAACCCCGCCCGTCCTACGACGCCGTGTCGGAGACGCCCAGGCGGCCCCGGTACTCTCGTGGGCATGGAACGGCTCTGGACACCGGCGTGGATCGTCCGCCACGTGGCCATGGTCGTGCTGGTGGCGGGTTGCCTCGGCATGGGCTGGTGGCAGGTCACCCGCGCCGCCGGGGGGAACGCGATCAGCTTCGGTTACGCGATCGAGTGGCCGGTGTTCGCCGCCTTCGTGGTCTTCGTCTGGTGGCGTGAGGTCCGCCAGACGCTGCGCGCCGCCGACCCGGCGCCGGCGGAGGACACCGCGCCGTCGGCCGGTCCCGCGCCGTCGGTGACCGCCGGCACCCCTGCGGTACGCCGGCCGGTGCGCGTCGTGCGGGTGCCGGCCGCGCCGGCCGACGGGGCGGACGACGCCGAGCTGGCCGCGTACAACCGCTACCTATCCTGGTTGAACGCCAATCCGGGCGCCCGGCCCGGCGACTATCCCGGCTGAGGCCGGTGCGGAAGGACGGACGACGGTGGGCGGAGCCTTTACCCGGTACCGCGTGATCGCCTGGATCGTGGGCGTGGCGCTCGTGGTGCTGGTCCTGATCGGCATGCCGCTGAAGTACGGCTTCGACAACCCGAGCGTGGTGGGCGTGGTCGGCGTGGCGCACGGCTGGCTGTACATGCTCTATCTGGCGCTCACGTTCGACCTGTCGCGCCGGGCGAACTGGCCGCTGAAGCGGATGCTGCTGGTGATGCTCGCCGGCACCGTGCCGTTCGTCTCGTTCTACGCCGAGCGGCGGGTGAGCCACTGGGTGGCCGCCGAGAGCCGCCCGCGTACGCCGGAGCCGGTCGCGGGCTGACCGCCGCTCACCGGGCCGGCCGCCACGGCTCGGCCGCCGGCGGGTCGGCCCAGCCGCCCAGGCGCGCCGCCTCCCGCGCCCGCGCCAGCGCGCGGGCGACCTGGCCGAACTGCCGCTCGTCGTCGCTGCTGAACAGCAGCACCTCGGTGCCCCGCACCCGTCCCCACAGCTCGTACGCCGGGGGCCGCACGCGGTCGCCGATCAGCACGAGCAGCAGCGGCACCACCCCGACCGCGCCGAGCATGAGGTACGCCCCGGCGGTCAGCCGGTGCAGGCCGCCGGTGAAGCCGAGCAGCAGGCCGACCGCGGCGATCATCGCGGCGGACACGGCGACCGCCCGGATCGCGAGCCGGTCGTGCGGTCCACGGTCGGTCCGGAGCTGGGTGATCTCGGCAACCGGCCAGGTGTTGCGGCCGACGGTGAAGCGCTCGGCGGTGACGACGATGCCGGGCCGGGCGTAGAGCAGCCTGGGTGCGGCCGGTCGCGGCGAGCGGGGCGGCTGGGTGGCGGAGCGGTCGGTCTGCACGGGGGCCTCCCGGGAGCAGGGATCCCGTGGTGGGATTTCCCGTCCGGGCTCCATTGTGTTGGCCTCGCGCCACCTGACCTCGGGGTTTCGGCTGTCGCAGGGTTGACCGGCCCGGCCCTGCCCGCCGGAAACAGAGAACGATTTCCGTCTTTGTCGTGACTTCGCCTGGCGTTCCTGGCGACATCCGTCCAGAACGACGAATCGGGCGAGTCGCCTCATCCACCCACCGGATCCCCCTCATCACTTTCCGCCACTTTGCCAACTTTCGCCCCTGCTTGAACTCCCGGCTACTGCGATCACGGGTTAGGTTGTCCAGGTCGGCCCGGTCGACAGCCGCCCACCCGGACGGCCCCGGGCCGGTGTCGCCGGGTCGCGAACGCGCCCGGCGACCGGTGGGAGAGGAGCTTTCCGCTCTTGTCGTCCTTACGGATGCTGCTCCGCTCGCTGGCGGTGGCCGGCCTCTCGGCCGCACTGCTCGCCCCGGCGCAGGTGGCCCGGGCCGAGCCCACACCCGCCGAGCTGACGAAGCAGATCGAGAAGTCCTCGACTGAGCTGGAGCGAATCGTCGAGTCCTACAACAAGCTCAACGAGGACATCAAGGCCAACAAGGCCACCGCGGCCAAGTTGGAGGCCCAGATCGGGCCGTTGCAGGAACAGGCCGAACGCAGCCGCGCCGACGTGGGCGTGCTGGCCGCGACGGCGTACAAGACCGGCGGCATGCGCACCGCGGCGGCCCTGCTGGACCCGGGCGGCCAGGCCACGCTGCCGGAGCGGCTGGGCACGCTCGACCAGCTCACCCGCCAGCGGCAGCGCACCATCAACAGCTTCACGGCCGACCAGCAGCGGCTGATCGACCAGAAGACCGCGCTGGACGTCACGCTCGCCCGGGAGGCGGCGCAGGCCAAGCAGCTCAAGTCCGCGAAGACGCGGATCGAGGCGGACCTGTCCGACCTCTACGAGATGCGGCGCAAGGCTTACGGGCGGGCCACCGAGGCGCCCGGCAGCCCCAGTTCGGCGGGCACTCCCCCGGCCGTCTCCGGCAAGGCCGGCGTGGCCGTGCGGTACGCATACGGCGCGGTCGGCAAGCCCTACGGCTACGGCAACGACGGCCCCGGCAGCTACGACTGCTCCGGCCTGACGCTCGCCGCCTGGCGGGCGGCCGGGAAGTCGCTGCCGCACAGCGCGGCGCAACAGTGGGGCGCCACCACCCGGATCAGCCGCAGCCAGCTGCAACCCGGTGACCTGGTGTTCTACTCCGGGCTCGGGCACGTGGCGCTCTACGTCGGCAACGGCCAGATCATCGACGCGCCCAGCGCCGGGCGCAACGTCAGCAAGCGCGGCATGAACATCATGTCGATCGCCGGCTACGGCCGGGTCTGAGCACCGCGAAGACGGCGAACGGCCGGCGTCCCCCTGTCGGACGCCGGCCGTTCGCCGTTCATTGTTACCAGGTCAGGCCGCCTGGAGCCCTTCCGCGCGAGCCAGCTCACGCAGCCGGCCCAGTGCCTGGATCTCCAGCTGGCGGATGCGCTCGCGGGACAGCGAGAACCGCGACGCGACCTCGGTCAGCGAGTGCTCCCGCCCGTCCTCCAGGCCGTAGCGGGCCCGCATGATGCCGGCGGAACGGTCGTCGAGGTGGTTGAGCAGACCCTCGATCCGCTGCCGCTCCAGGCCGGTGAGCACGATCTCCTCCGGCGACGGCGCGTCGCTGTCGGCGACCAGGTCGCCGAGGTTGGTGTCGCCGTCGTCGCCCACCGGGGTGTCCAGCGAGACGGTGTCCTGCGACCAGCGGACCAGCTCGTTGACCCGCTCGACGGTCACGCCGAGCGAGGCCGCGATCTGCTCCGGCTCCGGGTCGCCGCCCAGCTCACGGGTGAGCTGCCGGGCCACGTTGCGCATCCGGTTGACGTCCTCGACCAGGTGCACGGGAAGCCGTACGGTCCGCTCCTGCTGGGCGATCGCCCGGCTGATGGCCTGGCGGATCCACCAGGTCGCGTAGGTGGAGAACTTGAAGCCACGCTCGTAGTCGAACTTCTCGACCGCCCGGACCAGGCCGGTGTTGCCCTCCTGGATCAGGTCCAGCATGGGCATCCCGGAGCGCACGTAGCGCCGGGCGATCGACACGACCAGCCGCAGGTTCGCGCGGATGAACAGGTCCTTCGCGCGCTCACCCTCGACGACCAGCCGCTCCAGGTCCTCCCGGTCGACGCCGTCGGGGATCCGATCCTCGTCGAGCAGGTGCTCGGCGTAGAGGCCCGCCTCGATCGCCTTGGAGAGGTCGACCTCCCGGGCGGCGTCGAGCAGCGGCGTCCGGGAGATCTCGTGCAGGTAGACGCCGACCAGGTCCCGCTCCTCGGCGACCTCGTCGGTACGCATGCCGATGTTCTTGTCCACGATTGCCACGGTCCCCTCGCTCGCGCCGGTTGCCCGGTTCCTTGCCATCCCCACGTTCATCAGCCCTCCCCGTAACCTCCGCTGTGCCCGTAGGTGCTGACACCTACACAACAGATGTGACGCGTCGGGGATTCCATGTCGTGAGTCGAAACTGTCACGAATGCCTGAGTAGTAGCTGAGAGCCCGGTCCATGTTTCCTGTTAGCGGCCCGGTTCGGGCGCCTCGCGGGCGCCGTTTTCGGCGCACACCGGAGCTGCGAAATCGCCGTTCGCCCATGGAATGGCACCATTGCCTGTTCCATGAACACAGCGAGCCGCGTCACCGAGTCGTTGCGATCCTGGTCACTGCGAGATACGCGCCTGCGGACCGGTCGGTTCAGCCATGCTCAAGGATTACCCTCCGCCTCGTTGAACAATCCGTGCGGGAGGAGTCGTCCCCTCCCCGCACGTGATACGCGTCGCACCCGCCTGGCGGATGCGCCGGGCGGGTGGATCGGGCGGAACGGGACGGCCCGCGGCCGGGGCCGGAACCCTCAGGAGGCGAGCAGTTCGAGCGCGCCGCGTACCTGATGGGCGGAGCGGGCCAGCGCGGCCCGGGCGGCCGGCACCTCGGCGCCGGACACGAGCGCGACGAGTGCGGTCTTGAGGTCGCCGTCGGCCTCCCGCAGGGCGACCCGGCACACCTCCTCGGCGCAGCCGGTGGCCTCCATGAGAATAGAGATCATGCGGCCACGCAGTTTGGCGTTCGTGGCCACCATGTCGATCATCAGGTTCGAGTAGACCCGGCCCAGACGCACCATCACGGCCGTGGAGAACGTGTTGAGCACCAGCTTCTGCGCCGTGCCGGCCTTCATCCGGGTCGACCCGGTGACCACCTCCGGTCCGGTGTCCACCCCGATGAAGACGTCCACCGACGCGGCGGCCTCGGCCTCCGGATTCGCGCAGAGCAGCACCGTACCGGCCCCCTGCACCCGGGACGCGGCGAGCGCCCCGAGGACGTACGGGGTGCGCCCGCTGGCCGCCAGGCCCACCACGAGGTCGCCGGGGCGTACGCACTCGGTGGCGTCGGCGGCGCCGCCGCGCTCGTCGTCCTCGGCGTCCTCGACGGCGCGCCACATGGCGTCCGGGCCGCCCGCGAGGTGCGAGCAGAACCAGTGCCGGGGCGAGTTGAACGTGGGCGCCAGCTCGGCCGCGTCCAGCACGCCGAGGCGACCGGAGGTGCCGGCGCCGAAGTAGTGCACGCGGTGCCCGTCGCGCAGCGCGGCCACGGCCAGGTCGACCGTCTCGGCGATCTCGTCCAGCACGGCGGCTACCGCGGCCGGCACCCGCCGGTCCGCCTCGTTGATGACGGTGAGCACGTCCCGGGTGGACATCAGGTCGAGGTCGACGCTGTGCGGGTTGCGCCGCTCGGTCGGCGCGCCGACGCGCACCACCGGTCGCACCGCCGCCACGCCGTCGCGCTCCACCCGACCCGCCGTCATCCCCGCCTCCGCCCGGGGCCGACCCGGTGCGACTGGACCGCCTCGGCGGTGGCCTCCAGGGCCTTCTTGGTCCGGGCCCGGCTGCGGGCGGCCACCCCGACGAAGAGGCAGTCGACCACTGTGAGCTGGGCCAGCCGGCTGGCCGTCGCACCGGAGCGGTACGTCGTCTCCCGGGCGGCTGTGGTGAGCACGTGGTCCGCGACCTCGGTGATCGGCGAGCGCGGGAAGTTGGTCAGCGCCACGGTGGTGGCGCCGCGCGCCCGCGCCTGCTCCAGCACCTCGATGACGTCGGACGTGGTGCCGGTGTGCGAGATGCCGACGGCCACGTCGCCGCGGCCCAGCAGGGCGGCGGAGGTGAGCGCGGTGTGCACGTCCGGGAAGTAGAACGCGATGCGGCCGATGCGGTGCAGCTTCTGCTGGAAGTCGGAGGCGACGAAGCCGCTGGCGCCCGCGCCGTAGACGTCGATCCGGGCGGCCGCGCCGATCGCCTCGACGACCTGCTCGCAGACCGCCGGGTCGAGCTGCTCGGCGGTCTCCTCGACGGCCCGGGCGTCGTTGAACGCGATCGTGGCGATGATCTGGGCGAGGTCGGCGCCCGGCGGGATGTCGCCGCCGACCACGCGCGCGTCCGGCGGCTCGACCCGGCGGGCGGCCTCGGCGGCGAGCCGGATCCGCAACTGGGGATAGCCGTCCATGCCGACCGAGCGGCAGAAGCGGATCACTGTCGCCTCGGACGTCTCGGCGGCGGTGGCGAGGTCGGTGATCGTACGCCGGGCCGCGTCCGCCGGATCGGCGACGACCAGCCGGGCCACCCGCTGTTCGGCCGGGGACAGCGAGGGCAGCAGGCCGCTGATGTGGACGATCAGTCCACCGGGCTCGTGACTCGCAGAAATCTTCGAACTCTTCGCCACGGATGAAACTTACTTTCACGAGGCGTGAGCGTCAACCATGACACCGCGTATCGGGAAATTTACTGTCTTCCGTGCCCGCCCCGGGCCAAGGATCCCATTGTCGCAGCCCCACCGCCTCATCCGCTCCGGTCGACTCACTCCTGCCGCCCGACGTGCCGGTCCGCCGTCGCGCCGCAGGTCCTGCCCGGTCGGCCTCGACCCGGCGGGCCGGACGGCCCACCGGTCCGTCGCCAGGGCGGTTGGCTAGCGTGTGTCCATGACGGAACGCACGGTACTGGTGACCGGAGGCACGGGCGGGCTGGGCGGCGCGGTCACCGCCGCCTTCCTCGACGCCGGCTGGCGGGTGGTCGTACCCCAGCGGGAGCCCGGGACGGACGACGGCCCGGTCCGGGTCGTGGCCGACCTGCTGACCCCCGACGGGGCCGCGCGGGCGGTCGAGGCGGCGACCGCCGAGCCGGCCGCGCCGCTGCGCGCGGTGGTCAACCTCGTCGGCGGGTACGCGGCCGGCGGCCTGGTGCACGAGACCCCGGTCGACGACTTCGAGCGGATGCTGCGGCTCAACCTGCGCCCGACGTACCTGGTCACCCACGCGGCGCTGCCGCACCTCGTGGCGTCCGGCGACGGCGCGGTGGTCTGCGTCTCGGCCCGGGCGGCCCTCTCGCCGTTCCCCGGCGCCTCCGGCTACGTCACCGCCAAGGCCGCGGTGCGGGCGTTCGCCGAGGCGGTGGCGGTCGAGTACCGGCAGCGCGGCGTGCGGTGCAACACGGTGCTGCCGAGCGTCATCGACACCCCGGCCAACCGCGCCGCCCAGCCCGGCGCCGACCACGGGCGCTGGGTGCCGCCGGCCGAGATCGCCGAGGTGATCCGCTTCCTGGCCTCCCCCGAGTCCGCGCCGACCAGCGGCGCGAGCATCCCGGTCTACGGGCGGGCCTGAACCGGCACCGGCCCGTCCCGCCCGGCACCACCGGCCGGGCGTCGCGGCCCGGCCGGAGCCGGCCCGGCCGGAGCCGGCCCGGCCGGAGCCGGCCCGGGACCGGCGGACGGGTCGTCGGGCAGCCACTCGCTCAGGTGCGCCCGGATCCGGCGGGCCACCTCCTCCGGCGGGCCGTTGCCGTCCACCACCACGAAGCTGCCGTACTCCGGCAGTTCCCGGTAGGCGGCTGTCGCGGCGGTCAGCCACTCCATCGTCTCGTGGTCGGTGCCGCGCCGCTCGATCCGGCGGTACGCCTCGGCGGGGTCGACGGTGAGCAGGAACGTCACCCGGGGCGCCGGGAAGATCCGGTACCCGGCCCGGGCCAGCCGCTCCCACCGCTGCCCGCCGTGCGCCCGGATGCTGGCGTACTGGCAGGCGGACCACCTGTCCATCACGGCCGTCCGGCCGGTCACCAGGCAGCTGAGCAACGCGAGCGCGATGGCCAGCCACCGCAGCACCGACTCGACCACGAGCAGGCCGTCGCGCCCGACGAGCCGCTGCGCGTCCGGGCGGCCGACCCGCTGGGCGATGCGGCCGAGCCAGCGGCGGCCACCGGCGTTGCGGTGGTAGGTGGCGGGACGGCCGGCGGCGGTGAGCGCCTGGGCGAGCCGGTGGGCCTGGGTGGTCTTACCTGAGCCGTCGATGCCGATCAGGGCGACGGTGCGCAGTCGGGCTCTGCCCCGCCGCGTCCGCAGTGAGCTGGCCACCCTCCCGAGGTTATCCGACCGATGCTCACACGAACCCGTATGTCGCTTTCCTGCCCTGACGGGCCGATCGCGCCGCAACAGGTGTGACCGGAGCGTCCGCCGGGTACGCATCGTGGTCCCACCGCAGACATGACGACGAGGGAGCCGCAGATGGCCGAGCGCGGGGACGAGACCCTGGTGCACACGCTGAAGAAGGTCGCCGCCGTGCTCAAACAGTCCGAGATCCCGTTCGCTCTCGGTGGCAGCTTCGCGGTGTACGCGCACGGCGGCCACTCCAGCGACCACGACGTGGACTTCCTGCTCCGCGAGGCGGACGTCGACCGGGCGCTGGAGGCGCTGGTCGAGGCGGGCTTCACCGCCGAGCGCCCGCCGGAGGACTGGCTGGTCAAGGTCTACGACGAGGACCGGATGGTGGACCTGATCCACCGGCCGGTGGAGACGCCGGTCACCGAGGAGACGTTCGCCGACACGATCGTGCGCCCGGTCGACGCGATCCACATGCCGGTGCTCTCGGCCAGTCAGCTCATGGTGCACAAGCTGCTGAGCTTCTCCCAGCACTACTGCGACTTCGCCCGCGCCCTGCCGCTGGCCCGTTCGCTGCGGGAACAGATCGACTGGGAACGGGTACGGAAGGAGACGCAGCACTCGCCGTACGCGGAGGCGTTCCTGGTGCTGCTCGACCGGCTGGACGTGCTGCCCGGCGGCGCGCCCGGCGGAAGGGAGACCCTGTGACCGGACTGTCCGGCGACGTTCCCCCCGACGAGTACGTCGAGGCGGAGATCCAGAGCATGCTGGCCGAGGACCCCACCGTGGCCGAGCAGGGCATCACAGTGGTGCGGCGGGAGAACGGGCTTGTCCTCTACGGCGAGGTGGAGAGCCCGCACCGGCGGGAGGAGATCCTGCGGCGGGTGGCCGAGCGCTTCCCGGACACGCCCGTGACCAGCGACATCGGGGTGATCCGTACGCAGGCGCCCACCCAGGTCGAGGAGTTGCCGTGAGGGAGGTTCGATGGTGATCCGGATCGCCGCCGTGGGCGACGTGCATCTGGACGAGGACGTGGTGGGCCGGTTCCGTCCGGCGCTGGAGGAACTGCCCGGCTGCGCCGACGTGCTGCTGCTCGCCGGTGACCTGACCCGGCACGGCACCGAGGCCGAGGCGCGGTGCGTGGCCCAGGAGTTCGGCGACCTCGGCGTACCGGTGATCACCGTGCTCGGCAACCACGACCACCAGTGCGACGAGGTGCCGCAGGTGGTGAAGGTGCTGGAGGACGCCGGGATCACGGTGCTGGAGGGCACCGGCACTGTGGTGGACACCCCCGGCGGGCGGCTCGGGGTGGCCGGCGTGAAGGGGTTCGGCGGCGGGTTCGCCGGGCGGTGCGCCAGCGACTTCGGCGAGCCGGAGATGAAGGCGTTCGTGCGGACCACCCGGGAGAGCGCCGACGCGCTCACCGGCGCGCTGCTCTCACTGGAGTGCGACGCGCTCGTCGCGCTCACCCACTACTCCCCCGTACCGGACACGCTGGCCGGCGAGCCGCTGGAGATCTACCCGTTCCTCGGCTGCTACCAGCTCGGCCAGGCGATCGACTCCGCGCCCACCGCGCTGGCGCTGCACGGGCACGCCCACCACGGCACCGAGCGCGGCACCACACCGGGCGGGGTACGGGTCCGCAACGTGGCCCACCCGGTGATCAAACAGGCGTACAGCGTCTTCCACCTGGGCGGTGATCAGGTCGACTGACCGGGAGGTTTCCGGTAACGGGCGCACGGGTATTCAGCCGACATGGAGCTGATTCTCTGGATTCTCGCAGTCGTACTGGTGGTCGCCGGAATTCTCGCCCTGTTCCGCCGGCAGATCCTCTGGGGCATCGTCCTCATCGTCGTCGGCCTGCTGGTCGGCCCGGGTGGCGTCAGCATCTTCAACACGTAACCGCGGTTCTCGTACCCGCCGGGGTCGCCGGGCCCGGGCGTTCCGTCCTGCCGGACCGGAACGCCCGGGTCGGGTGACCCCGGCTTTTCCGCGTCCGGGTCCGGCGGCGCCCGGGCGTTTGCCGGGCCGGTCGAGCGGAAACATCTCGACCATGGAGCTGTCGCAGAGTGTCGCCCGGCGCACCACCGGAGCCCGTACGTGGTTGGCGCTGCTCGGCTTCGCCGCCGCCACCTTCGCCGCCGCCGCGATCGGCGGGCTGGGTGTCCAGGGCACCTCCGCCGAGTACCAGAGCCTGGAGCAGCCCGCCTGGGCGCCGCCGTCGTGGCTGTTCGGCCCGGTCTGGACCGTGCTCTACGCGCTCATCGCGATCGCCGGCTGGCTGGTCTGGCGCCGGGCCGGTTTCGGTCCCGCGGTCTGGGCCTGGGTGGTCCAGCTCGTGCTCAACGCGATCTGGACCCCGCTGTTCTTCGGCGCCGGGGCGTACGGGCTGGCGTTCGCCGAGATCGTGCTGATGTGGCTGGCGATCGGCGTGACGGTGGCCCTGTTCCGGCGCGTCTCCCGGCCGGCCACGCTGCTGATGCTGCCGTACTGGGCCTGGGTGACGTTCGCGTCCGCGCTGAACTTCGCGGTGTGGCGGCTGAACTCCTGACCGGTACGGGCGCGGGGGCCGCTCGCCCCCGCGCCCGCCGGGTTCAGCAGCGGGGTACGCCCGGGATGTAGCCGTCGTACCCGGTGTAGACGTAGGCGTCGGAGATGAACCGGCCGGAGCCGATCCGGTCCCAGATCGAGCTGGTGCCGTACGTGCCGGTGACGCTGGTGCCGCTGGTCTGGCACTGGATGGTCACCTTCGCCCCGTCGGCCACCGTGCCGACCGAGCTGTAGCCGGTGCCGGGGCCGGAGCGGACCGTCAGCGGGGAGCCGGCCGTGTTGACGGTGCCCTCGCCGGTGTTCGTCCCGCCGCAGCCGTTGTCGCTGGTGTAGGTCTTGGTGCCCCAGTAGAGCGCCTGGACCCCGTTGAACTTGATCTTCACGGAGCTGCCGTCGATGCGCTGCTCGTAGTGCAGGTGCGGGCCGGTGGAGCCGCCGGTCGTGCCGACGTAGCCGATCACCCGGCCGTAGCCGACGGTCTGCCCGACCGAGACGTTGAAGGCGTTCAGGTGGGCGTAGTAGGTGGTGTGACCGCCGCCGTGGTTGATCCGGACGTACTTGCCGTAGCTGGTGTCGCCGAGGTTGGTGACCACGTCGACGGTGCCGGGCGCGCTGGCCACCACCGGGTCGCCCAGGTCGTCGGTGCGGTTGAAGTCGATCGCGTTCGCCGGGCTGTGGTTGGTCCGGGTCTGGCCGGACCAGGACTGGTTGCACGGGAACGGGACCTTGAACGTCGGCGCGGCCATCGCCGGCGCGGCCGGCACGAGGGTCGCCGCCAGGACCGCCGCGCTCGCCCCGAGGGCGAGCCATCGCTTCCGCATCCACTACCTCCAATGTTGAAAGTCTTCAATGTGATGTGGACATCGTGACAGAAAGTTCCGTTCCCGGGAAGATTCGTGGGAGCGCACCCACCGCCCGTGGTCAGGGTTTCGGGATTGTTACCGGGCCGTGTCCGGCCAGGGGTGGACCCGACACGATGCAAGCGCTTACATGTGAGGACGACCATCGGACCGGCGCGGGTTCGATTCCCCCCACGCGCCGGCAAGGAAGGAGATCGGCATGGCGTTTGCCAGATCGCGCCAGGCGCTCGCGGTCGCCGGCGTCCTGGGGCTGGCGCTCGGCGTCGCCGCCTGCGGCACCGGCAACGACAAGAAGAGCAGCAACGCGGGCTCGGCCGAGTGCGGCGCATACGAGAAGTACGAGGGTCACGACGGCAAGAAGGTGACCATCTACTCCTCGATCCGTGACATCGAGGACGAGCGCCTCCAGCAGTCCTGGAAGGAGTTCGAGGACTGCACCGGCATCGAGATCGACCACGAGGGCTCCGGCGAGTTCGAGGCCCAGCTGCCGGTCCGGGTCGACGGCGGCAACGCCCCCGACCTCGCCTTCATCCCGCAGCCGGGTCTGCTGAAGCGGTTCGTCGACTCGGGCAAACTCAAGCCGGCCGGCGCCGACACCAAGGCCATGGCCGAGCAGAACTACTCCGCCGACTGGCTGAAGTACAGCACCGTCAACGGCCAGTTCTACGGCGCCCCGCTCGGCTCCAACGTGAAGTCCTTCGTGTGGTACTCGCCGAAGACCTTCAAGGAGAAGGGCTGGACCGTCCCCACCACGTGGGACGACCTGATCAAGCTCTCCGACCAGATCGCGGCCAGCGGCACCAAGCCGTGGTGCGCCGGCATCGAGTCCGGTGACGCCACCGGCTGGCCGGCCACCGACTGGATCGAGGACGTGCTGCTGCGCACCGGCGGCCCGGACGTCTACGACAAGTGGACCACCCACGAGATCCCGTTCAACGACCCGCAGGTGGCCGACGCGCTCAACCGGGCCGGCACCATCCTGAAGAACGAGAAGTACGTCAACGGCGGCTTCGGCGGCGTGAAGAGCATCGCCACCACCTCGTTCCAGGAGGCGGGCACGCCGATCACCACCGGCAAGTGCGCGCTGCACCGGCAGGCGTCCTTCTACGCCAACCAGTGGCCCGAGGGCACCAAGGTGGCCGAGGACGGCGACGTCTTCGCGTTCTACTTCCCGGCCATCGACCCGTCGAAGGGCAAGCCGGTTCTGGGCGGCGGCGAGTTCGTCGCGGCCTTCGCCGACCGTCCCGAGGTCCAGGCGGTGCAGACCTACCTGGCCTCCGGCGAGTACGCCAACAGCCGCGCCAAGATCGGTGACTGGGTCTCCGCGAACAAGAAGCTGGACCTGAACAACGTCCCGAACCCGGTGGACAAGCTCTCCGTGGGCATCCTCCAGGACGAGAAGACGGTCTTCCGCTTCGACGGCTCGGACCTGATGCCGGCCGCGGTCGGCGCCGGCACCTTCTGGAAGGGCATGGTGGCCTGGATCAACGGCAAGGACACCACCGCCGTCCTGAACGACATCGAGGGCAGCTGGAAGTGATCTAGCAGGTGGCCCGGTCCGGTTCCCCCGGACCGGGCCACCTCTGCTAGCCGAACCCTTGAGGGAGGGTCGATGGAGTTCGACTTCGCGGCGGAGCAGCCGAAGTTCCTCATGCTGATGTACGGGCTGATCGCCTTCGTCGCGGTGGTGGGCGGGCTGCTCCTGCTCCTCGACGTGGTGCCGTCGTTCTTCGCCCGGCGCCGGGAGGCACAGCTCGTCGCGGCCTCGGCCAGCGGCGCGCCGCTGCCCCGCCGGCGCAAGCAGGGCGAGGGCGCGTTCGCGTTCTTCTTCCTGTTGCCGACGCTGCTGCTGCTCGCCGTCGGGCTGGTGGTCCCCGCCGTCCGCACCACGCTGCTCTCCTTCATGGACTCCGGCAGCAACAACTGGGTGGGCCTGGACAACTACCGCTGGATGTTCGCCGAGGACTCGATCGTCCGGGTCCTGATCAACACGCTGATCTGGGTGCTGCTGGTGCCGCTGGTGGCCACCGCGTTCGGCCTGATCTACGCGGTCCTGGTGGACAAGGCCCGGTTCGAGGCCGTGGCCAAGTCCCTGATCTTCCTGCCGATGGCGATCTCGTTCGTCGGCGCCTCCATCATCTGGAAGTTCGTCTACGCCTACCGGGGCGAGGGCGACCAGATCGGCCTGCTCAACCAGATCGTGGTGAGCCTGGGCGGCGAGCCGAAGCAGTGGCTGCTGGACTCGCCGCTGAACACGTTCCTGCTCATCGTGATCATGGTGTGGATCCAGGCCGGTTTCGCGATGGTGGTGCTCTCCGCCGCGATCAAGGCCATCCCGGCCGACATCGTCGAGGCGGCCCGCCTGGACGGCACCACCCCGTGGCAGATGTTCTGGCGGATCACCATTCCGAGCATCCGGCCGGCGCTGATCGTCGTGGTGGTGACGATCTCCATCGCCACGCTCAAGGTCTTCGACATCGTCCGGACCTCCACGAACGGCAACTACGACACGAACGTGATCGCGACCGAGATGTACAACCAGGCGTTCCGCTACCAGGAGAACGGTCAGGGCTCGGCGCTGGCGGTGTTCCTGTTCGTCCTGGTGATCCCGATCGTGATCTACCAGATCCGCAACCTGCGCAAGCAGCGGGAGGGCTGAGATGACCACCGCCACGCCCACCGTCGGAGTCGGCGCCCAGGCCACCGAGCCGACCACCCGGAGCGCCCGGGTGCGCAAGCGCCTGAACAGCCGTACCGCCACGCTCGTGTCGATCGTCATCGCGATGCTCTGGACGATCCCGACCTTCGGCCTGTTCATCTCCTCGCTCCGGCCGGAGAACGAGATCAAGACCACCGGGTGGTGGACGTTCTTCACCAACCCGCAGATCACCCTGGAGAACTACCAGGAGGTGCTGTTCAGCCGCGGCTCGTCCGGGCAGCTGGCCAGCTACTTCATCAACTCGCTGGCGATCACCATCCCCTCGGTGCTCTTCCCCCTGGCCTTCGCGTCGCTCGCCGCGTACGCGCTGGCGTGGATGAACTTCAAGGGGCGGGACTGGGTCTACATCGGGATCTTCGCGCTCCAGATCGTGCCGTTGCAGATGGCCCTGGTGCCGCTGCTGCGGTTCTTCTCCACCGGCGTCACAGTCGCCGGGGTGCAGATCATGCCCGCGTGGGACCTGGTCGACGAGCAGAAGTTCGCCCAGGTGTGGTTCGCGCACACCTGCTTCGCGCTTCCGTTCGCCGTGTTCCTGCTGCACAACTTCATCTCGCAGCTCCCCGGCGACCTGATGGAGGCGGCCCGGGTCGACGGGGCCACCCACCCGAAGATCTTCCGCACCATCGTGCTGCCGCTGATCATGCCCGCGCTGGCGGCGTTCGGCATCTTCCAGTTCCTCTGGGTCTGGAACGACCTGCTGGTCGCGCTGATCTTCGCCGGTGGCGGCGACGAGACCGCCCCGATGACCGTCCGGCTCGCGGAGCTGGCCGGCACCCGGGGCAACGAGTGGCAGCGGCTGACGGCCGGCGCGTTCGTGTCGATCGTCGTACCGCTGATCGTGTTCCTGTCCCTCCAGCGCTTCTTCGTGCGAGGTCTGCTCGCCGGCAGCGTCAAGGGTTGATCCGGCGCCCCGCCGCCGGCACGGCCGGCGGCGGGGCCCGGGTCACAGCGGGGAGCTCACGATGACCAAGATTGACGACGTCGCCCGTCTGGCCGGGGTCTCCACGGCCACCGTCTCCCGGGCGCTGCGGGGCCTGCCGACGGTCTCGGCCGCGACCCGCCGCCGGGTGCTCGCCGCCGCCGAACAACTCCAGTACGCGGTGTCGCCCAGCGCGAGCCGGCTGGCCGGCGGCCGGACCGGCACGGTGGCGGTCGTGGTGCCCCGGATCACCAGGTGGTTCTTCGGCACGGTGGTCGAGGCGGTCGAGGAGTTCCTCCAGGACAGCGGCTACGACCTGCTGCTCTACAACCTCGGCGGCCGGGAGCGGACCCGGCAGCGGGTGCTGCGCACGGCCAGCCTGCACAAGCGCGTGGACGCGATCATCCTGGTCGCGACCCCGCTGCGCGCGGCCGACGTGCACGCGCTGACGAAGCTGGACCTGCCGGGCGTGACGATCAGCTCCGGCAGCGAGGTGCCCGGGTGGCCCTGCGTCCGGATCGACGACGTGGCCGCCGCCCGGACCGCCACCCGCCACCTGCTCGACCTCGGCCACACCCGGATCGCGCACATCTCCGGCGACCCGGACGACGAACTGGCCTTCACCACCCACCTGGACCGGCGGCGCGGCTACCAGGAGGCGTTGCGGGCCGCCGGCATCGGCCTCGATCCGAGCCTCGACGTCGAGTCGCGGTTCACCATCGACGGCGGCACCCGCGCCACTGCCGAGCTGCTGGCCCGGGGCGAGCCGCCGACCGCCATCTTCGCCGCCTGCGACGAGATGGCGATGGGCGCGATCACCGCGCTGCGTGACGCCGGGCTGCGGGTGCCGCAGGACGTGAGCGTGATGGGCATCGACGACCACGACCTGGCCGGCGTGCTCGGGCTCTCGACGATCGCCCAGCCCGCCGCCGACCAGGGGTCGCTCGCCGCCCGCATCCTGCTCGACCCGCTCGGCGTACGGGCCACCGAGCCGTATCCCGGCCTGGTGCCCGCGCCGCGCGGCGCCGACACCGGCGACGGGACACCACCCCCGGTGATCCTGCCCACTCGCCTGGTGGTGCGTGAATCGACCGCGCCGCCCCGGGCACACTGAACGAACTCGCTCGTCACCGCACCACCCAGACAGGAGTAAGGCGCTGAACACCGACGCGACGCAGCAGGCCCCGGGCACCGGCTGGTGGACCGAGGCGGTCATCTACCAGGTCTACCCGCGCTCGTTCGCCGACTCCGACGGCGACGGGATCGGTGACCTGCCGGGCATCACGTCCCGGCTCGACCACCTCGCCGAGCTGGGAGTCGACGCGGTCTGGCTGTCCCCGTTCTACCCGTCCCCGCAGGCCGACGCCGGGTACGACGTGTCCGACTACCGCGACGTCGATCCGCTGTTCGGCACGCTCGCCGACGCCGACAAGCTGATCGCCGAGGCGAAGGCCCGCGGGCTGCGGGTGATCGTCGACCTGGTGCCCAACCACACGTCGTCCGCGCACCGCTGGTTCACCGCGGCCGTGGCGGCCGCGCCGGGCAGCCCGGAGCGGCAGCGGTACGTCATCCGCGACGGCAAGGGCCCGGACGGCGCCGAGCCGCCGAACGACTGGGTGAGCGTCTTCGGCGGCCCCGCCTGGACGCGGCTGCCCGACGGGCAGTGGTACCTGCACCTGTTCGACGCCGGCCAGCCCGACCTCAACTGGGACAACCCGGAGGTCCGCGCCGAGTTCCTCGACGTGCTGCGCTTCTGGCTGGACCGGGGCGTGGACGGCTTCCGGGTGGACGTGGCGCACGGCCTGATCAAGCAGGCCGACCTCGCCGACTGGCAGGAGCCGCAGGAGATCCTCTCCGGCAGCGAGGTGGACAAGCCGCGCCCGCCGATGTGGGACCAGGACGGCGTGCACGAGATCTACCGGGAGTGGCGCCGGGTGCTCGACTCGTACCCCGGTGAGCGGATCCTGGTCGCCGAGGCGTGGGTGGAGCCGGCCGAGCGGCTGGCCCGGTACGTGCGCCCGGACGAGATGCACCAGGCGTTCAACTTCGAGTACCTGCTGGCCGCGTGGAGCGCGCCGGCCCAGTACGCGGTGATCACCCGCTCGCTGGAGGCCACCGACGCGGTCGGCGCGCCGACCACCTGGGTGCTGTCCAACCACGACGTGGTCCGCCACGCCTCCCGGCTCGGGCTCGGCACCGCCGGCGGCCGGGCCAACGGCGTCGGCGTCGACGACCCGCAGCCGGACGCCGCGCTGGGCCTGCGCCGGGCCCGCGCGGCCAGCCTGCTGATGCTCGCGCTGCCCGGCTCCGCCTACCTCTACCAGGGCGAGGAACTGGGCCTGCCGGAGCACACCACGCTGCCCGACGAGGCCCGGCAGGACCCGACCTGGAAGCGCAGCGGCCACACCGAGCGCGGCCGGGACGGCTGCCGGGTGCCGATCCCGTGGGAGGCCGACGCCCCGTCGTACGGCTTCGGGCCGACCGACGCGAGCTGGCTGCCCCAGCCGCCGGTGTGGGCCGAGTACGCGCTGGACCGGCAGCGCGGCGTGCCCGGTTCGACGTACGAGCTGTACCGGACCGCGCTGCGGCTGCGCCGCGAGCACGCGCTGGCCCGGGGCCCGCTGCGGTTCCTGACCTCCGGCGACGAGGTGCTCACGTTCACCAACGGCGACCTGACCGTGCTGACCAACTTCGGCGCCGACCCGGCGCCGCTGCCGGCCGGCGCCCAGGTGCTGGTGTCGAGCGCGCCGCTGGACGGCGACGCCGTGCCGACCGACGTGACGGTCTGGTTCCGGAGCTGACGCGGTGGCCCCGCCGGACGGTCACCGTCCGGCGGGGCCCTCGCTCTCCAACCGGCCGGCGCGGGCGTGCAGCAGGTCGTGCACCTGCGCGATGTCCCGGGGCGAGGTGCGGGCGGCCAGCCAGTACATGATCCCGGTCGGGATGAAGAAGAGCTGGAACGCGGCCAGCCCGACCGCGTAGTTCAGCGGCGGCGGGAAGGCCGCCCGCAGCGCGGCGAACGCCACCCCGACCAGCCCGTTGCCCGCCGCCCGGCCCACGCCGTTGACCAGGTTGCCCAGGCTGTAGACGGTGCCCCGGTGCTCGGGCGGGTTGACGTCGGCGATCAGGGCGAACCAGTTCGGCGAGTTCGCCGACGTCAGCGCCAGCGCCACCACGGCGGTGAGCAGGCTCAGCCCCACCGACGGCTCGGTGAACACGCTGGACAGCACGGCAGTCACCACCGCGCCGGAACCGGCGCCGTCGGGCACGTCGATGCGGATCGGCACGAAGAACAGGACCAGGTAGAACGGCAGCGCCGCGAGGATGCCGACGGCCGCGACCATGGCCCGGCCGCTGGGCGTACGCCGTTGCAGCGCGTCGCCCACCAGACCGCCCACGATGGACAGCACGCCGCCGAGCTGGAACAGCGTGGCGAAGACGCTGCCCACCACCACCGCCGTGGCGGGCGAGTAGCCCTGCGCCTCGGCCCGCTGGCTGAACAGCACCGGCAGCCAGACCAGCGAGCCGAACGCGGCCTGGGCGGTGAGCCCCTGGAGGATCAGCCAGCGGTTGGTCCGGCGGGCCAGGATCCGGGGCAGGTCGGCACGGCTGATCCGGTAGTCGTACTCGTTCCCGGCGTCGATCGCCCCGGCCAGCTCCGGTTCGCTCTGCCCGCGCCGGATGTCGTAGGTGAACAGGTACGCCACCGTGGCGGCCAGACCCACGCCGGTCAGCAGCAGGAACGGCCGTCGCCAGTCGGTCGCGCCGAGCACGCCGCCGAGCAGCGTCCCGGCCAGCGTGCCGACGCCCTGGGACAGGCCCCAGAAGCTCATCACCAGGCCCCGGCGGCGCGGTGAGATCAGGTCGGTGACCACCGAGAAACCGACCGACCCCACCGCGCCGAGTCCGACCGCGCCGACGAACTGCGCGATCAGGAACGTCGCGTACCCACCGGCGAGCGCGCTGCCGCCGGTGCCGGCCGCCCAGAGCAGCGTGCCGACCATGAGCAGCGGCTTGCGGTTGGTGCGGTCGCCGACGTACGCCCAGCCCACCGCCGCCACCGCGCTGACCAGGAAGCTGACGGCGGTGACCAGGCCGAGCATCCGCTGGGGTACGTCCAGCGCGGTGGAGATCGGCCCGTACAGCGGGGGCACCAGGCCGATCGCCACGTTGTCCAGCGAGGCGAGCACCACGAAGACCACGACGCTGTAGAACCGGTGTGCCGCGTTCCCGCGCCGGGAGATCCTGGTGCCCGTCATGCCGGGCAGCAAATCAGGTGCAGGTCACCTGCGCAGCACGACCCCCCGTACCGGCGTCATCCCCGCGCCTCGGCGTAGCGCTCGCGGATGGCGGGCACCGCGTCGCCGGTGTACTCCTCGGTGTCGCCGATCGACCAGGCGGGCGGGGTGTCGCCACCCAGCGCCACCCAGGCGGCCTGCCGGGCCGCGCCGTCGGCCACGTACTCCCCCGGCGGCGGCACCACCACCGGGCGGCCGAATACCTGCGGCGCGATCCGGCGCACGGCCGCGGACCGCGCGCCGCCGCCGACCAGGATGATCCGGTCGGCGCGGGCGCCCTGCGCGATCAGCGCGTCCAGGCCGTCGGCCAGCCCGCAGAGCATGCCCTCGACGGCGGCCCGGGCCAGGTGCGCCGGGGTCGAGGTGCCGAGCGTGAGGCCGTGCAGGGTGCCGGTGGCGTGCGGCCGGTCCGGCGTCCGCTCCCCCTCCAGGTACGGCACCAGCACCAGCCCGTCCGCACCCGGCGGGGCGGACAGGGCCAGTTCGCCGAGCGTGTCGAGGTCGACGCCGAGGAGCGTCGCGGCGGCGTCCAGCACCCGGGCCGCGTTGAGCGTGCACACGAGCGGCAGGAACCGGCCGGTCGCGTCGGCGAATCCGGCCACCGCGCCGCCGGCGTCGGCGGCCGGCGTGTCCGCCACCGCGAACACGGTGCCGGAGGTGCCGATCGAGACGACCACGTCGCCCGGACCGGCCCCGGCCCCGAGCGCCGCGGCGGCGTTGTCCCCGGTGCCCGGCCCGAGGAGCACCGGGCCGGCGGCACCGGTTCCCGGGCTCCCGGCCGTACCGGACGCCGCGCCGCCGCCGAGCACCGCCGGGTCGAGGTGCCCGGCCGCCTCGGCCGGGCCGAGCACGACCGGCACCTTCGGGCGCCGGCCGAAGGCCCGCTCCAGCAGGTCCAGCCGGTACTCGCCGGTGCGCGGCGACCAGTAGCCGGTGCCGCTGACGTCGCCCCGGTCGGTGCGCAGCGCGTCCAGGCCCGGAGCGCCCGCCAGCCGCCAGGTGAGCCAGTCGTGCGGCAGGCAGACCGCTGCCACCCGGTCGGCGTTGTCCGGCTCGTGCCGGGCCAGCCAGCGCAGCTTCGTCGCGGTGAAGCTGGCCACCGGCACCGCGCCGGTCGCCTCGGCCCAGAACCGGCGGCCGGTCTCCCCGCCGCCGGCCTCCTCGACCAGTTCCCGGGCCGCGTCGGCGGAACGCGTGTCGTTCCACAGCAGCGCCGGGCGGACCACCTCACCTGAGGCGTCCAGGCAGACCATGCCGTGCTGCTGACCGCCGACCGAGACGGCTGCCACGTCGGCCAGGCCACCGGCCTCGGCGACCGCCGCCCGCAGGGCCTCCCACCAGGCGTACGGGTCGACCTCGGTGCCGGGCGGGTGCGGCGCGCGGCCCTGCCGGACCAGCGCGCCGGTCTCCGCGTCCCGGACGACCACCTTGCAGGACTGGGTCGACGAGTCGACCCCCGCGACGAGCGGCATGGCGGCCCGCCTCAGCGCGCGCCGAGCACGTGCTCGACGGCGAGCTGGTTGAGCCGGACGAAGCCGAAGCCCTTCGCCCCGGCGGCCTCCGGGTCGAACTCCTCGAACGCGGTCCGGTCGGCCAGCAGCTCGCGGTAGCCCTCACCGGGGTTGAGCGTCGGGGTGGCCAGCTCGGCCACCCGGGCGGCGGCGAGCGCCTCGACCACCTCCGGGTCGGCGCGGAACGCCGCGGCCCGCTCCTTGAGCAGCAGGTACGTCCGCATGTTCGCCTCGGCGGAGGCCCACACGCCGGTCATGTCCTCGGTGCGGGACGGCTTGTAGTCGAAGTGGCGCGGGCCGTCGTAGGCCGGGCCGCCGTTCGGGCCGCCGTGCTCCAGCAGGTCGACCAGGGCGAACGCGTTGAGCAGGTCGCCGTGGCCGAAGACCAGGTCCTGGTCGTACTTGATGCCGCGCTGGCCGTTGAGGTCGATGTGGAACAGCTTGCCCTGCCAGAGCGCCTGGGCGATGCCGTGGGCGAAGTTCAGCCCGGCCATCTGCTCGTGCCCGACCTCCGGGTTGAGCCCGACCATCTCGGGGCGGGCCAGCGTGGAGATGAAGCCGAGCGCGTGCCCGACGGTGGGCAGCAGGATGTCGCCCCGGGGCTCGTTCGGCTTCGGCTCCAGCGCGAAGCGCAGGTCGTAGCCGTTGTCGACGACGTACTCGCAGAGCAGGTCGACCGCCTCACGGTAGCGGTCCAGCGCGGCCTGGACGTCCTTGGCCACGTCGTACTCGGCGCCCTCCCGGCCGCCCCACATGACGAACGTCTTCGCGCCCATCTCGGCGGCCAGGTCGATGTTGCGCAGCACCTTGCGCAGCGCGTACCGGCGCACGTCGCGGTCGTTGCTGGTGAAGCCGCCGTCCTTGAACACCGGGTGGTTGAACAGGTTGGTGGTGACCATCGGCACGACCAGGCCGGTCTCGTCGAGGGCCTTGCGGAAGCGGCTCAGCCGGGCGTCGCGGGTGGCCGCGTCCGCGCCGAACGGGACCAGGTCGTCGTCGTGGAAGGTGATGCCGTACGCGCCCAGCTCGGCGAGCCGGTGCACCGCCTCGACGGCGTCCAGCTCGGGGCGGGTGGCGTCCCCGAACGGGTCACGGGCCGGCCAGCCCACCGTCCAGAGGCCGAAGGAGAACTTGTCCGCGGGGGTGGGGCGGGGTGCCATGGCAGACCTCCAGGTGGTGGTGTCGTCCGCGATTTGTTCAGCGGTTGAATTAAATGGCGGCGATGTGGCAGTGTCAAGAGGTGACAAGCACCAGCACCGCCGGGGCGGTCCGGCAGGGCAGCCTGCGCGAGTTGAACCTCGCGGTGGTGCTGCGGCGGATCGCCGCCGCCGAACGGCCGCCCTCGCGCGCCGGGATCGCCGCCGACACCGGCCTCACCCGGGCCACCGTCTCCGCCGTGGTGGACGACCTGATCGCCGGCCGGCTGGTCGCCGAGGCGGAGCCGGAACCGCGTACCGGGGCGGGCCGCCCGGCCCGGGGCCTCGTGCTCGCCTCCGACGGCCCGGCCGGGCTCGGCCTGGAGGTGAACGTCGACTACCTGGCGGCCTGCGTCGTCGACCTCACCGGCACGGTCCGGCACCACCTGGTCCGCCGCGCCGACCTGCGCCCGGTCTCCCCCGCCGACGCGCTCGCCCGGCTCGCCGCGCTGGCCGCCGAGGCGCGCGCCGCCGCCGTACGCGACGGGCTGACCCTGGCCGGCGCGGCGCTCGCCGTGCCCGGCCTGGTCGGCGACGGCGGCCTGGTCCGGCTCGCGCCGAACCTCGGCTGGCGGGACGTGGACGTGCCGGCGCTGCTCGCCGGTCATCCGCTGGCCGAGCCGGTCGACGGGGTGCCCCCGCTGGTGGTCGACAACGAGGCGAACCTGGCCGCACTCGGCGAGCTGTACGCCGGCCCGGCCGGCGCGCGCAGCTTCCTGCACGTCACCGGCGAGATCGGCATCGGCGCCGGGATCGTGCTCGACGGGGCGCTCTACCGGGGCGCACGCGGCTGGAGCGGAGAGATCGGTCACTTCCCGGTGCAGCCGCAGGGCCGGCCGTGCCGCTGCGGCGGCCAGGGCTGCCTGGAGCGGTACGCGGGCCAGGAGGCGATCCTCGCCGCCGCCGGGCTGCCCGGCGCGGAACTTCCGGCGGACACCGCCGCCACCCGGCTCGCCGACCTGGCCGAAGCCGGTGACCCGGCCACGCTGACCGCCCTGACCGACGCCGGCACCGCCCTCGGGATCGCCGTCGCGGGCGTGGTGAACCTGCTGGATCTGGACACCGTGGTGCTCGGGGGCGGATACGCCCGGCTCGCGCCCTGGCTGCGGCCGACGGTGGAGGCGGAGGTCTCCCGGCGGGTGCTCACCGCCGGCTGGGCGCCGGTCACGGTGCGTCCGGCAGTGCTCGGGGCGCAGTCCGCGGCGGTCGGCGGCGCCGGCTCGGTGGTCCGCCGGATCGTCGACCGGCCGGTGGGCTGGCTGGCCCGGACCGCCTGATCCGGGATGATCCTGGACGGGCATTCGGCGTCTGCGCTCGGTACGCTTGCCGCCAGGCAACATGTCGCCGAGTGAGGGGTGCACCGACAGCATGCGCAGGGGTCGACCGACCGAAGCGCCCGGCCACCGGAGGTGACCGCCGCGCGCCGGGGCGGTGTCGCCGGGCCGGTCAGCGGCGGTGGACACGCCTCGCGGAGACGGCCCCGGCGGGTTGCCGAGGCCGCGCTGCCGGCTGACGACCACCTGGCCCGGGAGCTGCTGGACGGGCTCGCCGAGGCGGTCGTGACCGTCGACCACGGCGGGGTGGTGACGCTCGTCAACGCGATGGCCGCCGACCTGCTCCCCGAGGTGACGCCCGGCGTCGACCTGAGCGCGTGCCGGGTGCCGGCGCTGGCCGACGCGGCCGCCGCCGGTTCGGACGCGTTCGAGACCGACCACCGCGGCCGGCGGCTGCGCGGCGTGCGGCGCCCCCTGGCCGACGACCGCAGCGCCTGGTACGTCCGGGACGTCACCGAGGAACACGCGCGCACCGACGCGCTGCTCGCCGAACGGTCGCGCACCGCGTTCCTCGCCGAGGCGGGCAGCCGGCTCGGGCTGTCCCTGCACCGCGAGCAGACGCTGCGTACCGCCGTGACGCTGCCGGTGCCCTACCTGGCCGACGCGGCAGTCGTGGTGCACCGCCCGCCGCCACCCGCCGAGGACCAGCCGCACTGGATCCGGTACGCCACCGGCGACCCCGGCCCGGTCACCGGCCTGGCCGGCTGGCCCACCGTGGAGTCGGTGCCCGGCCTGGTCGAGGCGCTCGACGGCGACCTCACCGAACCGAGCCCCTGGCTGGACGCCGAGCTGGCCGACCTGGCCGAGGTGCTTCCCGCCGGATTCGGCCGCCCGGGCACCGTGTTGATCAGCCCGATGCCCAGCGCCGGTGGTCCGGCCGGCGCGCTGGTGCTGGCCCGCCGCCGGGAGCGGCCCGGTTTCGACAGCCGGGAGATCGGCCTGGCCCGGGAGTTCGCCGGCCGGGCCGGCGCCGCGCTGGCCGCGGCCGAGCTGTACGGCGAGCAGGCGCACCTGGCCCGGGTGCTCCAGAACAGCCTGCTCCCGCCGGCGCTGCCCCGCCTGCCCGGGATGACGCTCGCCGGCGGTTACCGCGCCGCCGGGGACAGCCTGCGCATCGGCGGCGACTTCTACGACCTGTTCCCCACCGGCGACGGCGGTCTGTTCGCGCTCGGCGACGTCTGCGGCAAGGGCGTCGGCGCGGCCGTGCTGACCGGCCGGGTCCGCCAGTCGCTGCAGACCCTGCGCCTGGTCGAGCAACGCCCCCGGGAGCTGCTGGAACTGCTCAACCGGGCGCTGCTGGACGCTCCCGACGCGGCCCGCCGGGCCCAGTTCACCACGCTCCTGCTCGGCGCGCTGCGCCGCGAGCCGGACGGCGGGCTGCTGATCCGGGTGGCAGGTGGCGGGCACCCGTCGCCGCTCGTCGTCCGCGCCGGCGGCGGCGTCGAGACGGTCCGGGTGGGCGGCATGCCGGTGGGCGCGCTCACCGACGCCCGGTTCGCCGACACCGAGGTACGGCTGGCGCCGGGTGACCTGCTGCTGGCGTACACCGACGGGGTGACCGAGGCCCGGGGCGGCCCGACCGAGCCGGCCATGTTCGGCGACGCCCGGTTGCGTCAGGCGCTCGCCACCGGCGCCGGGCTTCCGCCCGCCGCGCTCGTCGACCGGGTGCTCCAGCTCGTCGACGAATGGCTGGACGGGCAGCCCCACGACGACATCGCCATGCTCGCCGTGGCGGCCGGGTGACGCCGCCTGACCGCCCCACCCCCGCGGCCGGGCGCCGGATCGGGCCGGAGACGCTCGCCGCGTACCTCGACCGCCTGGACGCCGCCGACGGGGCCGGCGCGGTCGCGCTGGCGCGCGGCCTGCTGGCCGACGGCTTCTCGGTCGCGGACGTCCTGGTCGACCTGGTCGCGGCGGCGCAGCGGGAGGTCGGCCGGCGCTGGCTCACCGGCTCGTGGAGCGTCGCCCAGGAGCACGCCGCCACCCACGTCAGCGAGCAGGTGGTGGACGCGCTGGGCGCGACGGTCGGCCCGCCGCGGCGCGGCCACGTGGTGATGGCCTGCGTGGAGGGCGAGTGGCACGCGCTGGCCGCCCGCATCGTCACCGAGGTGGTCCGGGCGGCGGGCTGGCGGGTCACGTTCCTCGGCGCCAGCGTGCCGGCCCGGCATCTGGTCTCCTACCTGCACCAGACCGGCCCGGACGCGGTGCTGCTGAGCTGCGTGCAGCCGAACCGGCTGGTCCGGGCGGCGCGGATGGTGGAGGCCAGCCGCGCGGCCGGGGTGCCGGTCCTGGCCGGTGGACCCGGCTTCGGCCCGGACGGCCGGTGGGCCACCGCGATCGGCGCGGCGGGCTGGGGCGCCAGCGCCCGGGACGCGGTGGCGCTGCTGGAACGGCCGCTGTCGGCCGCGCACACCGGAGCGCCGCCGCCCCCGCCCGACGACTCGTACGTGGCGGTGCTGCACCGGCGGCGTGAGCTGGTCGGGCTCGCGCTCGCCACTGTGGACCCGCCCGAGGAGCACGCCGAGGACGCCGCCGCCGGCATCGCGCACCTGGTGGACGCGCTGATCGCGGCCGTGCGGGTGGACGACGACCGGCTGCTGCGCGACTTCGTCGGGTGGCAGGAGGAGGCGCTGACGTCCCGGGGCGGCCGGGCGCTGCTGGACGAGGTGCTCGGCACGCTGGAGCGGGCGCTCACCGAGCATCCCCGGGTGGTGGCCCGGTTGCGGGCCGCCCGCGAAGCCGCGCCGGACGATCCCGGCCCCGTCGGCTGAGTCAGGCGGTACGGGCCACCGGAGGTTCGCCGGACGGCCGGACCGGGTCGCCGATCCGTTCCCCGGAGGGCTGCAGCATCGGCCAGCCCTCCGCCACGGTGGCCTCGCCGCGCCGACCCACCTCGTCGAACTCGCGCATGCCGCGTACCAGCGCGGCCCGGCCCTCCGGGCTCATCCCGGCCAGGATCCGCTCCAGCCGGCGCCGCCGGTCGGCACGCAGCTCGGCGAGGAGCCGGAGGGCGGCGGGCGTGAGGTGCAGCGAGATCTCCCGCCGGTCGTAGCGGCCCGGCTCGCGCTCCAGCATCCCGGCCGCGACCAGCCGGTCGCACAGCCGGCTGGCGGAGGAGAGCAACATGTCGGTGAGCGTGGCGAGACGGCGGAGGTTGATGCCGTCATACTGCTCGACGACCATGATCGCGCGTAGCTGGGCACTCGACAGCCGGCTGGTGGTGCGCTCCCGGGCGGCCTCCCAGACGGCGAGCAGGGTGCCGGCCGCCTCGTCCAGGGCGGCGGACGTACTCGTTTCAGGTCCCCGGGGACCGCGCTCTTCGGTCATGGTGGGCCCGAGACTACTCCCCGGATCTGCCCGGCGACCTGTGCAAAGGAGCAAAGATGAGCGGAGCGGAGGGCCACGCGCGCCGGGTCCTGACCGAGGCGCCGACGGATCTCATCGTGGATCGGCTCGCCGCCGAGCTGGCGCGCACGTACGGCGTCACCCGCATCGAGCTCTACCAGGTCGACTACCGGCTCGCCGAGCTGCTGCCGCTGGGTGACGGCGCGGCGGTCACCGGCCCCGGCCACCCGGCCTGGCGCGCCTTCGACCACCAGGAGCCGGTGATCGCCGACGGCGTCGGCTGGTTCCCTGTCGGCATGCGCGGCGAACGCCGGGGCGTGCTCGAGGTCTCGCCGGTGCCCGCCGACCCGCACGCCCGCCGGGAGCTGGACACCATCGCCACGGTGCTCGGGCACGAGCTGAGCGCGGTCATGGCGACCACCGACATCTACCGGACGGCCCGGCGCAGCCGGCGGCTCACGCTGGCCGCCGAGATGCAGTGGGAGCTGCTGCCCGGGCGCAGCCGGATCCGCCCGTCGTTCAGCCTGGCCGGGCAGCTGGAGCCGGCGTACGCGGTGCGCGGGGACAGTTTCGACTGGTCCGACGACGGCCACCGGCTCTGGCTGGCGGTGCTGAACGGCTACGGCGAGGGGGTGGCCGCGGCGCTGCTCGCCTCGCTGGCCACGTACGCGCTGCGCAACGCGCGCCGGGCCGGGCTCGACCTGGCCGACCAGGCCGCGCTGGCCGACCAGGCGATCTACGCCCAGCACCGGGGCGAACAGCACGTCTCAGTGCTCCTGATCGAGCTGGACCTGGCCACCGGCGAGCTGACCGTGGTCGACGCCGGTTCGCCGCGGTTGCTGCGGCTGCGGGCCGGCGAGGTGACCGAGCAGGAGCTGGACAAGCAGTTCCCGCTCGGCATGTTCGAGGGCACCGACTACCGCCCGCAGCGGTTCCGCCTGGAGCGCGAGGACCGGCTCTTCGTGGTCAGCGACGGCGTGATCGAGGCCACCACCGAGCAGGTGCGCTACGGCGAGGTGGCGCTGGACCGGTTCCTGCGCCGGACCGGGCCGATGGAGCCGCTGGACGCGGTCCGGTCGCTGATCGGCGACCTGCGGGCCTTCGTCTCCGGTGACCTGGTGGACGACGCGGTCGTGGTCTGTCTGGACTGGCTGGGGCCGCAGCCCTGACCCGCCCCTCTCAGTACGCGCCGCGGCTGTTGACCACCGCGCCGAACGTCTTCCAAAGGATGGTCAGGTCGGCGGCCAACGACCAGTTCTCCACGTAGTAGAGGTCCAGCCGGATGCCGTCCTCCCAGCTCAGGTCCGACCGGCCGCTGACCTGCCAGAGGCCGGTCATGCCGGGCTTGACCAGCAGCCGGCGTGCCACGTCGCCGTCGTACCGGGCCACCTCGGACGGCAGCGGCGGGCGCGGGCCGACCAGGCTCATCTGGCCGAGCAGCACGTTGACGAGCTGGGGCAGCTCGTCCAGCGACCACTTGCGCAGCAGCCGGCCGACCCGGGTGACGCGCGGGTCGTCGCGCATCTTGAACATCAGGCCGTCGGTCTCGTTGCGCGCGGCCAGCTCGGCGAGCAGGGCGTCGGCGTTGACCACCATGGTGCGGAACTTGAAGACGCCGAACTCCTCGCCGCCCTGGCCGACCCGGGTCTGCCGGAACAGCACCGGACCGCGGCTGTCGATCTTTATGGCGAGCGCGATCACGATCAGCAGCGGCGCCAGCACGAGCAGGGCGATCGACGAGATCGACCGGTCGACGAAGCCCTTGACCAGCTTGCGGGCGCCGCGGAACTCGGGCGCCTCGACGTGGATCAGCGGCAGGCCGGCGACCGGACGGGTGTGAATGCGGGGGCCGGCCACGTCGGTGAGCGCCGGTGCCACCACCAGGTCGACGCCGGTGCCCTCCAACTGCCAGCCGAGGCGGCGCAGCCGCGTCGCGGTCAGCTCACCGGAGGCGGTGACCGCCACCGTGTCGGCGCCGATCGCGGTGGCCGCCTCCGGGATGCCCCGGAAGCTGCCGACCACCGGCACGTCGCCCAGCCGCTGCGGCACCGGGGCGAGCAGCGCGTCCGGGATGCACGCGCCGACCACCTGGTAGCCGGCGTACGGCTCCCGGCGCAGCGTGTGCACCAGCTCCAGCACGTGCGCGGTGTCGCCGACCACGAGCACCTTGCGGGACCAGCCGGCGCCCCGGTCGCGGGCCCGGTGCAGCCGCTTGCGGGCCGCGAACCGCGCCACCTCCAGGCCGATCGTGCCGACCGCGAAGGAGATGGCCAGGAAGCCTCGGGAGACGCCGACGTCGGCGATGTACCCGGCGATGGCGATGCCGCCGGCGAGTCGCATGCTGGCCGCGCTGACCCGGCGGTACTCGTCGGCGCCGTAGCCGAGCACCTGGTCGTCGTAGCACCGCATCGCCTTGAGCGAGACGAGCCAGACCAGCAGGAGCACCGGGGCGACCACCACGTACGGGATCTCGGAGCCGGTCGGTTCCTCGTCGCCGAACCGGGCCAGGTAACCGACCAGGATGGCCACGGCGAGCACGGCGGTGTCCAGCACCACCAGGACCCGGATGTAGGCCCGCTCCGCGGCTCGCGTCGTCTTGCCCGGGCGTTCACCACCGGGTCGCGACGACGTGGCAGGGGTCAACAGCGTCGCCGAGGTCACCGGCCCTCCCCACTTCGCTCAGGACCGCCCCGTCCCCGCCCGGCTCCGGTGTGGAGCCCGCGGTCGAGGCACCCGGTCATCATGCCTGGACAATTATGGTTACCGATTGATTCGGACGCATTACCGTCAGTTCCCATCCCGTGCCTTGACCCGGGAAGCCTTCCGCCGTACCGGATTTCCGGTACGGCGGAAGACTAGCGCTGAGCGTCAGGTCAGCGGGGGGCGGGCGGCCGCAGCGCGATCGCCCGGAGGAAGATCTCGCCGATCTTGCTGGGGTCGGTGGTGACGAAGGCGCCGCCGCCGGTGACCTTGGTGATCGACTCCAGCTCGGCCCGGTTCACCTCGGTGCCGATACCGATGATGACGACCTGGACCGGCTGCTCGTCGTCCTTCAGCTTGTTCAGCTGCTCCAGCAGCGCCTTCTGCGAGATGCCGTTGTCGTCCTCGTTCTTGCCGTCGGTGAACAACACGATCGAGTTGACCTTGCCCGGCTCCCAGTCCTGCTGCACCTTCTTGTACGCCGCGAGCATGGTGTCGTACAGGCCGGTGTCGCCGCTGGAGGGCTTGATCGAGGCGAGGCCGCGCTGGAGCGCGCCCCGGTTGCTGGACAGAGGCTTTATTCCGACCAGCTCGCTCCAGTCCTGCGAGCCCTGGAGGTTGGTGGAGAACGTCCAGAGGCCGATCGACCAGGAGTCGTCGAACAGCCCGAGGCCCTGGCTCGCGGCGGCGACGGTGACCTGCTCCCGGCTGGCGCCGTTGGCGGTCGCGACCGGCTTCTTCATCGAGCCGGAGACGTCGATGACACAGAGCATCCGGCCCGACTGGGTGGCCACCGACCAGGTCGTGGTCGCGGTCGAGATGGCACCGGGGTCGAGGTCGGCCGCGCCGCCCTGACCCGACGGCGGCACCTGGCTCGCGCCGCCGTTGGCCGGGCTCGGCGCGCCGGTCGGAGCCTGGAAACCCCGCCCCCAGTTGCCGTCCGGCGCGCGCAGCGCCTGCGCGGCGAGCCGGTCCTTGAAGGCCGGCGTACGCAACACCTCGAAGAGCACCTTGGCGGCGGACGCCTTGGCCGGCTCGATGCCGGGCAGCACCGCGAACGGGTAGTCCAGCGGGATCGGCGCCGGCTCCAGGTAGAGCGCGGCGAGCCGGATCGGCGGCTTGGTGCTGTTGTAGGCGATCACGTCCTCCTCGGACAGCGCCGCTGCCCCCAGCCCGTTGGCGATCGCCGTCGGGTCCGACGAGCGCGGGAACCGCGCGAGGAGGTCCTGCCGCAGCGAGGAACGGTTGGTCGCCAGCGCACGCAGCGCACCGACCATCGCCTCCTGTGCCTTCGGCGAGCCGGAGTCGCCGGTGGAGCTGGCCGCGGCGGTCAGCGACAGCAGGCCGGACAGGCCGGCCGCGTCCTGGGTCGGCTCGACGATCCCGGCCCGCAGCGGCTTGCTGGCGGTGACCTGGGTCAGCAGGTCGGACCAGCGCAGCTTCTTGTCCGGCCACCCGATGCGCGAGGCCACCGGCTCGGGCAGCGCCACCACGACCGGGCTGCGCGCGATCGAGGCACCGTTCGTCGGCGCGAACGCGCTGGCCCCGCCGCTCTTGAGCCGGACCAGCCAGGTCGACGAGTCCGGCACCCAGACGTCGGGGGTGACGGCGGTGCCGCTGGCCTGCCCGACGCCGGCGAGCGTGGCGCCGTGCTTGCTCGCCACCGCGGCGGCCACCTCGACCGACTCGGACGAGGAGACGTTCACCGCGATGCACGTTCCGCTCACCGCCGCGCCGTCGGAGACCCACTGGTCGGCGGCGGCGCGCACCGCGGGGGCGATCTCCGGGGCGGTCGCCACCGACAGCTCGAGCCGGCCCGAACAGTTCGGGCCGGCCAGCTGCTGGTAGCCGAACCAGGAGCCGGCTACGACGGCGACCAGAGCGGCCGCCACGGCGGCGGCACCTGCTCCGCGGAGGTGAGAACGCATGCGATGGCGGCCAGACACGGTGACCATCTTGCGTACCTCGTGGGGTTACCACCACAACCGTTCGGACGAAAGTTACGCAGCAGAAACAGTTGATCACCTAACCCATACGCTAAGTTACCAGTCAGTCATTTATGGTGATGTCAATCCACTTCGGACTATCATCCGGTCACCGTTCGGTCACGGCAGGACGCACGTCGGGCTCGCCACCGGCACCGGCTCCCCCACCGGCTCGGGCACCCCGCCGTCCGGATCGACCCGGAAGATCCTGATCATGTCGGCCCGTTCGTCGGCCACGTACAGGTGCTCCCCGGCGAACGCGAAGTGCCGGGGCCACTCGCCACCGGTGTCGACCTCGGCCACCAGCTCCGGCGCGGCCCCGTCCAGCGCGAAGACAGCGATCGTGCCCACGCCGCGGTTGCCCACGTAGAGGAAACGCCCGCCCGGCCCGACGGCCACCTCGGAGGGCTGGACGTGCCCGGTCCGGCCGCTGGCGTCGACACGCGCCGACTGCCGCGGCCCGTCCGGCGTCAGCTCGTACGCGGTGACTGTGGCGTCCAGCTCACCGACCAGCCAGCAGCGCCGCCCGTCCGGATGCCGGGCCAGGTGCCGGGGTCCGGTTCCGGGCGCCGTCCGCAGCCGCGGCTCCCGCTCGGCCAGCCGGCCGGTGGAGGCGTCGACGTCGTACCGGTAGACGGAGTCGGTGCCCAGGTCGACAGCGAGCAGCCCGCCCCCGGCCGGGTCGGGCGAGACCATGTGGCAGTGCGCGTGCTCCTGCCGCTGCGGGTCCGCGCCGTGGCCGGAGTGCCGGACCAGGTCGGTGCGCTCCCCCGGCACGCCGTCGGCGTCCAGGCCGAACACCGCCACGCTGCCGCCGCCGTAGTTCGCCACGAACAGGTGCCGCCCGTCCGGGGCGACCGCCAGGTGGCACGGCTCCGCGCCACCGGTCTCGCGAACGCCCAGCGGCGTGAGGTCGCCGTCCGGGGCCACCCGGAACGCGCTCACCAGCCCGTCGGGCAGCTCGTTGCACCCGTACAGCACCGGCAGCGCCGGGTGCCGCACCAGGAACGACGGCGACGGGGTCACCGCCACGACGCCCAGCGGGGTCAGCTCGCCGGTCGCCCGGTCCCGCCGGGCCGCCACGACGCCCTCGGCCCGCCCGCCCGTCTCCGCCGTGTAGCCGCCGATGTGGACGATCTCGTCCTGCCCGGTCACCGCTCCCACCTCTCGTCGGTCCTGCCTGCGATCCAACCAGAGGCTTCCCGGTGGCGCGCCCGGTCAGTCCCGCCGGGCCCGACGGATCGGGCGCGGGGTGCTCAGCCCACCGGCACCGGCTCGCCGCGCTGCCGCGCCACGTGCTCGACCAGCGAGATCAGCACCAGCTTGCCGGACTGCCGGTCCCGGGCGTCGCAGAGCACGAGCGGGACGTCCGGGTCCAGGTCCAGGGCGTCGCGGACCGCCTCCAGACCGAACCGGCGGGAGCCCTCGAAGCAGTTGACGCCCACCACGAACGGGATGCCCCGCTGTTCGAAGTAGTCGATCGAGGGGAAGCAGTCGGCCAGCCGCCGGGTGTCGGCGAGCACCACCGCGCCGAGCGCGCCGAACGCCAGCTCGTCCCAGAGAAACCAGAACCGGTCCTGGCCCGGGGTGCCGAACAGGTAGACCTGGAGGTCGTCGTTGATGGTGATCCGGCCGAAGTCCATCGCCACCGTCGTCGTCGACTTCTGCTCGACCCCGGAGACGTCGTCGGTGCCGAGCCCGGCCCCGGTCAGGACCTCCTCGGTCTGCAACGGCCGGACCTCACTCAACGCGCTGACCAGCGTCGTCTTTCCGGCGCCGAAACCACCGGCGATGAGGATCTTCAGAGCCAGCGGCACCCGGGGCGCCCCCGGCTCCCGGTCATAACGCACGGAGTCCACTGACCACCGCCTTGAGGATGTTGTCGTCGGGCAGGTACGCGGTGGCCGGTGGCCGGTGCACCGCGACGAGCTCATGGGCGAGAAGGTCGCCGAGCAGCACCCGGACCACGCCCACGGCGAGGTCCAGGTCGGCGGCGAGGTCGGCCACGGCCTTCGGCCGCCGGGCCAGCTCGATCAGGCGGCGGTGCTCCGGCTGGAGCCCGGGCGTGCCGGCCGGGTCCGCGCCGGGGGCGGCGAGCACGAACGCCAGCAGGTCGAAGCCGTCGACGGGTGGGCGTACCCGGCCGCCGGTGAGCGTGTACGGGCGCACCACCGGGCCGGCGTCGGCGTCCAGCCACTCGTGCTGCGGCCCCGGCGACTCAGCGCGCATCGGTCCGCTCCCCCGCCACCCGGCTCGGCGCGGCCAGGTTCTCCCCGACCCGGATGACGAGCATCGCCATCTCGTACGCCACCAGGCCGATGTCGGCGTCGGCGTCGCTGGCCACCGCCAGGCAGGCGCCCTGCCCGGCGGCGGTCACGAACAGGTAGGCCGACTCCATCTCCACCACCGTCTGGCGGACCGCGCCGCCGCCCAGGTGCCGGGTGGCGCCCTTGGCCAGCCCGGAGAAGCCGGACGCCAGCGCGCAGAGGTGTTCCGCGTCGGTGCGGTCCTGGTCGGTGGAGGCGCCGAGCAGGAGCCCGTCCGCCGAGAGCACCACCGCCTGGCGGGCGGCGGGAACACGCTCCACCAGGTCGTCGAGCAGCCAGTCGAGATCGGCGTTCTGCCGCGTCGTGTGCACCACTAGGCGTCCCTCTCAGTCGCGGTTCGTTGGTCCGGCGCCGGCGGGGCGGGCTCCACGGCCGGCCCCGCGGTGGTGGACGGCGTACCGGTGTCGCGCGGTTCGGTGGCGGGGGTGGCCGGGCCGGTTCCGGCGGCGCGCGATCCGTCGCGGCGTCCGCGCGCGGTGCCGGCCTGCAACGCCGACATGGCCCGGCGGGCCTCCTCCGGGGTGCGGTGGGCCGGGGTGTCGGCGACCGCCGCGCGAGGACGCGCGGTCGCGCCGCGGCGGCGGATCCGGCGGGGCAGGCCGTCGTCGTCGGCGGGTGGTTCCACAGTCGAGGCGCGCGCCGACTGCAACGGGACGACTGTGTTCTCCGACCGGTCCCGGCCCGGCCGGGTCGGCCGCCCCGGCCGGGGCACAGTGGTCAGCCGGGTCACCTTGGCCAGGCGCCGGCGTTCCGGCCCGGCGGAGGCGTCCGCGCCCACCGGCGGCTCGTCGGTGATCAGTTCCGACGGTACGAACACCGAGGCGACGATCCCCGCCGGGCGGGACGGCCGCAGCTCCACCCGTACGCCGTGCCGGGCGGCCAGGCGCGCCACCACGAACAGTCCCAGCCGGGCGCTGCCGGCCGGGTCGAACTCCGGCGGCTCGGCCAGCTTGCGGTTGGCCTCGGCCAGGGCCGGCGCGGACATGCCCAGCCCTCGGTCGGTGATCTCGATGGTGTAGCCGCCCGGGACGCTCCGGCCGGTGACGTCCACCCGCGTGCCGGGCGGGGAGAACGCGGTCGCGTTCTCGATCAGCTCGGCGAGCAGGTGGATCACGTCGCCGACGGCCCGGCCCAGCACCCCGGCGGATGCCACCTCGCCCACGTCGACCCGGTCGTACGCCTCGACCTCGGAGATCGCGCCGCGCATCACGTCGACAGCGGCGACCGGGCGCCGCCAGCCGCGTCCGGGCGCGGCACCGGCGAGGATGACCAGGTCCTCGGCGTGCCGCCGCAGCCGCGTCGCCAGGTGGTCGACCTGGAACAGTCCGGCCAGCTCGTCCGGGTCCTCGGTACGCCGTTCCAGCCGGTCCAGCAGCGCCAACTGCCGGTGCACCAGCCCCTGGCTGCGGCGGGCGAGGTTGAGGATCACCTCGTTGAAGCCCCGGCGCAGCGTCACCTCGTCCACGGCGGCGCGGACCGCGGTCCGGCGCACCTCGTTGAAGGCGCGCGCCACCTGGCCGATCTCGTCGCCGCCGTGGTCCAGCTCGGGCGCCTCCCGGGCCACGTCGACCTCCTCGCCCCGGCGCAGCCGCGCGACCACGTCGGGCAGCCGGCGTTCGGCCACCTCGGTCGCGGCGGCACGTACGCCGGTCAGCCGCTGCGCCAGCGACCGGCCGACCCGCAGCGCCACCAGCACGCACACCACGATCGCGATCAGGCCCAGCACACCGGCGGCGGCGAGCTGGACGAGGATCCGGGTGGCCATCGGCACCGACCGCTCGGCGAGGGCGTCCGCGCCGCGCAGCTCGAAGTCGCGCAGGCTCTGCCACACCTCGGCGTGACCGGTGTCCCACGCCCGCATGTCGAACCGGGCGGGCAGCGCGGGCGAGCGGATCAGGCCGTCCTGGAGCGCGCGCAGCCGGAGGAACCCGGCGCCCTCGGTCATCCGCTGGTACGCGGTCCGCTCCCCGGGCGGCAGGTCGGCGACCGCGATCTCGGCGAGGAAGCGCTGGTTCTCGATTGTGCGTACGAGTTGCTCGTGCTCGCCCTCGGCGTACCGGCCCGCGGTGACGGCGCCGGCCAGCAGCGCGTCGGCCTGGCCGAGCAACTCCCGGGAGCGGCCCAGCGCGGTCAGCGCCGTGGCCTCCCGGTTGAGCTGCGCGTCGGGCAGCGCGGCCATGGCGCCGAACGCCTGGAACGCCGAGCCGATCATCCCGCTGTAGAGGCCGACGGCACCGGCCCGGTCGACCTTCCGGTCGTCGATGAAGGCACGCCCGGCGGGCAGCGCGTCGAGCGCCGAGACCAGTTGGTCGAGCCGGTTGTCGAGCTGGGCGTCGGCGACGTCACGCAGGTCGTCGCCGTCGACCTTGCGACGCAGCGCGACGATCGCGTCGTCGGTGCGTACCCGCTGCTCGGTCAGCTCGGGGAGGGCGCGGTCACCGGCGAGCTGGACCACCGACAGCCGCCGCTCCCGTTGCAGCTCCGCCACCACGGTCTCGCCCGGACGGCCCAGGTCGTAGAGGAGGGTACGCGCGGAGAGCAGGTCGAGCGCGGGCCCGAAGGTGAGCGTGGTGGCGAAGATCCACAACGCCAGCAGCCCGGTCACCGGGCCGATGACCAGCGCGGTCAGCTTGGCGCGGATCGGCCAGTCACGGGTGTTCAATCAGACCTCGCCCGGGAAGGTGTCGCTCGGTGGCGCCGGCAGCGGCCGCCGTTTCGCCGGCCACGACGCCGGGCCCCGGCCCGGACGCCTTGGGCAGGATACGTAATCCGGGGCGGATGCACTACCGGCCGTCTCGGCTCTCACTACGGTCCGAGACGGGCACGACGGGCTCAGTCGGACACCGCTGCGGCACCGGACGGCGGTCGCGGCAGCGCGCCTTTTCCCGGCCGGGGCGGAAAGTGCCGCACAACGGGATTGGCGATCACCCGCACGAGGGAATACCAACGTGCGAAGGAGGAGCCATGTCGTCCACCCAGGTAGTCGTCATAGTCATCGTCGTCGCCGTCATCGCCGCGCTCGTCGCGGTCGCCGTGGTCGCCAGCCGCCGCCGGGCGCTGCGGGAACGTTTCGGCCCCGAGTACGACCGGGCCGTCGCCGAGCAGGACAGCCGCAGCGCCGCCGAGCGTGAGCTGCGGGAACGCGAGCGCCGGCACGCCGAGCTGGAGCTGACCCCGCTGAGCCCGGAGTCCCGGGCCCGCTACGCCGCCGCCTGGGAGGAACTCCAGGTGCGCTTCGTCGACTCCCCCGCGGAGACCGTCGGCGAGGCCGACGAGCTGGTCAGCAGCCTGATCGCCGAGCGCGGATACCCCACCGGGGATTTCTCGGACCAGATCGCCCACCTCTCCGTCGAGCACGCCCGCACGCTCACCCACTACCGCGACGCCCACGAGATCCGGCAGCGCAACGAGCGCGGTGAGGCCGGCACCGAGGACCTCCGGCAGGCGCTCGTGCACTACCGGGCCCTCTTCGCCGACCTGCTCGGCGAGGACCCGGTGCACACCTCCACGCAGCAGCCGGAGCAGCGCCACCCCGACCCCGACCACGACCACGACCACGACGTCCCGAGCCGCTGAGGAGGCCGCCGCCATGCGCCAGGAGGAACAGCAGGTCACGCAGGACCACCCCGAGGCCGTCCGGTCCGCACCGGTACCGGTGCCGCAGCCGGGCGAGCACACCGACGCCGACCGGCGCGACGCCGACCGGGCCGACGTGCCCGAGGACGCGCTGGACGACCGGGGCACCTTCGACGACCCAGCGGTCGCCGACCAGCGGCGTGACGCCGAGGTCGACGAGACCCGCGCCTACGGCGCCGGGGAGCTGCGCGACGCGGCCGACCGGACCGACGACGACGGGCGGCCCCCGTTCCACGAGCCGGCGCCGCTGCCGACGGCGTTCGGCGCGGCCACGGTGGGCGACGCGGTCGCCGCCTCGGCCCTGGCGAGCGGCCGCCCGCAGGACGAGCGCGACGCGCGCGGCGAGGACACCGCTGCGCCGGGCGACGGCGCGCCGGGACGCACCGACCCGCTGGACGACGAGCGGGCCGACCCGACCGCCGGGGACCGCCTGCACGACCGGGACCGCTGGGACGCCGAGCACTCCGGCACCACCGACCAGGACGTCGACGGTGACGGCCGGGACGACCGCACGGTGGACACCGACGACCGCATCGACGGCGTCGCCCGGGACGACGCGGCGGCCGACGGCGCGGTCGGGTACGGCAGCGCCGAGCCGGGCCTGGTCGACCCGGACGCCGAGCCCGTCCCCGCCACCGACGACGCCGACCGGCGGCACGGGGTGGACACGGCCACCGCCGGTGCGGCGGCGGGCGCGGCAGCCGCCGGCACGGGCCTGGCCGGCGCGGCTCGGCCCGCACCCGGCGCGGTGCCGGCCGACGCGGCGACGCTGTTCGCGCCGGAGGCCGCACAGGGCTTCCGGGACCGCTGGCGCGACGTGCAGCTGCGCTTCGTGGACGACCCGCGCGCGGCCGTCGGCGAGGCGGAGTCGCTGGTCGAGGAGGCGATCGAGGCGCTCTCCACCGCCCTGCGCGAGCAGCGCACCCGGCTCGGCGCCTGGCAGGAGTCCGGCTCCACCGACACCGAGCAGCTCCGGGTGGCCGTACGCGGCTACCGCGACTTCCTGGACCGCGTGCTCGGCCGCTGAGAACCCCGTGACGAAGCCCCGGCCGGTGACCCGGCCGGGGCTTCCGCCCGTCCGGACCGAACAGCAGGTATGAAACTTCGCAATCGGGGTACGTGCGGTCAGCGGTGCACACGAGGGGAGCACGGGCATGGGCGGTGGCGGCCTGCGGCTGGACATGAACGCGGTGGACTACCTGATCCTCGCGCTCTATTTCGTCACGGTGCTCGGCGTCGGTTTCGCCGCCCGGCGCGCTATCCGCACCAGCGTGGACTTCTTCCTCTCCGGCCGTTCGCTGCCCGCCTGGGTCACCGGTCTGGCGTTCGTCTCGGCGAACCTGGGCGCGCTGGAGATCATCGGCATGGCCGCCAACGGCGCGCAGTACGGCATCATGACCGTGCACTACTACTGGATCGGCGCCGTGCCGGCGATGGTCTTCCTCGGCATCGTGATGATGCCGTTCTACTACGGCTCCAAGGTCCGCAGCGTCCCCGAGTACCTGCGGCTGCGCTTCAACCGCCCCACCCACCTGCTCAACGCGATCAGCTTCGCGGTCGCGCAGGTGCTCATCGCGGGCGTGAACCTGTACGCGCTGGCCCTGATCATGCAGGCGCTGCTCGGCTGGCCGCTCTGGTTCGCGATCATCGTCGGCGCGGTGATCGTGCTGGCGTACATCACCGTCGGCGGGCTCTCCGGCGCGATCTACAACGAGGTGCTCCAGTTCTTCGTGATCATCGCCGGTCTGGTGCCGATCACGGTGATCGGACTGGTCAAGGTCGGCGGCGTCAGCGGCCTGATGGACGCGGTCCGCGACTCCAAACTCGGCGAGGCCGGACTGCACGCCTGGGAGGGCACCGGCAGCACCGACAACCCACTCGGCGCGCACTGGCTGGGCATCGTGTTCGGCCTCGGCTTCGTGCTCTCCTTCGGCTACTGGACCACCAACTTCGCCGAGGTGCAGCGCGCGCTGTCCGCGCGGAACATGAGCGCCGCCCGGCGTACGCCGATCATCGCCGCGTACCCGAAGCTGCTCATCCCGGCGGTCACCGTGATCCCCGGCCTGATCGCCCTGGTCACGGTGAAAGGGCTGGGCGCCGACGAGGGCGATCTGGTCTACAACAACGCGATCCCGCTGCTCATGCGCGACCTGCTGCCGAACGGCGTCCTCGGCATCGCGGTCACCGGCCTGGTGGCCTCGTTCATGGCCGGCATGGCGGCGAACGTCAGCGGGTTCAACACCGTCTTCACGTACGACATCTGGCAGGCGTACTTCCGGCGGGACAAGCCGGACGAGTACTACGTCAAGGTGGGCCGGCTCGCCACCGTCGCCGCTGTGGTGATCGGCATCGGCACCGCGTTCATCGCCGCCGGGTTCAGCAACATCATGAACTACATCCAGGCGCTGTTCTCGGTCTTCAACGCGCCGCTGTTCGGCACGTTCATCATCGGCATGTTCTGGCGGCGGATGACGCCGCTGGCCGGGTTCTGGTCGCTGCTGTCCGGCACCGTCGTCGCGACCGCCACGTACCTGCTCTACAAGGGCGGCGTGATCAGCTTCAACTCGGACCTGGAGGAGAGCTTCTGGGGCGCGGGCCTGGCCTTCGCCACAGTCGCGGTGGTGGCCGCGATCATCACGCCGCTGACCCGGCCGAAGACCGACCGGGAGCTGACCGGACTGGTGTACGGCCTCAGCGACACGACGCTCGCCGACGACTCGCTGGCCGGCGACACCGCCTGGTACCGCTCCCCGGTGCTGCTCGGCGTCGTCGCCGTGATCCTCGCCGCCCTGTTCTACATCCCGGTCTTCTAAAGGAGGGGACGCACGCCATGGCAGACAACGCGGACCGCCACTACCAGGGCGGCGAGGCGCACGACCCGCTGGTCGACGAGACCGAGGACGCCCGGGAGGAACGCTCCGCCGCGGCCCGGCTGTTCGACATCCGCCGGGTCATCGGCGGCCTGTTCGTGGTGTACGGGCTGATCGTCGGCCTGATGGGGCTGTTCGACACGTCCGCCGAGATCGACAAGGCGCAGGGCGTCCGGATCAACCTGTGGGCCGGCGCGGCGATGCTGGTGTTCGGCCTGCTGATGCTGCTGTGGCAGCGGCTGCGCCCGACCGAGGCGCCGGAGCCGCAGCGCGACGAGTCCTGACCCCCTCCGCCCGCATGGCGCGGCCCGCACCGGGTAGGCCACGGGGATCACGCGAAGGGACAGGAGGGCAGCAGCATGACCGATCGTGACCGCGGTGGCGAGCGGCCGCTGGAGGAGACCCCCGAGGTGGCCGCGGCGGTGGACGACGACAGCACGGTGCCCCAGTTGCGCAACAGCGGCACCGACCCGGACAACCCCACCTTCACCGAGCCCGACGGCGCGGTGCCGGACACCGGGTCGCCGAACCTCATCGGTGACCCGTACGCGGCCGGGACCGGCGCGACCGGCACCGGCACCGGCGCCGCACCGGACGACATCCGTACCGGCGCCGAGCAGCCCTGGGACCCGGAGGACCTGGTGCAGGCCCGGGGCCAGGACGTGACGCCGGAGAACCTGGAACGGGCCCGCCGCGACCTGGCCGAACTGGGCCGGGCGGCGATCGAGCGCACCGTTCCCTGACACCGGAACGGCCGAGGGCCCCTGGCCGACGTGGGCGTCGACCAGGGGCCCGGGGAACCCGCGCGGCGGTGCCTCACTCCCGCCGCCGCGGGTGGTCCGGCCGCGACTCAGGAGAGCGGCGGGTACGCGTTCTGCATGAGCTGCTGGAACTGGGCCGGGAACCACGCGCCGGAGATCGGCGCGTCGGCCAGGGCGCCGGACATGTTGTTGCCGTTGCGGGCGTTACCGGTGTAGGTCGGGTCGCACATCCGGTCGAAGCCCTTGCCCTCGTTGTTCGGGATCTCCTTGCTGGAGCCGTCCGACTCACCCGGGGGCTTCACCCAGACGTAGGCGTCGATCCCGGTCTCCGGGTTGGCCTGCGGCCGCTCGCCGAGACCCGCGCCGGCCTGGTTGCACCAGTTGCCGGTGTGCAGGCGCCGGTCGACCCGGCCACCGTCGACGTAGGCGTCCACGCTGGTCGACGGGCCGGGGCCGGTCGGCCGGGCGGAGCCGCCCCAACCGTTGCGGGAGGTGTCGATCAGCATGCCGATGTTGCTGTCGAAGCCGACCGAGACCAGCTTCTGCCGGAATGCCTGGGCGAACGACAGCTCGTCGACGTACTGGTTCCAGTCGATCCACTTGGACTGCCGGACGGTCTGGCCGTTCACCGAGTCGGTGACCTTGACGTACGGCTCCTTCAGGGCGGAGTAGTTCGCCGTGTTGACGATGAAGCCCTGCACGTTGGCGACGGTGCTGCCGGACGCGACGGCGGCGGCCTTGAGCTGGTCGGCGACCGGGCCGAAGTTGCTGTCCCAGCCGATCCAGCCGTGGTGGGCGGCGTCGATGTAGTTGTAGACGTTGCCGATCGCACCCAGCTTCGCCAGGGCGTAGCCGACACCGTTCACGTACGCGCCGTTGGCCTTCACCGTGTCACACATGACCGTGCCGCCCGCGTTGCCCGAGGTGTTGGTCACCAGGTTGGGCAGCGAGTCGATCTCGATGATGTTGACGATGCGCAGGTTCCGGTACTTCGAGTCGCCCTGGATCGCGGCGATCGGGTCGATGTACTCGGCCTTGTAGCGGGGCAGCTCGTCCGGGCCCAGCTCACCGTTGGAGGCGAGCGCGGAGCAGTCGCGGCCGGGCAGGTTGTAGATGACGAACTGGATGTAGCCGGCGCCCTGGGCGACCGCGGCGTCCAGGTGGTCACGCACGCCCATCGCGCCGTTGGAGCTGCTGTCCGGCGTGCCGTTGATGGCGGCGATCCGGTCGATCCAGACCGCGGTCGGGTTGTTGGAGACCCGGCTGCCGCCGGACACCGACTCGGCCTTGGCCTTCCACTCGGGGTTCACGTACCCCTTCACACCGGCGTACGGGTTGTCGACCCGCTGCCCCGGCGGCGGAGTCGTGGGCGGCGGGGCCGTCGTGGGCGGCGGCGCCGTCGTCGGCGGCGTGCTGGTGGGCGGCGTGCTGGTCGGCGGCGTGCTCGTCGGCGGGGTGCTGGTGGACGGCGTGCCGCCGTTGCAGACCGTGCCGTTGAGCGTGAACTGGGTCGGCTTCGGGTTGCTGCCGCTCCAGGAGCCGTTGAAGCCGATGGTGGTGCTGGCGCCGCTGGCGAGCGACCCGTTGTACGACTCGTTCTGCGCGGTGACGTTCTGGCCGCTCTGGGACCACCGCGCGGACCAGCCGTTCACCACCCGCTGCGAGCTGTTCGGGAAGGTGAAGCCGAGGCTCCACGAGCTGAGCGCGTCACCGATGTTCTTGATGGTCACGTTGCCGGTGAATCCACCGGGCCAGTCGCTGGTCGTGTAGGTCACGCTGCACTGGGTGGCGGCCTGCGCCGCGGTGACCGGGAGGGTCACCAGTCCACCGGCTACCAGGACGCCGGCGCCGGTGAGCGCAAGCGTCCGGTTCCGGCCGGACAGCCTTCTCCACAGATTCATGCCACTGATCTCCTTGGGCGAGACCGGATCCGCGTACGGCCCGGCGCAAATGGCGGCGGCGGTCGTCCTGCGGGGACGGCCGTGCGCGCCAGGGGGTTCTTCGGGGGACGCCCGACCCGGACGGGCGCTTGGGGGTGGTGGTGCCGACCGGTCCGCAGGACCGGCCGATGGAGCCGACGTCGGCCGGTGTTGCCGGCTGCCCTCGACGTCTGAGCTCGCGGTGTGGCTCCCCGAACCGCGTGCAGCGATTCTTGCATGGGAGCGCTTCCATGGCAATGCCTCGATACGCCTGCCGCCCACCCTACCGCCGCGCCCGCCGGCACCCGCCCGGACGGAACGCCATGAGGTGCCGAAACGGCGCGAAGGCTCCCACCGCGTTCCCCCCAGCGGTGCCGAAGGGTGCCCGATCGGCGCGCGGCGTCGCGGAGAACGCGGACCGCCCCAACATCGGCAAATCCCTAAAAGCGAAAGTTTCCCCGGATAAGTCGCGAAAAGGTCTAACGTCGGCCTTAGCTCGACTGACGTCGGGCTCAGGACGAACAGGGATGGAGACGCTGGTCATGGCTAAGAAGATGCTCGGGAAGGTGGTCGCGGGCGCCGCCCTCGGCGGAGCCGGCCTTCTCGCGTTCACCCCGGGAATGGCCTACGCGGGCGGGCACGACGAGGGCAAGGTCATCGCCAAGCCCCACGTGGTGAAGGCGGGGGACACCGTCGAGCTGCTCGCGATCTGCTCCGAGCCGCAGAAGCACGCCACCGTCTGGTCGAAGGTGACCGGCGAGGTCGACCTGCACCCGGCCCGCGAAGGCGAGCACGGCGACTGGGCCGACCGGGGCGGCGACCAGGACTGGGGCTGGGACGACAAGGGCTGGGACGACAAGGGCTCGGACGGCAAGGGCTCGGACGGCAAGGACGAGCACGGCAAGGACGAGCACGGCAAGGGCCCCGACGGCAAGGACGAGCACGGCAAGGGTCCGGACGGCCGCGGCGAGCCCGGCGGGGACGGCCACGGCCCGGACGGCAACGGGCCGGGTGGCAACGGCCCCGGCGGCAATGGGCCGGGCGGGAACGGTCCCGGTGGCGACGGCATGCCGCAGCCGCCGGCGAACCAGCCCCAGCCGCCGGCCGGCCAGCCGGAGGGACAGCCGCAGCCGGGCGGCGCGGGCGCCGGCGCTGCTGTCGACCCGGGCGACTGGCAGGGGCACGACGAGTACGGCCAGGACGCCGAGCCGGGCTGGGAGAAGGAGCAGCGGGGCGCGCCGGACTGGACCAAGGACGCGCACGGCCCCGACGGCAAGGACCGGTACGGCAAGGACGCCAAGGACGAGCACGGCAAGGACGACCGTGGCGGCCGGCCGGACGACAAGGGCAAGGACGCCAAGGACGAGCACGGGTCCTGGCAGGACGACAAGGGCAAGGACGGCAAGAACGAGCACGGCTCCTGGCAGGACGGCAAGGACGACTGGCAGGGCGGCAAGGACGACTGGCAGGGCGGCAAGGACGACTGGCAGGCGAGCGGAGGCGCCTGGCAGGACGATAAGGGCGACTACGGCAAGGACGCCGAGCGCGACTACGGCAAGGACGGCTGGGAGCACGGGAAGGACTTCGTCTACTACGGCGAGGCCACCGTCTCGCACGACGCCCGGCCGGGCCGCTACGAGCTGCGGGGCACCTGCGGTGAGGGCGAGCTGGTGGTCCTGCCGCGCGGTGGGGTCGACGGCGGCGACGGTGGCATGACGACCACCGGCGTGGACCGCGACCTCGCCACCGGTGGCGCGGGCATGATCGGCGCCGCGGCGCTGGGCGGCCTGGTGCTGCTGCGCCGGCGGCGGGCCGGTGGCCTGGTCTGACCGGACGACGACCCGGGCCGGCGGCCGTCACGGAAGTCCGTGGCGTGCCGTCGGCGCGGCCGTCGTCGTCCTGCTCGCCATGGCCGGGGCCGGTCTGATCGGCGCGTCCGTGCGGACCGTCCCGCCTCCGGCCCCACCGCAGCCGATCTCGCAGGCGGGCCCGGTCACCACCGGCCCGCAGACCGACCCGGACGGCACGTACGCCGACCCGGACGCGGAGGGGCAGGCGACACCGGACGCCGCCCGGCACGTGCCCGGCAGCACCGGCCGACCGACGGCGGACGTCGCCGGGGGCGGCATCGGCCCGGCGACACCGGGCCCACCGACGGGCGGCCCCGGCGCCACCCCGGGCGCCCCGACGGCGACGAGCCCCGCACCGGCTCCGCTCCCCCGGTCGGTGCCGGTCACCATCTCGATCCCCCGCATCGGGGTGCAGGCCCCGATCATGTCGCTCGGCACGAATCCCGACGGCACGGTCCAGGTGCCCCCGCTGGACCAGGCCATGAAGGCCGGCTGGTACTCCCCCGGCGCCAGCCCGGGCGAGTCCGGCAACGCGGTGATCGTGGGTCACGTCGACTCCGCCCAGCTCGGCCCGGCGGTGTTCTTCAACCTCGGCGCGCTGGTGCCCGGCGACACGATCGTGGTCGCCCGGCAGGACGGGTCGGCCGCCACGTTCACGGTGCGCGAGGTGGGGTCGTACCCGAAGACCGCCTTTCCCGCCGCGCAGGTCTACGGTCCGTCGGAGGTCCCCGCCCTGCGCGTGGTGACCTGCGGCGGGGTGTTCGACAAGACGGCCGGGAGCTACCTGAACAACATCGTCGTCTACGCGGCGATGACGAGCTGAGGGCGGGAACGGCAGTGGCCCGGTGGTCGGGGAACCGACCACCGGGCCACGCGCGTCAGAGCGGTCAGGCCGCCGCCGAGGTCCGGACCAGGGTACGGATCTGGCGCAGCAGCACCGACAGCGCGGACAGGTCGGCGCGGGACTCGTCGAACTCCCCCATCGCCCGGTGCGCCCGGTGGATCGAGGTGGCGTTCGCCTGCTCCCACTCCTGCACCCGCTCCACCGGCGGCACGTCCTCCGGCGTGGACCCGAGCACCTCCGCGGTGAGCGCGGCGAGCGCGGCGTACAGGTCGTAGCGCAGCGCCATCCGGGCCAGGGTCTGCCACCGGTCCTCGCGTGGCAGCAGGGAGATCTTCGACAGCAGCGCGTCGACCCGGAACCGGTCGGAGAGCACGAAGTAGACCGAGGCCACCTCGCTCACGTCCCGCCCGGTCGCCTGCGCCGTCTCGACGATGTCGAGCAGGCCGAAGCTGTACATCAGGCGGGTCGCCTGCTCGGCCAGGTCACGCGGCAGCCCGCGGCCGACCAGCGACTCGATGTGCGCCGCGATGGCCTCCCGCTCGGTGCCCCAGAACCGGTGCTCCAGGTCCGGCAGGAGCCGGGCCACACCGTCGCGCAGCCGGGCGATCTCCGCCGGCACGTCGATCGGCGAGCGCCGGTTGGTGACCAGCCAGCGCACCGCGCGGTCGAGCAGCCGCCGGGTGTCCAGGTAGACCGCCGTCTGCAACTCGGGCGAGACCTTGTTGTCCAGCGCCTCGACGGCGTCCCACAGGTCACGCAGGCCGAACACCTCGCGGACCACCACGTACGCCCGGAGCACGTCCGCCGCGGAGGCGGCCGTCTCCTCGACCACCCGGAAGACGAACGAGATGCCGCCCCGGTTGATCGCCTCGTTGACCAGGACCGTGGTGACGATGTCCCGGCGCAGCCGGTGCCGGCCCATCCGGTCGGCGAAGCGCTGCCGCAGCGGCGTCGGGAAGTAGTTGACCAGGACGTCGGTCGTCCACTCCTCGTCCGCCAGGCCCTCGCCGACGATCTCGCGCTCCAGCACGATCTTGACGTACGCGAGCAGCACCGCGAACTCCGGCGCGGTCAGGCCGCTCTCGGTGCGGACCGCCAGCTCCTCGTCCGACGGCAACGCCTCCAGCGACCGGTTCAACGCGCCGGACCGCTCCAGCTCGTTGATCATCCGCCGGTGCACCGGGAGCAACGAGGCGGCCTGGGCCTGGGCGTTGTTGAGCGCCCGCGCCTGGTCGTAGTTGTCCCGCAGCACCAGATCGGCGACCTCGTCGGTCATCTGGGCCAGCAGCTCGTCGCGCTCCGGCCGCTCCAGCTCACCGTCGGCCACCGCCGTGTTGAGCAGGATCTTGATGTTGACCTCGTGGTCGGAGCAGTCCACACCGGCCGCGTTGTCGATGAAGTCGGTGTAGATGCGGCCGCCGGTCGAGGCGTACTCGATCCGGCCCTGCTGGGTGAAGCCCAGGTTGCCGCCCTCGCCGACCACCCGGCAGCGCAGGCCCTTGCCGTCCACCCGGATGGCGTCGTTGGACTTGTCCCCCACCTCGGCGTTGGTCTGGCTGGACGCCTTGACGTAGGTGCCGATGCCGCCGTTCCAGAACAGGTCGACCGGCGCGGTGAGGATCGCCTTCATCAGCTCCTGCGGGCTGAGCTGCGTGACGTCCTCGTCGAGGCCGAGCACCGCGCGGACCTGCGGCGAGACCGGCACCGACTTCGCCGTACGCGGGTAGACGCCGCCGCCTTCGGAGATCAGCTCGCGGTCGTAGTCCTCCCACGACGAGCGGGGCATGTCGAACAGCCGCTTGCGTTCCTCCCACGACCGGGCCGACTCCGGGTCCGGGTCGAGGAAGATGTGCCGGTGGTCGAACGCGGCCACCAGCCGGATGTGCTGCGACAGCAGCATCCCGTTGCCGAACACGTCGCCGGACATGTCACCGACGCCGACCACTGTGAAGTCCTGCGTCTGGGTGTCGTGGCCCAGCTCCCGGAAGTGCCGCTTCACCGACTCCCAGGCGCCCCGGGCGGTGATGCCCATCTTCTTGTGGTCGTAGCCGGCCGAGCCGCCGGAGGCGAACGCGTCACCCAGCCAGAAGCTGTGCGCCTCGGAGATCTCGTTGGCGATGTCGGAGAACGTCGCGGTGCCCTTGTCGGCGGCCACCACCATGTACGGGTCGTCGCCGTCGTGCCGGACCACGTCCTCCGGCGGCACGATCTCGCCGCTGACGATGTTGTCGGTGACGTCGAGCAGCGCGGAGATGAACTCCTTGTAGCAGATCACCGCCTCGTCCCGGTCGCCCGGCTTCTGCTTGAGCACGAAGCCGCCCTTGGCGCCGACCGGCACGATCACCGCGTTCTTCACCATCTGCGCCTTGACCAGGCCGAGCACCTCGGTCCGGAAGTCCTCGCGCCGGTCGGACCAGCGCAGGCCGCCGCGGGCCACCGGCCCGTACCGCAGGTGCACGCCCTCGAACCGGGGCGAGTAGACGAAGATCTCGAACTTGGGCCGCGGCGCCGGCAGGTCCGGGATGGCCTGCGGGTCCAGCTTGAACGCCACGTACGCCTTGGGCCGCCCGCCCACCGGCTTCTGGTAGAAGCTGGTGCGCAGCGTGGCCTGGATCAGCGTCAGGTAGGCACGCAGGATGCGGTCCTGGTCGAGGCTGGCCACCTCGTCCAGCGCCTCGCCGATCGCGTCGACCAGCTCGCCGCTGCGCTGCCGCCGCTCGTCGAGCGTGGTCGCGCCCGGGGCGAACCGGGTCTCGAACAGCTTCACCAGCAGTTCGGCGATCTGCGGGTACGCGATGAACGTCTGCTCCATGTACTCCTGGGAGAACACGGTGCCGGCCTGCCGCAGGTACTTCGCGTACGCGCGCAGCACGACGACCTGCCGCCAGGTGAGCCCGGCCCGCAGCACCAGCTCGTTGAAGCCGTCCACCTCGGCCTCGCCCCGCCAGGCGGCGGCGAAGGCGTTCTCCACGTGCGGGCGCACCTCGGCCAGGTCCTGGTGCCGCTCGGGCAGCTCCAGACCGAAGTCGTAGAGCCAGATCCGGCCGTCGACGCGCTCCACCTCGTACGGGTGCTCGTCGACCACCTTCACGCCGAGCGAGTGCAGCACCGGCAGCACGGCGGAGAGCATCATCGGCTCGCCGTACCGGTAGACCTTGAACCGGACGTCCATCGCGTCGTCGGCGTCGGCGGCGCGGGCGGCGTACGGACGCGGCGGCGCCTGCTTGCGGAACAGGTGCATCTCCAGCTGGCCGGGCTCCTCCAGCAGCTCCAGCTTCGCCAGATCCTTCATGGCCTCGTACGGCGTGTGCCCGTCCTTGTAGCCCTCCGGGAACGCGTCGGCGTACCGGGCGAACAGGTGCTTGGCCTGCTCGTCGCCGAGCTTGCGTTCCAGCACCAGCCGGTAGTCGTCGTCCCAGAGCCGGGTCGCGTCGGCCAGTTCCTCGGCGAGCAGGTCGGCGTCGATGTCACCGGGCGGGTTGTTCGGGTCGGTACGCACGATGAAGTGCACCCGGGCCAGCATCGACTCGGTCACCCGCGTGGTGTAGTCGACGCCGACGCCGTTCAGCTCGCGCAGCAGGATGTCCTGCATGCGCAGCCGGTTCTGCGTGGTGAACCGGTCCCGCGGCAGGTAGATCAGGCAGGAGATGAACCGCCCGTACGCGTCGCGGCGCAGGAACACCCGCAGCTGCCGCCGACCGGCCATCCGCAGCACGCCGATCACCGCGTGGTAGAGGTCGTCGGTCTTGATCTGGAACAGCTCGTCGCGCGGGTAGGTCTCCAGGATCTGCAACAGGTCCTTGCCGGAGTGGCTGCGCAGGCTCAGGCCCGAGCGGTCGAGCACCTCGGCGACCTTCCGCCGCACCACCGGCAACTCCTGCACGCTGGTCCGGTACGCGGCGGTGGAGAACAGGCCCAGGAAACGCCGCTCCCCGACCACCTCGCCGGCCTCGTTGAAGATCTTGAAGCCGATGTAGTCGAGGTACGCCGAGCGGTGCACCGTGGCACGCGAGTTGGCCTTGGTGATGATGAGCAGGCGCTTCTCCAGCACCTTCTCGTGCGCCTCGGGCGTCATCGAGTTCAGCGACCGGGCCTCCGGCGAGTCGGAGCGCAGGATGCCCAGCCCGGTGCCGAGCACCGCCTCCAGGGCCTGCCCGCCGCGCGCGCCGTCGGTGTGGACCAGGCGGTACTCCCGGTAGCCGAGGAACGTGAAGTGGTCGTGCGCCAGCCAGCGCAGCAGCTCCACCGAGTCGGTGATGTCCTTCTCCGGCACCGGCGGGCGGTTGTCCGACGTCCGGGCGGCGGCCAGCTCGTCGGCGAGCGCGAGGGCCCGCTGCCGCATCTTCGGCCAGTCCTCGACCGCCTCGCGCACGTCGGTGAGCACCCGCTGCAACTCGCGGCGCAGCGTCTCCCGCTCGGCCGGGTCGCGGACCGGGTCGATCTCGATCCGCATCCAGCTCTCGACCAGGTCGCCGGCGATGGCGTCGTCCGGTTCCACGTCCGCCGAGACCTCGGTGAGCCGGCCCAGCGGCTCGCGCCGCACCACGACCAGCGGGTGCACCAGCAGGTGCACGTCCAGGTGACGGGAGTTCAGCAGGGCGGTCACCGAGTCGACCAGGAACGGCATGTCGTCGGTGACGATCTCGACGACCGTGTGGTGCTGCTCGGCGTCCGGCTCGTGGATGCGGAGCTTCAGCTCGCCCGGCACCCGCTGCTGGGCCAGGTCCCGGTGGGCCCGGGCCGCCTCCAGCATCTCCTCGGCGGTGAAGCCGATCAGCTCCTCGTCCGGCGCGAACCGCCAGAAGCGGTCCACCAGTGTGGCCGCGTCGTGGTCGTCGCCGGCCAGCGCGACCGCCTGGGCGACCAGCCGCTCCGCGTTGGGAACGGGCTCGTCCAGCTCGGCGTCCTCCGACTCGTCGGCCAGTGCCTGCGCAGGCAGGCCCAGGTCGTAGAGGGTGTCGATGCTGGAACCGGTCATCCCGGTCACTCCTGTGTCGAGACGGCTGAAACCGTCTCCGTCGGTCGCCGAATCGAAGCTGTCGTCGTCCCGGCCGGTGTCAGCCTGCCGGAGGTCGGGTCCCGGTTTGATCGCCGGACGCCGGTCCATCGGTGCCACTCCCCTCGACCCACCGCGTTGTGGGTCACTCTGCCGCCCAGCCTAGGCCCTACCGCGTGGTACCTCCCGCGGCGGACCACCGGCCGGACGTCCGGATCGGGACTCTGTCCTTTCACCCGTTGCGGGTCCGTGGTCGGCCGCTCGCGGAGTACCCCGACTGGCGATGTTCATCACACTGCCACACGCTGCTTCTCGCGCTGCCGGAGGCCGTGGCGGGGCGGTGGCGAACGCCGGGCCGTACTACCGTGCAGGGCAGTTGAGCACCGGAGGGACTGCTTCATGCCCGTGTCGTACCCCGTCCGCCCCCACCGCCACACCCGTCACCGCCTCCTCGCGGCGCTGGCCGCCGTGCTGGTCACGGCCGGCGCGCTGACCGGATGCTCCGGCGACGACGGCCCGGAGACGGCCGTCGAGGCGTTCCTCGGCGGCTGGCACTCCGGCGACCTCCAGGCGGTCGGCTTCGTCGAGCCGACCGGCGGGCGGGTGCCCGCCGCCGAGGTGACCAAGCAGATCCAGGCGCTCAGCGGCGCGCTCGCGGCCGACCCGCCCGAGCTGGCGCGCACCGGCGACATCACCACCAAGGGGGACGTGGCCACCGCCCGGATCAAGGTGAGCTGGGCGCTGCCCGGCGGCGGCACCTGGGCCTACGAGAATCCGGTACGCCTCAAGCGCGGCGGCGACGACAAGTGGCAGGTGATCTGGGAGCCGTCGGTGGTGCACGAGAAGCTGGAGAGCGGCGACAAGATCGCGCTGCGGCGGGAGCCGGCGCAGCGCGCCGGTGTGCTGGACGCGGCCGGTCAGCCGATCGTCGCGCCGCGCCCCGTGGTCCGGGTGCAGGTCGTCCCCGGCGAGGTCACCGACGTGCCCGGCCTGGTCAAGAAGCTGGACGCCGCGTTCAAGGCGATCCGGCCCGCGCTCACCCCGCCGGTCGACCTGGGCGACCTGCCCAAGCGACTCAAGGAGGCGAAGGCGGACGGGCTCGTCGAGGTGGTGACGCTGCGCGACGAGGCGTACCGGCAGATCAAGCCGCGCATCTACGACCTGCCCGGCACCCGGTTCGCCTCCGAGCAGCTCATGCTGGCGCCGACCCGCGAGTTCGCCCGGGCCCTGCTCGGCTCGGTCGACCAGGCCACCGCCGACGACCTCCAGGCCCACCCCGAGCGGTACGCGCGCGGCGACCTGGTCGGCCACGGCGGTCTCCAGGGCCGGTACGACGAGCGGCTGCGCGGCGTCCCCGGCGTCACCGTGATCACCGAGCGGACCACCCCGGACGGCAAGGTGGAGCCGACCGGCACGGAGCTGTACCGCGCCGACCCGAAGCCCGGTCAGCCGGTGAAGACCACCATCGACGCGGCCACCCAGAACGCCGCCGACGCCGCGTTGCGCGGGCAGACCCGCCGCTCCGCCCTGGTCGCCGTGCGGATCAGCGACGGCGCGGTGCTGGCCGCCGCGAACGGCCCGGGCGCGGCGGGCGACAACCTCGCCTTCACCGCCCAGGTGCCGCCCGGCTCGACGTTCAAGATGGTCAGCGCGCTCGGCCTGCTCGACCGTAGCGCGGTGACGCCGCAGACGACTGTGGACTGCCCGAAGACGTCGACGGTCGAGGGCCGGGTCTTCAAGAACTCGGACAACTTCGAGCTGGGCGCGGTGCCGTTCGCCACCGACTTCGCCAAGTCGTGCAACACCGCGTTCGTGGCGCTGGCGCCGAAGCTCGGCCCGGACGGGCTGGCGCAGGCCGGCCGTACGCTCGGCCTGGAGGCCGCGTGGGATCTCGGCACCGACGCGTTCACCGGCAAGATCTCCGCCAACGGCCCGGCCACCGAGCAGGCCGCCGCCGCGATCGGCCAGGGCACCACGCTGGTGAGCCCGCTGGCGATGGCGAGCGCCACGGCAGCGGTGGCCCGGGGCAAGTTCGAGCAGCCCAAGCTGCTGCTCGACCCGGCACCGGCCAAGCCCGCGCCGGCCGGCGAGGCGCTCAAGCCGGAGTCGGTGGCGGCGCTGAAGTCGATGATGCGCGGGGTCGTCACCTCGGGCAGCGGCAGCGCGCTGGCGGACGTGCCGGGCGAGCCGGTGCACGGCAAGACCGGCACCGCGGAGTACGACAACAACCCGGCGCACACGCACGCCTGGTTCGTCGGCTGGCAGGGCGACGTGGCCTTCGCCGTCTTCGTCGAGCAGGGCGGGGCGGGCTCGAAGGTCGCCGCGCCGATCGCCGAGAAGTTCCTGCGCGGCCTCGCCGCGAGCTGAGCGGGTCCCGCACCGCCCGGCCGTGAGCCGAGCCCGGCCCGGCCGGGTGGCTCGCTGGGGCGTACCGGTCAGGCGATGTCGATGCCGGAGCGGGCCGGGTCCGGTTCGTCCCCGGCGGGCGCGCGGCGCAGCAGCCCGGGCCCCAGCGGGTCCTCGCCGAGGTCGTCGCCGGCGGTCGGGTCGGGGCCGATCGGCTCCACCGCGACCGCCGGCGCCGGCACGGCGGCCGGGGCGGGCAGCGGCTCGGGCTCGGGCCGGCTGTCGGCGGCGCGGGGCGCCGGCGCGACCGGCCCGGCCGGCAGCAGCCGGGGCGGCACGGCGCCCGGCGCGACCACCGGGGCGAGCCCGGCCACCACCGTGTTCACGATCTCGGCCGCGTACGCCCCGTCCGGGTCGTAGTCGGGGTCGAACACGGTCAGCTCGACACCGAGGCAGTGCGGGGTGTCGACCAGCCCGGCGAGCAGGATCTCCAGCTCGGCGAAGGCGATGCCGCCCGGGTCGGGCGCGTCCACGGCGGGCATCACCGCCGGGTCGAGCACGTCCACGTCGATGTGCACCCAGTACCCGGCGCAGTCGACGAGCTGCTCGTGCGCCCACTGCGCGGTCCGGGCGGCGCCCTCGGCGCGCAGCGCCGGCACCGGCCGGGTGGTGATGCCGGCGGCCTGGAGGTCGAGCCGGTACTCGTCCTGCGCGCGGATGCCGAGCACCACCACGTCGATGTCCCGGAAGTAGGGCCGGCGGCCCTCGATCGCGGCCAGGTCGGGCTGTCCCCGGCCGGTGACCAGGGCCAGGTCCTCCCCGGCTGCCGCGCCGACGTAGGAGGCGTTGCCGGGGTGCCGGAAGTCGGAGTGGCCGTCGACGAAGACCAGCCCGATCCGCCCGCCGACCGCCTCACCGAGGCGGTGCATGGCCAGCGCCGAGCCGAGCAGCACCGAGCAGTCGCCGCCGAGCACCAGCGGGAACTCGCCCCGGTCGATGATCGCGCCGATCCGGTCGGCGAGCGCCGCCGAGTACGCCGAGATCTCCGGCGCGTGGCAGACGCCGTCGCCGGGGCGCCAGTCCCCCGGGTCGTACCGGGGCGGGGTGAGGCAGCCGGCGTCGCGGGCCCGCAGCCGGGCGAGCAGGCCGTGGTCGCGCAGCGCACCCGGCGCCTTGGCGCAGCCGGGGACGGAGCTCGCGGTGGGCGGGCGCAGTCCGAGGTTCGTCGGCGCGTCGAGGACGGCGATCCGGCGCATCATGGGCTCCCGTCCTCGGTGGTCGGGCGGGCCGGCGGTGCGCCGGCCCGCGCGGGTTGACTCAGAACAGCGCGCTGGCCAGGGCGCGTCGGGCGGAGGCCACGGCGGGGTCGTCCGGGCCGGCGATGGTGAACAGGCCGAGCAGGTGCTGGCGTACCCGGTCCCGGTCGTCCCCTGCGGTGCGCCGGACCAGGCCGACGAGCCGCTTGTACGCCTGGTCGGCGAGGCCGCTGAGCACCTCGATGTCGGCGGCGAGCAGTTGGGCGTCCACGTCGTCCGGGGCGGCGGCCGCGGCGTCGAGCGCACCCTGCGGGTCCGCGCCGGCCACGCGGCGGGCCAGCCCGACCTGCGCCAGGCCCGCCTCCGCCGCCGCGTCGGCCGGGGTCTCGGCCAGGATCTTCCGGTACGCCGCCTCGGCGGCGTCGAGGTCACCGCTCATCAGCGCGTCGTCGGCGGCGTCGAGGCGCGGGTCCTCCGGCTCGGCGACTGTGACGCCACCGGCCTTCAGGACCGCCTGGAGCCACTGTCGCAACTGCGACTCCGGCACCGGGCCGGGGAAGGCGTCGATCGGGCGCCCACCGACGATGGCGTACGTGGTGGGCAGCGTCTGGAGCTGGAACATCTGCGCGAGCCGCGGCTGCTGCTGCACGTCGACCCGGGCCAGCAGCCACGCTCCGCCGCCCTCGGCGGCCAGCCGCTCCAGCACCGGGGCGAACTGGTCGCTCTCCGGGTAGCCGGCGGCGCCGAAGAAGACCACGACCGGTGTGGTGAGCGAGCGTTCGAGCACCTCGGACTGGATGTTCGCCTCGGTCACGTCGATCACGGCGGCGGAGCCGGCGGGGCTGCCCGGCAGCCCGGTCGGCCCAGCGCTCTGGGACGGTGTGGCGGAGGAGGTGTCGGCCGGTGCGGGGGTGCGCAGCGCGCTGAGGTCGACCGCGCCGCGGGTGAAGATCGACGAGGTGATCCGTGGGTCGCTCATGGTTGTCTAGTCTCGCACGTACCCCGAGGATCTCCGACCACCCGCAACGCCCACGTCGCCACTCTCACCCCTGCTCAACCCCCGCGCCGCCCCCTCACCCCCACCTCCCCGCGATCTTGCACTTTCCGCCCCGGCAAATGCGACGAACTGCCGCACGCGGAGGGCCCGAACTGCAAGATCGCGGGGGTGAGGGTGGGGGTGGGACGGGGGTCAGAAGCGGGCGGGCTCTCGGTAGACGCCCCACTCGGTGCGGAGGGCGTCGCAGATCTCGCCGAGGGTGGCCTCGGCGCGGACCGCGTCGAGCATGGCGGGGATCATGTTCTCGCCGGTCCGGGAGACCTCGACCATCCGCGCCACGGCGGCGGTGACGGCGGCGTCGTCGCGGGCCGACTTGCGCTCGGTCAGCACCCGGCGCTGCTCCAGCTCCACCTCGTGCGAGATGCGCAGGATCTCCAGGTCCTTGGCGACGGTCCCGGTGTGGCAGTTGACGCCGACGATCCGCTTGTCGCCCTTCTCCAGCGCCTGCTGGTAGACGAACGCCGACTCGGCGATGTGCCCGGTGAACCAGCCGTCCTCGATGCCACGCAGGATGCCGGAGGTCATCGGGCCGATGGTGTGCGGGCCCTCGCCGCCGAGCTGCTTGATCCGGGCGAAGATCTCCTCCGCCTCGGCCTCGATCCGGTCGGTGAGCGCCTCGACGTACCAGGAGCCGCCGAGCGGGTCGGCCACGTTGGTCACGCCGGTCTCCTCCATCAGCACCTGCTGGGTACGCAGGGCGATCTCGGCCGACTCGTCGGTGGGCAGGGCGAGCGTCTCGTCGAGCGCGTTGGTGTGCAGCGAGTTGGTGCCGCCGAGCACCGCGGCCAGGGCCTCCACGGCCGTACGCACCACGTTGTTGACCGGCTGCTGCGCGGTCAGCGACACCCCGGCGGTCTGCGTGTGGAACCGCAGCCACTGGGCCTTCTCGCTGGTGGCGCCGTACACGTCACGCAGCCAGCGGGCCCAGATCCGGCGGGCGGCGCGGAACTTCGCGATCTCCTCGAAGAAGTCCACATGCGAGTCGAAGAAGAAGCTCAGGCCGGGAGCGAACGTGTTCACGTCCAGCCCGCGCGACAGGCCCAGCTCGACGTACCCGAAGCCGTCGGCCAGCGTGTACGCCAGCTCCTGCGCGGCGGTCGAGCCGGCCTCGCGGATGTGGTAGCCGGAGACGGACAGCGGCTTGTACCGGGGGATCTCCCGGGCGCAGTACTCCATCAGGTCACCGATGAGGCGCAGGTGCGGCTCGGGGTCGAACAGCCACTCCTTCTGCGCGATGTACTCCTTGAAGATGTCCGTCTGGAGCGTTCCGTCCAGCGTGGACAGGTCGGCGCCCTGCCGCTCGGCGGCGACCAGGTACATGCAGAAGACCGGCACGGCCGGGCCGGAGATGGTCATCGAGGTGGTCACGCCGGCCAGGTCGATGCCGTCGAACAGCACCTCCATGTCGGCGGCCGAGTCCACAGCGACGCCACAGTGGCCGACCTCGCCGAGCGACTGCGGGTCGTCCGAGTCGCGGCCCATCAGCGTCGGCATGTCGAAGGCGACGGAGAGACCGCCGCCGCCCGCGCCGAGGATCATCTTGTAGCGCTCGTTGGTCTGCCGGGCGTTGCCGAAGCCGGCGAACTGCCGGATGGTCCAGGTCCGCCCGCGGTAGCCGGTCGGGTACAGACCCCGGGTGTACGGGAACTCGCCCGGCCAGCCGATCCGCTCGAACCCGGGGTACGCGGTGTCCTCCGGCGGGCCGTACACCGGCTCGACCGGCATTCCGGACAGCGTGGTGAAGTCCGCGTCGCGCTTGCGGGCGGCGTCGTAGCGGGCCTGCCAGCGGGCCCGACCGGCGGCGATCTCGTCAGCGTCCATGCGCGGAGCTCCTTCTCAAGTCGTCGTCCCGGTTCCGAGTGTAGAGCGAGATCCTGAACGATCCTTAAGGGCTCGCGTACCGGCCGGTAACCCGGCGATCGGCCCCACCGAGGCGACCCATCACCGTCGATCCGCAGGTCAGGACCCTGTCTCACGTGGCGGACGGCTGCCCGGCGCAGCCTCCCGGCGAGCCGGTTCCCGTGCCACACTCCCGCCGTGGGCAATCGAATCGCGACCCGGCTGATTACCTAGGCGGCGTACGCCTCCGCGTGCGTCGCCGGCCAAGCCAACCTGTCGGCTCGTCCCTGTGAGGCCCCCGTGAGCGTGTCCGCATCCACCCCCGCAACCGTCGATCCTCCCCGGCCCGCGCCCGGCCGCCGCCCGCACGACGAGCCCGCCGACGAGCACGGCACGCCGTGCACGATGGTGGTCCACCTCGGCGTGGGTCACTCCACGACCGGGCTGCTCAAGGTGCTGTCAGTGCTGCACTCCCGCCGGGTCGCCGTGTCACACGTCCAGTACGTGCAGTGCCCAGACCGGTCCGCGGTGATGATCGTGGAGTGCTCCCCCGCCACGGCGCCGATGGAGACGGTCCGCAAGAGCGTCGCGAACGCCGTACCGGTCGTCAGCGTCAGCGTGCACAGCGCCCCGGGCCGCGACGGCGTCCGGCGCCTCCGGTCGGGCCGCGGCACCCACAGGTGACCGGTCAGCCGGCGACCTCCGGGCCGCCGGCGCGCATGACGTCCCGGGCGGTGAGCGCCACGTGCAGCGACAGGCGCCGCTCGCTCGAATCCAGGTCGACGCCGAGCACCCGCTCGATCAGCTCCAGCCGCTGGTACAGCGCGGACCGCGACAGGGACATCGCGTCCGCCGCGCGCCGCTTGTTGCGCCCCTCCACGAGGTACGTCTCCAGCAGGGCGACGTGGTTGGTGCCGTGGCGCTGGTCGTAGGAGAGCAGCGGGCCCAGCTCGCGTTCGACGAACGTCTGCAGGCGCACGTCGTCGCGCAGCAGGTACAGCAGGCCCCGGAGGCGGACGTCGTGCAGCCGGTAGAACGGGCGCGGCTCGGCGGTGTGCACCGTCGCGTCGGCGACCTGCGCCGCCTCGACCAGTGAGCGCCGGGCCAGGTCGAGCGTCCGGACCACCGACCCGGCGGCGACCACGACGTCCGATCCGGCCCGGTGGCCCGCCCGGGTGAGCGCGGCGGACAGGCTCCCCAGCGCGGCCTCGTCGGAGCCGGTCCCGTCGAGCGCGACGAGGAGGGTGACACCCGTGCCGCCGGCCGCCTCGTCCACGTCGCCGACGAGCGCGGCGAGCCCGCACTCGCGTACCGCCGTCTCGACCGCGTCGAGCAGTTCCCGCCGGCGCGCGTTCGCCTCGCCGCCGGTGGCCGGGGCCGGCCGGCGACGCCGGACCACGACGCCGAGCAGCAGTCGCTGCTCCAGGACGACACCGAGCCCGCGCGCCCGCAGCGCCACGTCCCGGGTGGGCGCCGAGTGGTTGACGAGGCTCAGCAGCAGGCTGCTGCGCGCCTGCCGCTCGACCGACGACGAGTCCCGGGCGACGAGCTGGTTCAGCGCGATCGTGGACGCGGCCCGTTCCAGCAGCACCCGGGTCCGGGCCGGCGGCTCCTGGTCGCACAGCAGCACGAGCCGCCCCCACCGGTTGCCCCGCGCCTCGACGCCCGTCACCAGCCAGCCCGAGCGCGGCTCGTAGCCGGTGCCGGACGGGACCTCGACCGCGCGGGAGCGGGTCTCCCAGCGGTCGAGCAGTTCCTCGGCGGTCAGCGGGCCGGTCTCGTACGCCAGCACCTGGTGCGCGAGGTTCTCCAGCACGGCGGGACGCCGGGACAGGCGGGTGACCTCGCGGAGCACCTGCCGGGGCTCGGCACCCTCCACCGACAGCTCGGTGAAGACGCGGTGGATCTCGTCCTTCGCGAGCAGCTCGGCCGTCTGCTCCTCGACGATCACCGAGTGGACGACCTCGGTGACCGCGACGAACCGCATCTCGCGCCGGAGCGCGATGAGGGGCAGGTTCCGGCTGCGGGCGTGCTCGACCAGCCCGGCCGGCAGGGTTCCGCCGAACCGGCGGCCCAGCTCGACCACCACACCCGCCGCCCCGACGGCCGCGAGGCCGTCGATCCACCGGCGCAGCCCGTCGTCGTCGGGGGGCAGGCCGATGCCCGTGGTCAGGACCAGTTCGCCGCCGCGGAGCAGGTCGGCGATCTCGGGGATCTCGGCGACGTGCACCCAGCGCACCGGCGCGTCCAGCCGGTCCCGGCCCGCCAGGACGCGCGGCCCGGCCTGCTGCAACGCCGGCAGTTCGAGCACGTCGCGGACGGTCATCGGCATCGGAGCGCCTCCCCCTTCCCTCCGGCGCACAGTATGTGCGCTTCCCGGGGACGGGAACGACACAGTGCCCATTGCCCGGACCTGGGGAAGCGCAGATGATCCCGGGCATGACCCAGACAGCACCCGGCACCGCGCCCGCTCCCGCCCCGCTGGAGCGGGTGACCCACTGGATCGACGGCAAGTCGTTCGCCGGCGTCACCGAGCGTGCGGCCCCAGTCTACGATCCGGCGCTGGGCACGGTCCGGACGGAGGTGCCGCTGGCCTCCGTCGACGAGGTGGACCAGGCCGTCGCCTCGGCCGCCGCCGCGTTCGCCTCCTGGCGGACCTCGTCGCTGACCAAGCGCACCCAGGTGCTGTTCGCGTTCCGCGAGCTGGTCAACCAGCACAAGCAGGAGCTGGCCGAGCTGATCACGGCCGAGCACGGCAAGGTCGTCTCCGACGCCCTCGGCGAGGTCACCCGCGGCCTGGAGGTCGTCGAGTTCGCCTGCGGGATCCCGCACCTGCTCAAGGGCGGTTACTCCGAGGGCGTGTCCACGAACGTGGACGTCTACTCGATCCGCCAGCCGGTCGGCGTCTGCGCCGTCATCTCGCCGTTCAACTTCCCGGTGATGGTCCCGATGTGGTTCGTGCCCATCGCCATCGCGGCCGGCAACACCGTCGTGCTCAAGCCCAGCGAGAAGGACCCGTCCGCGTCGCTGCTCGTGGCCCGGCTCTGGGAGCAGGCCGGCCTGCCCGCCGGCGTGTTCAACGTCGTGCACGGCGACAAGGTCGCCGTGGACCGGCTGCTGGAGCACCCCGAGGTCAAGGCGGTGTCGTTCGTCGGCTCCACGCCGATCGCCCGGTACGTGTACGAGACGGGCACCCGCAACGGCAAGCGCGTCCAGGCCCTCGGCGGCGCGAAGAACCACATGGTGGTGCTGCCGGACGCCGACCTGGACCTGGCCGCCGACGCGGCGGTCAACGCCGGGTTCGGCTCGGCCGGCGAGCGGTGCATGGCGATCTCGGCCCTGGTGGTCGTCGAGCCCGTCGCCGACGACCTGGTGGCCCGGATCCGCGAGCGCATCGCCACGCTGAAGGTCGGTGACGGGCGGCGCTCGTGCGACATGGGCCCGCTGGTCACCCGGGAGCACCGCGACCGCGTCGCGTCGTACCTCGACGCGGGCGTCGAGGCCGGCGCCGAGCTGGTGGTGGACGGCCGTGAGGTGCGGGTCGACGGCGACGAGTCCGGGTTCTGGCTCGGGCCGAGCCTGCTGGACCGGGTGCAGCCGGAGATGAGCGTCTACACCGACGAGATCTTCGGGCCGGTGCTGTCGGTGGTGCGCGTCGGCAGCTACGACGAGGCGCTCGCGCTGGTGAACGCCAACCGGTACGGCAACGGGACGGCCATCTTCACCAACGACGGCGGCGCGGCCCGCCGCTACCAGAACGAGGTCGAGGTCGGCATGGTCGGCGTCAACGTGCCGATCCCGGTGCCGATGGCCTACTACTCCTTCGGCGGCTGGAAGGACAGCCTCTTCGGCGACTCGCACGCCCACGGCGCCGAGGGCGTGCACTTCTTCACCCGCGGCAAGGTCGTCACCTCCCGGTGGCTCGACCCCAGCCACGGCGGGATCAACCTCGGCTTCCCCGAGAACGACTGAGCAGCGGAGAGAGACCGATGAGCACCAGCGCACAGCGCACCTACGAACTCGACCGCGCCCACGTCTTCCACTCCTGGTCCGCCCAGTCGCTGCTCGACCCGATGGTGGTCGAGCGCGCCGAGGGCTCGTACTTCTGGGACGGCGACGGAAACCGCTACCTGGACTTCTCGTCCCAGCTCGTCAACACCAACATCGGCCACCAGCACCCGGTGGTGGTCGCGGCGATCCAGGAGCAGGCGGCGCGCCTGTGCACGATCGCGCCGTCCTACGCCAACGACGTCCGCGGCGAGGCGGCCCGACTGATCACCGAGCTGACCCCGGCGGGCCTTTCCAAGGTGTTCTTCACCAACGGCGGCGCGGACGCGATCGAGCACGCCGTCCGGATGGCCCGGCTGCACACCGGCCGGCCGAAGGTGCTGTCGCAGTACCGCAGCTACCACGGCGGCACCCAGACCGCGGTGAACCTCACCGGCGACCCGCGCCGCTGGCCCAGCGACAACGGCACCGCCGGGGTGGTGCACTTCTTCGGCCCGTTCCTGTACCGGTCGGAGTTCGGCGCCACCACCGAGGAGGAGGAGTGCGCGCTCGCGCTGCGCCACCTCGAACGCGTCGTGGAGATGGAGGGCCCGTCCACCATCGCCGCGATCGTGCTGGAGACGGTGCCGGGCACCGCCGGCATCATGCCGCCGCCGCCGGGCTTCCTCGCAGGCGTACGGGAGCTGTGCGACAGGCACGGCATCCTCTACGTCGCCGACGAGGTGATGGCGGGCTTCGGGCGTACCGGCGCCTGGTTCGCGCTGGACCACTACGGCGTGACGCCCGACCTGATCACCTTCGCCAAGGGCGTGAACTCCGGTTACGTCCCGCTCGGCGGTGTGGTGATCGCCGACCACGTGGCCGAGACGTTCGCCACCCGCGCCTACCCCGGCGGCCTGACCTACTCCGGTCACCCGCTGGCCACCGCCGCCGCCGTCGCGACCATCAACGTGATGCGGGACGAGCGGATCGTCGAGAACGCCGCCACGATCGGCGCCGACGTGCTGGGCCCGGGGCTGCGCGAGCTGGCCGACCGGCACCCGAGCGTCGGTGACGTACGCGGGCTCGGCGTGTTCTGGGCGCTGGAACTGGTACGCGACCGCGAGACGAAGGAGCCGCTGGCGCCGTACGGGTCGTCGTCGCCGGAGATGAACGAGGTGCTGGCCGCGTGCAAGCGGGGCGGCCTGGTCGCGTTCGCGAACTTCAACCGGATCCACGTGGTGCCGCCGTGCACCGTGTCGGAGACGGAGGCCAAGGCGGGCCTGGCGATCCTCGACGAGGCGCTGACACTCGCCGACCGCCACACGGTCTGAGGCAATGCCCACCACCGCCCGCCGGGTCCACCCCGGCGGGCGGTCCCGTATCCGAGAGATCCGCGAGACGGCCGGCGACCCCGGTGACGCGGAGACCGACGCACCCAGAAGGTGACGAATGACTACCGTAGATCTCGCCGACCCACCGGTCACCAACCCGTTCACCGGCACCACCGGACTTCCGCGTACGTCCGAGGGCTGGACCCAGCTCGTCACCCCGGACGGGCGCCTGCACCCCGAGGTCGACGCCGACCGCGACGCGCTCGGCCGCCTCACCCGTGACCTGTACCGGGGGATGCGGCTCGCCCGCCGCCTCGACGACGAGGCGTTCGCGTTGCAGCGACAGGGCGAGCTGGGCCTGTGGCTGCAGTGCCGCGGCCAGGAGGCCGCCCAGGTCGGTTCCGTCGCGGCGGTACGCGCCGACGACTACGTCTTCCCGAGCTACCGGGAGCACGCCGCGGCGCTGTGGCGCGGCATCGGCCCGGCCGACCTGCTGCGCCAGTGGCGCGGCGTCGCGCACAGCGGCTGGGACCCGGAGCCGTACTCGTTCCACATCTACACGCTGGTCCTGGCCGCCCAGCTGCTGCACGCCACCGGGTACGCCCTCGGAGTGCAGCGCGACGGCAGCGACACGGTCGTCGTGACGTACTTCGGTGACGGCGCCGCCAGCGAGGGCGACGCGAGCGAGGCCATGAACATCGCCGCCGTCAACGCCGCCCCGATGGTGTTCTTCTGCCAGAACAACCAGTGGGCCATCTCGACGCCGACGGCGTCGCAGACGCGTACGCCGATCCACCGGCGCGGCGCCGGGTTCGGCCTGCGCAGCGAGTGGGTCGACGGCAACGACGTGCTGGCGGTGTACGCGGTGACGTCAGCGGTGACCGCGCACGCCAGGTCCGGCAACGGCCCCGCGATCGTCGAGGCCACCACGTACCGGATGGGTGGGCACAGCACGTCGGACGACCCGACCCGGTACCGCACCGACGACGAGCTGGAGGCGTGGCGGGCGCGGGATCCGCTGGCCCGGGTCGAGGCGCTCATGCGCGCCGAGGGCTGGAGCGACGAGGCGTTCCTCGGCGAGATCCAGGCCGAGGCGGACGAGCTGGCCGACCGTACCCGCCGGGAGTGCCTGGCGCTGACGGCGCCGGACCTCGCGGACGCCTTCGCCACCGTGCTGGCCGACGTGCCCCCGCTCCTGCGGGAGGAGCGCGACGCGTTCGTCGCCTACCGCGCCTCCTTCCTCGACTGACGCCCGCCCGCGATCGGAGAACTCGTTCATGCTCACCCTCTGTCAGGCACTGAACAGCGGCCTGCGCCGCGCCATGGAGGACGACGACAAGGTCCTCCTGATGGGCGAGGACGTCGGCCGGCTCGGCGGCGTCTTCCGGGTCACCGACGGTCTCCAGAAGGACTTCGGCGAGGCCCGGGTGGTGGACACCACCCTCGCCGAGTCCGGGATCATCGGCACCGCCATCGGGCTGGCGCTGCGCGGCTACCGCCCGGTCTGCGAGATCCAGTTCGACGGCTTCGTCTACCCCGCGTTCAACCAGATCGTCTCCCAGCTCGCCAAGATGCGGGCGCGCACCGGCGGCCGTACCGGCCTGCCCGTGGTCGTGCGGATCCCCGTGGGCGGCGGCATCGGCGCGGTGGAGCACCACAGCGAGTCGAACGAGGCGTACTTCGCGCACACCGCCGGGCTGCGGGTCGTCTACTGCGCCAGCCCGGACGACGCGCACTGGATGATCCGCCAGGCCGTCGCCGGTGACGACCCGGTCATCTTCTACGAGCCGAAGCGCCGCTACTGGGTCAAGGGCGAGGTGACAACCGCCGGGCCGCCGCTGCCGCTGGACCGCGCCCGGACCGTGCGGCCGGGCACCGACGTGACCCTGCTGACGTACGGCGGCACGGTCGCCACCTGCGTCGCCGCCGCCGAGGCCGCCGCTCAGGAGGGCCGCGACATCGAGGTGATCGACCTGCGGTCCATCTCCCCGCTGGACGTGGCGACCATCGAGGAGTCCGTGCGCCGTACCGGCCGGGCGGTGGTGGTCCACGAGGCCCCCACGTTCGCCGGGTTCGGCGCCGAGGTCGTCGCGCAGGTGACGAGCCGGTGCTTCTACTCGCTGGAGGCGCCGGTCGAGCGGGTCGGCGGCTTCAACCTGCCGTACCCGCCGGCCAAGGTCGAGGAGGAGTACCTGCCCGACCTGGACCGGATCCTCGACGCCGTCGACCGCGTCCTGGCCGCGTGAAGGGAGAGGTACCAGTGAGCGTTCAACAGTTCCGCCTGCCCGACGTCGGCGAGGGCCTCACCGAGGCCGAGATCGTCACCTGGCGGGTCGCACCGGGCGATCCGGTCCGCCTCAACGACGTCCTGGTGGACATCGAGACCGCCAAGGCCGTGGTCGAGCTGCCCAGCCCGTACGCCGGCGTGGTGGACCGCCTCCTCGCCGAAGAGGGACAGACCGTCGACGTCGGCTCGCCGATCATCGCGATCCGGACGGCGGGCGACGGCCCCGCGGCCCCGCCCGCCGACGAGCCCGCCGCCGCGACGCCGGCCGGGGACGAGCCGGCCGCCGACGAGCCGGCCGTGGAGCGCACCGCCGTGCTCGTGGGCTACGGGGTGTCGGCCCAGGCGCGGACGCGCCGGCCGCGCCGCGCGACGCGGTCCGTCCGCCCGGCCGAGCCCGCCCGCGGGCCGCACACGTCCCGGCCGCCGGTGCTCACCAAGCCGCCGCTGCGCAAGCTCGCGAAGGACCTCGGTGTGGAGCTGACCGAGGTACGCGGCAGCGGCCCCGGCGGCCGGATCACCCGCCAGGACCTGCTCGACCACACCACCGGCCCGGCGCCCGTGGCCGACCACCGGCGGGACGAACGCCTGCCCGTGCGCGGGGTCCGCAAGGTGACCGCCGCCGCCATGGTCGCCAGCGCGTTCACCGCGCCGCACGTCACCGAGTTCCTCACCGTCGACATGACCGGCACGGTCGAGTTCGTGGACCGGCTGAAGCAGGACCCGGCCTTCCAGGGGGTGAAGGTCAGCCCGCTGCTCGTGGCGTCGCTCGCGGTGCTGGACGCCGTCCGCCGGTACCCGGACGTCAACGCCCGCTGGGACGAGGAGAACCAGGAGATCGTCCGGTTCGCCGACGTCAACCTGGGCATCGCCGCCGCGACGCCGCGCGGCCTGCTGGTGCCGAACGTCAAGGCCGCGCAGAACCTTCCGGTACGGGATCTCGCGGTCGCCCTGAACGAGCTGGCGGCCACCGCGCGGGAGGGCCGCACCCGTCCCGCCGACCTGTCCGGCGGGACGATCACCATCACCAACATCGGGGTGTTCGGGGTGGACGCCGGCACCCCGATCCTCAACCCGGGTGAGGCGGCGATCCTCTGCCTCGGCGCGCTGCGCCGGATGCCGTGGGTGGTCGACGAGCAGGTCGTCCCCCGGTGGACGGTGCAGTTGTCGCTGTCGTTCGACCACCGGCTGGTGGACGGCGAACTGGGCAGCCGGGTGCTGGCCCACGTCGGGCGGTTCCTGGAGGACCCGCTGTGGGGCCTGGCCCTGCGCTGAGGTCCCGGTAGGCGGACGGCGCGCGGACGGACGACGAGGTCCGTCCGCGCGCCGTCGCCGTACGCGCGGCGCGCGTCAGTCCACGACCTCGAACCCGACGCCGGCGGACGGCCGCGGCGCGACGCCGCCCGCCGGCGCGATCGGTTCGCCGACCTCCTCGGACGCGGCGAGCCGGAACCGCACGTACTCCAGCTCGCCGGAGAACTCGTGCCGGGCCGGGTAGCTCGGCGACACCGGCGAGTGGATGCTGCGCCCGACGTCCATGCCCGCGAAGCCGTGGAAGAACGGCAGCAACTGCGGGAACAGCGCCTCGCCCGCCGCCTCGCCGTCCACGTACAGGCGGCCGGTGCCCTGGCAGTCGGCCGTCTTCGTCAGCTCGAAGGTCAGCTCCACCGGGCCCAGCGGCAGCTCGCCCTCGGACCGCAGCACGTAACGGGTGCCGAGATGGTTGTACTCGTACACCAGGTGGTTGTCCTGGATGTGCAGCACGTACCCGCCGCTGACGTTGCCGAGCACCACGATCACGCCGCCCTGGGTGGCGTCGGTGCGGTGCACCGGCGCGGTGATGGCGTGCGAGCGGTTCATCGTCGGCGGCACCGCCGCGCCGGAGATCGTCGGCACACCGGCCAGGTACGTGAAGTCCAGCCGGTCCCGCACCGATCCGGGGCGCGGCACCCGGGCCCGGATCGCGAAACCCCTGTCGTCCAGCGGCAGCACGTCGTAGCGGGCCGCCTCGATCCAGAACTCCTCGATGAGACGCCGCAGCACCTCCGGATGCTCGGCGGCGAGATCGCGGCTCTCGGTGGGATCGTCCTCGATCCGGTACAGCTCCCAGCGGTCCTCGTCCCAGGAGGTGCCCCGCTCGTGGAACGCCACCGCCTTCCAGCCCTGGTGGTAGATGCCGCGGTGGCCGAACATCTCGAAGTACTGGCGGTCCCGCGACGGCGGCGCCGCCGGGTCGCGCAGCCCGTCGCGGAAGCTGCGGCCGTGCAGCGGCATCTGCGGGACACCCCGGCGTACGGCGGGCGGCCGCACCCCGACGAGGTCGAGCACCGTCGCGGTGACGTCGATGCTGTGCTGGAACTGCGTCCGCACCTCCCCGCCGGGTACGTCACCGGCCGGCCAGCTCAGCACGAACGGCACCCGGACCCCGCCCTCGTGGGTGTGCTGCTTGTAGCGGCGGAACGGGGTGTTGCTGACCTGCGCCCAGCCCAGCGGATAGTTGCTCTGCGCCCGCGGGCCGCCGATCTCGTCGATCCGGGCCAGGCTGTCCTGGAGGTTCTCCGGCACCCGGTTCTGGAAGGCGGTGGGGTTGAGCGTGCCGAGCGGCGTGCCCTCGGGGCTCGCGCCGTTGTCCGACATGACGACGAAGATCGTGTCGTCCAGCCGGCCGATCCGTTCCAGGAAGTCGACCAGGCGCCCGAGCTGGGCGTCGGTGTGGTCGACCATCGCCGCGTACGCCTCCTGCATGCGGGCGAACAGGCGCCGCTGCTCCGGCGGCACGTCGTCCCACGGCACGACGCCCGGGTTGTGCGGTGGCAGCGGCGCGTCCGGCGGGATGATGCCCAGCCCGATCTGCCGCCGGTGCCGGTCCGCGCGGATGACGTCCCAGCCGGCGTCGTAGCGGCCCCGGTACTTCGCCAGGTACTCCGGCGGGGCCTGGTGCGGCGCGTGCGCGGCTGCGTACGCCAGATACAGGAAGAACGGCTTCTCCGGGGTGAACGAGGTCTGGTCCCGGACGAACCCGATGGCCCGGTCGGTCAGATCCTCGGTGAGGTGGTAGCCCTCCTCCGGGGTGGCCGGCGGATCCACCTGGTGGTTGTCGTACACCAGTTCCGGATAGAAGTTGTCGGTCTCGGCCTCCAGGAAGCCGTAGTACCGCTCGAAGCCGCGGCCCAGCGGCCACTGGTCGTACGGGCCGGACGGCGTGGTGTGCTCCAGCGGCGCGACGTGCCACTTGCCGACCGCCATGGTGTTGAACCCGGCGTCGACCAGCATCTCGGCGACTGTGGCGGCGGCGTGGGTGATCCGGCCCCGGCCGCTGGGGAATCCGCTGTCGAAGTTGGACAGCATGCGCATGCCGACGCTGTGGTGGTTGCGGCCGGTGAGCACGCTGGCCCGGGTCGGCGAGCACAGCGGCGAGGTGTGGAAGTTGGTGTACCGCAGCCCGGAGGCGGCCAGCCGGTCGATCGTCGGGGTGTCGATCTCGGCGCCGAAGCAGCCGAAGTCGGCGAACCCGACGTCGTCCAGCAGCACGTACACCACGTTCGGCGTACCCGCGGCGGCCGACGGGGGCGCGCTCCAGTGTTCCGTCGACTCGTCGTAGGTGCGTCCGATGGTCCCCTCGTACGGAGGGTCCGCCAGAGGTCCGGTCACGGTACGCCTCAGCCGGCCGTCGTGCCGCCGTCGAGGACGAGCGTGTGGCCCGTGATCATGCGCGCCTCGTCGCTGGCGAGGAACACCACCGCGTCGGCCGAGTCGCGCGGCGTCGCCATGCGGCCCAGCGGGATCGACGCCCGGAAGTTCTCCCGCGCGCTGTCCGGCACGTCCCCCATCCCGCCCAGGAACGCCGAGAGCATCGGCGTCTCGGTCGCCGCCGGGGCGATCGCGTTGACCCGGACGCCGTGCGGCGCGAGTTCCAGCGCCAGCGCCTTCATCAGGCCGATGACGCCGTGCTTGGCGGCGGTGTACGGCGCGTACCGGGGGCGGGCGATGACGGCCTGGAGCGACGCGGTGAACACGATCGCGCCGCCACCGGCCTCGATCAGCGCGGGCGCGGCGGCCTGCGCGGTCCAGAACGCGCCCTTGAGGTTGACGTCGACCACGCGGTCCAGCGTCGCCTGGTCCACCTCGTCGAGCGGGCCGGTGAACGGCGTACCGGCGTTGGCGTGCATGAGGTCGAGCCGGCCGAACCGCTCGACGGCGGTCTCCACGGCGGCGCGGCAGTCAGCGGCCCGGGTGACGTCGCAGGCCACGCCGACCACGGCGGATCCGAACCCGGCGGCCGCCTCGGCGGCGCGGTCGCCGTCGAGGTCGGCGATGACCACGCGCGCGCCCTCCTCGACGAGCCGGCCGACGGTGGCCAGTCCGATGCCGCTGGCGCCTCCGGTGACGACGGCGACGCGGTCAACCAACCTCATGTGCTGCTCCTGTTGAATCGGTCCAGGAGGTCGCCGCTCAGGGTGGGCACCGCGGACAGCAGCCTCTGGGTGTAGGGGTGCCGGGGGTCGGAGTAGATCGATTCGGTCTCACCCGTCTCGACGATCCGGCCCTGGTTCATCACCGCGATCCGGTCGCAGAGGTACCGGACGACGGACAGATCGTGGGAGACCAGGATCAGGGTCAGCTTGAACTGCTCGGCCAGGTCGGTGAGCAGGTTGAGGATCTGCGCGCGCACCGAGACGTCGAGCGCGCTGACCGGCTCGTCCCCCACGATGACCTTCGGCCCGGCCGCGAGGGCACGGGCGATGGCGATGCGCTGCCGCTGACCGCCGGAGAACTGGTGCGGGTAGCGGGTCACCGCCTCCTCGGGCAGACCCACCGAGTGCATCAGCTCGGCCACGCGGGCCCGGTGGTCGCCGGGCAGGCGCAGCGCGCGCATCGGCTCCGCGATGATGTCCGCGACGCGCATGCGCGGGTTCAGCGACGACATCGGGTCCTGGAGCACCATCTGCACGTCGCGGCGCAGGAACCCGAGCCGCCGCTCCGGTACGCCACTGATCCGCTGGCCGTCGTAGAACGCGGTGCCGGACGTCGGCTGGTCGAGGGCCATGAGGATGCGCGACAGCGTGGACTTGCCGGAGCCGCTCTCCCCCACGATGCCGAACGCCTCGCCCTCGTGGACCTGCACGCTGACGCCGTCGAGCGCGCGGATCGGCTGGCCCGGCGTACGCAGCGACCGCCGCGGGGCGCGGTACTCGCGCACCACGTCGACGGCTTCCAGCAACGGGGTGGTGGTCATGCGCTGGCCTTCCCGCTTCCTAGGGGCTGGTCGCTCTCGATCGGGTGGTGGCAGGCCGCCCGCTGGGTGCTGCCGGGCGGCGCCGTCAGCAGCGGCACCGTGCCGCAGACGTCGTCGGCGCGCGGGCAGCGGTTGCGGTACACGCAGCCGGTGGGGAACGACCCGAGCGACGGGACACGCCCCGGGATGGTGGACAGCCGGCCACTTCCGTCGGTGCTCTCCAGCACCGTGGACGCCCGCAGGCCCGCCGTGTACGGGTGCCGGGGCGAGTCGAACACCGTCGCCACGTCGCCGTGCTCGACGATCGAGCCGCCGTACATGACGAGCAGTTCCTCGCAGATGCTCGCGACGACCGGCAGGTCGTGCGTGATGAGCAGCAGCGACGCGCCCTCCTCGCGCACCAGCGTGTCCATCAGCCGCAGCATCTCCGCCTGCACCGTGACGTCCAGCGCGGTGGTGGGCTCGTCCGCGACCAGCACGGCCGGGTCGCACGCCAGCGCGATGGCCAGGACGACGCGCTGGCGCTGGCCGCCGGAGAGCTGGTGCGGGTACTTGCGCGCGGTGCGGTCGGGCTCGGGGAGCTGGACCCGTTCGAGCAGTTCGACCGCGCGGGCCGAGGCCGCCGCCCGGCTCATCCCCTTGTGCAGCCGCAGCGACTCGGCGACCTGGTTGCCCACCCGCATCAGCGGGTTGAGCGCCGTCATCGGCTCCTGGAACACCATGGCGATGTCGTTGCCGCGGACCGCGCACATCTCCTTGTCGGACAGGTCGAGCAGGTTCCGGCCGTTCAGCAGCACCCGGCCGGACGCGGTCACGCCGTGGGGCAGCAGGCCCATCAGCGCGAGCGCGGTCAGGGACTTGCCGCAGCCGGACTCGCCGATGAGCCCCATCCGCCGGCCCCGCCCGATCTCGAACGAGACGCCCTTGACGGCCTGGATGTCGTGGACCTTGACGACGAGGTCCTCCACCACGAGCCCGCTCACGCCGCTCACCGTCCTCTCAGCCGCGGGTCGAGGGCGTCGCGCAGCCCGTCGCCCATGAGGTTGAAGCCGAGCACCGACAGGGCGATGGCCAGACCGGGCCAGACGGCGAGCATCGGCTGCACGACGAAGTAGTTCTGGGCCTCCTGGAGCATCCGGCCCCAGGTGGGGGTCGGTGGCGGGGTGCCGTACCCGAGGTAGGACAGCGCCGCCTCGGCGAGCACCGCGTGCGCGAACGACACCGACGCCTGCACGATGAGCAGGGCCGCGATGTTCGGCAGCACGTACCGCACCATGAGCACCACGCCGCGGCGGCCGTAGCTGCGCGCGGCGAGCACGAAGTCGCTCTGCAGCACCTGCATCGCGCCGGCCCGGGTGAGGCGGCCGAACACCGGGACGTTGGCGACGCCGATGGCGATCATGCCGGTGAGCGTGGAGGCGCCGAAGCCGGCGGCCAGGATGATCGCCAGCAGGATGGCCGGGAACGCGAACACGATGTCCAGCGCCCGCATCACCGGCTCGCTCAGCCAGCGGTGCCCGGTGGCGGCGAGCAGACCCAGCGGTACGCCGACAGCGGCGGCGATGGCGACGGCGACGACACCGACGAACAGTGTGGTCCGCGCGCCGACGAGGAGCTGGCTGACGATGTCCCGGCCGAAGTGGTCGGTGCCGAGCCAGTGGTCCCCGCCCGGGGACAGCAGCGTCTGCGACGGGTCGACCCGCGTGGGGTCGTACGGCGTCCAGAGGAACGACACGAGTGCGGTGAGGACGACCAGGCCCACCAGGCCGGCGCCGATCACCAGCGTGAGGTTCCAGCGGCGGCGCGGCTTGACGGGGCCGGCCGCGACGACGTCGGCGGTGGCGTCCGGTGGGGCGTCGGCGACTGATGTCATGCCTTGCTCCTCAGCCTGGGGTCGACCGCGTGGTACACCACGTCGACGACGAAGTTGATCAGAAGCACCGCGGCGGTCAGCACCATCACGGTGCCCTGCACCTTCAGCAGGTCGCGGTTGCCCACGTCCTGCAGCAGCATCCGGCCGAGACCGGGCAGGCCGAAGACGTTCTCGATCACGACGGTGCCGATGAGCAGCGTCGCGAGCTGCAGGCCGAGGACGGTGATGACCGGGATGGCCGCGTTGCGCAGCGCGTGCCGGGTCAGCGCCTGCGAGCGGCTGAGGCCCTTGGCCCGCGCGGTCTGGATGAAGTCCTCCTGCATGACCTCGACCACCGCGGACCGGACGTAGCGCATCAGGATCGCGCCCTGGGCCACGCCGAGGACCAGCGCCGGCATCAGCAGGGCCTGCACGGCGCCGCCGACGTCGTCCCACCCGGTGAACCCGCCGGCGGGCAGCCACTGCAACTTCACCGCGAACACGGTGATGAGCAGGATGCCGAGCCAGAACGACGGAACGGCGATGCCGACCTGGCTCAGCGCGGACAGCGCCGTCCCGATCGCGGTACGGCTCTTCACCGCGGCGAGGATGCCCAGCGGCACGGCGATGAGCAGCGCCAGCGTCATCCCGGCCAGGATGAGCGGCACCGTCACGCCGAGCTTGTCGGCGATCTCCGAGCCGACCGACACCCCGCTGAGCGGCGAGATGCCGAAGTCACCGCGGATCAGGCCGCCGGCCCAGTCGAGGTACCGCTCGGTGAACGGCCGGTTCGTGCCGAACTGCTCCCGCAGCGCCTCCAGCGCCTCCGGGGTGGCGTTCACGCCGAGCATCGCCTGCGCCTGGTCGCCCGGCAGCAGCGCCAGCATCGTGAAGACGAGGATGGACGCGGCGAACAGCGATACCGCGAGGATGGCCAGCCGCCGGACGAAGTAGATCACCATGCGTGTGTGCTCCCACTCCGAATCATGGCCTGATCATCACCATCTTGGTCACGGTCAGCTCCTCCATGGCGAAGCGCGGTCCCTCCCGGCCGATGCCGGAGTCCTTGACGCCGCCGTACGGCATGTTGTCGGCGCGGAAGCCGGGCACCTCGTTGACCAGCACACCACCGACGTCGAGGCGGCGCACGACGTCGAGGGCGACCGCCAGGTCACGGGTGAAGACGGCGGCCTGGAGCCCGTAGCGGGACCGGTTGACCAGCTCGACCGCCGCGTCCATGTCCGGCACCGACCGGACGCAGACCACCGGACCGAAGATCTCCTCCGCCCAGCACTCGGCGTCCTCGGGGACGTCGACGAGCACCGTCGGTTGCAGCACCCGGCCCTGCGCCGTACCGCCGGCCAGGCAGCGGGCCCCGGCGGCGACCGCGCGGTCCACCCACGAATGCACCCGCTCGGTGGACGCCTCGTCCACCAGCGCGGACACGCGGGTGTCGGCGGACCGGGGGTCGCCGGTGGTGACCGACGCCAGCAGCGGCCGGAGTCGGTCCAGCAGCGCCTCGCGGACCGGCTCCTCGACGATCACCCGCTGCACGCTGATGCACGCCTGGCCCGAGGCGTAGAAACCGCCGCGTACGACCGCCTCGGCGGCCCGGTCGAGGTCGGCGTCGCGACCGACGACGAGCGCCGCGTTGGACCCGAGTTCCAGCAGCACCTTGCGCGGGGCCGCGGCCCGGGCGATCTGGTGGCCGACGTGCGCCGACCCGGTGAACGACACGGCGGCGACGGCGGGGTGCGTGGTCAGGAGCTTGCCGACCTCGACGCCACCGGTGACGAGCTGGACCCCGGCGGCCGGGCAGCCCGCCCGCCGGAACAGGTCGACCAGCACCAGCGTGGCCAGCGGCGTGTTCGGCGCCGGCTTGACGATCACCGGGCAGCCCGCCGCGACCGACGGCGCGACCTTGTGCGCGGCCAGCAGCAGCGGGTAGTTGAAGCCGGTGATGCCGACGACGACACCGACCGGGCGGCGTACCCAGAAACCGAGCATGCCCTCGCCGGCCGGCTGCATGTCCAGCGCCACCGTCTCGCCGGTCAGGTGCCCGACCTCCTCGGCGGCCGTCTCCAGCGTGACGAGCGTCCGGGCGACCTCGACCCGACAGTCGACGAGCGGCTTGCCGGTCTCCAGGACCAGCAGCTCGGCCAGCGAGTCGGCGCGGGCGCGCACCTCGGCGGCGACCGTCGTCAGGATCGCGCGCCGCCGGTGGCCGGGCAGGCCGGCCATCTCCGCGGCGACCTCCCGCGCGGCGTCGACCGCCGCCTCCGCGTCGCCGGGGTCGCCCCACGGCGCCTGGGTCACGGTGCTGCCGTCGTACGGGAAGCGCACCGGCGCGGTCTGCGCGGTGGTGGTCCAGCCCGTGCCGATCGGCAGCCCGGCGGGCAGCGCGGTGAGCAGCTCCTGCGCGGTCACGACGCCGCACCCGCCCGGGCGCCGGTGGCGCCGGTGAGGAAGGCCAGCGCCGCCTCGGCGTAGACCTTCGTCTTGCGGACGATGTCGTCGACCTCGACGTACTCGTCGGGCTGGTGGGCGATCCACTTCGGGCCGGGGCCGTACACCACGTTCGGGATGCCGCTGTCGCGCCACAGGATCGTGCCGTCGGTCGCGCCGGGCACGCCGCCGAAGACCGGTTCGGCGCCGGTGACCGCGCGGTGCGCCTCGGCCACGGCGAGCGAGACCGGGTGGTCCTCCGGGGTGACCGCGCACGGCCGGTCGTCGACGACCTCGACGGCGAAGGTGACGCCGTGCCGGGCGCCGATGGCGTCCGCGTCGGAGCGGACGCGCGCGGCGAGCGCGGCGTGGTCGACACCGGGTACGGTCCGGCAGTCCACGCCGAGCACGGCGCGGCCGGGGATGACGTTGAGCTGGTCGGCGGAGCCGGCGTCCAGGACCGTGGGAGTCAGGTACGTCAGGCCGAGGTGCACGTGCTCACCCGGGTCGGCCTGCAACTCCTTCTGGAACCGGCCGAGCGCGGCGACCAGCTCGGCCACGGCGGGGACGGGGTTGCGGCCGTGCTGCGGCATCGCGCCGTGCGCCATCTTGCCGGTGCAGGTGACCAGCAGCCGGACGGCGCCCTTGGCGACCGCGCAGATCTCCTCCGCCTCCGGCTCGCAGATGATCGCGGCGTCCACCTCGCGGGCGAGCGCCGTGGTGGTGAAGTGCTTCGCGCCGAGCATCTGGCCCTCCTCGTCCACCAGAGCCGCCACCACGATCCGGCCCGGGAACGGCCCGGCCAGCTCGACGGCCCGGGTCGCGTGGATCATCGCGGCGACACCGGCCTTCATGTCGGCGGAGCCGCGACCGTACAGCCGCCCGTCGACGATGTCACCGCCGAACGGGTCGACGGTCCACTCCTCGGGAGCGCCCTCGGTGACGACGTCGGTGTGCCCCTCGAACATCAGCGTCGGGCCGGGCAGGCCGCCGTCCACCACCGCGACGACGTTGGGACGCCCGGGGACGACCTCGGTGACCTCCGGCCGCCAGCCGAACCCCCGCATGACCTGCGCGACGAGTTCCGCCACGGGCTGCTCGCTACGCCCGCGCCCGGCGTCCCAGGTCGAGGGGATGCGGACCAGGTCCTGGGTGAGCGACACGACGGCTTGCTCGTCCACGAGATGGCCGGCGCGGAGGGAGGCGTGGGTGTCCGACGTCATGGCGTCGGAGGTTACGAACTCCGACCCCGGAGGGGAACGTCCAGTTTCCGGGTCGGCGGGGGTACCAGTCGCGGCCGGACCTGGTCTTCTACGGCCGCGGCGACCCGCCGCACCCCCTCGTCGATGCGGTCCAGCGGCATCACCTGGTACCCCAGGCGCAGGTGGTGACGCGGTGCCGGCCGGGCCGCCCAGTACGGCGCGCCGGGGTCGAGCAGGACACCCTGCCGGCGCAGCTCGCGGGCCAGCTCCCCGGCGTCCAGCCCGGGCGGGCCGGTGATCCACCGGGCCAGCCCGCCGCGCGGCACCGGCTGCGGTCCCCAGCGCACGTGCCGCTCGACCGCCCGCACCATCTCCTCGTACAGCCCCTGGTAGTGGGCGCGGACGCGGCGCACGTGGCGGGCCAGGTCCCGGCTGGCGATCATCTGCGCGAGGGCACGTTGCATCGGGCCGGGCGGGTGGCGCAGCACGTAGCGGGAGCGGGCCCGCATGGCGTCCACGAGCGCCGGGGACGCCACCACGTAGCCGAGCCGCAGCCCCGGTGCCAGCAGCTTGCTGAAGCTACCGAGGTAGACGACGCGGTCCTCGTCGTCGAGCGCCCGCACCGCCACCGCGGGCATCCCCCGGAACGTCATCTCCGGGTCGTAGTCGTCCTCGATCACGACCGCGTCCGCCGCGCCGGCCCGGCGCAGCAGCTCCTCACGGCGGGACGCCGACATGGTCGCGCCGGTCGGGTACTGGTGGCTCGGCGTCACGTACACGAGCTGGGCGCCGTGCAGGTCGGCCGGCAGGTCCTCGACGACCAGGCCGTCCTCGTCGACCCGGCCGGGCACCACGTCGGCGCCGGCCATCTGCATGATCGTCCGCGCGTCGGGGTAGCCGGGGTCCTCGACGAGCACCACGCTGCCCGGCCGGACGAGGACGCTCGCCAGCAGGTGCAGCGCGTGCGTCGAGCCCAGCGTGATCATCACCTGGTCCGGGTGGGCGGAGATGCCGCGCGCGGGCAGCACGTGCTCGCAGAGCTGACGCACCAGCTCCGGGTCGTCGGCCTGGCCGGCGTCCCCGATGACCCGGGACAGCCCGTCCTGCCGCAGCGCCTCGCGCTGCGCCCGCTCCCACGCGCCGATCGGGAACATGGACGGGTCGGGCTGGCCGACCACGAAGGGGAACGGCGCCCGCGCCCAGGCCGGATCCCGGTGCACCGGCGTGGGCGGCGGTTCCGGAAGCCGCGCCGCCCAGTCGATCGGCTGCATCGGGGAGCGGGCGGTCCGCCGCGCGGCCCGCATCCGCACCACCGCGTCGGAGGAGACGTAGAGACCGCGCCGCGGGACGGTCACGATCAGACCCTGCTCCATGAGCCGGTCGTACGCGGTCAGCACCGTGTTCCGGGAGACACCGAGCGCCTCGGCCAGGCGGCGCGTGCTCGGCAGCGGGCCGTCGTCGTACTGCCCGGCGAGGATGGCGTCCTCGAGCCCGGTGATGATCTGTTCGTAGAGCGGAACCGTGCTCTGCGGGTTGACCGGCAGCAGGAAATCCGCCACCTCGACCTCCCACTCCCGCGGGGGTCTCGCCTCGTCCCGTCGTCGTACGCCCTGCACACGCCCTATGCGTCCCGCTGGTACTAGCCTAGCCGGAGACCTGGACCTGTTGCGGAGGGCCCGTTCCCGCCACGCTTGGCCGGGCGATGGCAGGTGACGGTCTCCTGCACGCGGACAGGGGTGGACTCATGAGCGCCCAGCGAATCGCGCTGGTGCCCGGCGACGGCATCGGACCGGAGGTCACCGCGCAGGCGGTCAAGGCGTGCGACGCCGCCGCCCGACGGTTCGGGATCGACCTGGTCTGGGAAGACTACGAACTCGGCGCGGACTACTGGCGGATCACCGGCCAGGTCGTGCCGCCGGACGTGGAACAGGAACTGGCCAAGGCGGACGCCATTCTCTTCGGCGCCGTCGGCGACCCGTCGGTGCCGCCCGGCGTGCTGGAACGCGGCCTGGTCATCCACCTGCGGACCGCGTTCGACCAGTACGTGAACCTGCGGCCGGTCAAGCTGCTGCCCGGCGTGCCCACGCCCATCGGCGGCCTGCGACCGGAGCAGTGCGACCTGGTGATCCTGCGGGAGAACACCGAGGGCGCGTACGTCGGCGCGGGTGGCTTCATCCACCGGGGCGGACCGGACGAGATCGCCACCCAGGAGTCGGTGAACACCCGCAAGGGCGTCGAGCGCCTCATCCGGCACGGCTTCCGGCTGGCCCTGGGCCGCCGCAAGCACGTCACGCTGGTGCACAAGGCGAACATCCTGACGTACGCCGGTGACCTGTGGCAGCGGACCTTCGAGGAGGTCGCGGCGGAGTATCCGGACATCGAGGTGGACTACGTCCACGTCGACGCGATGTGCCTCTACCTGGTGACGCAGCCGGAGCGGTTCGACGTGGTGGTCACCGACAACCTGTTCGGCGACATCATCACCGACCTGGGCGCGGCCGTGCAGGGCGGTCTCGGCCTGGCCGCGAGCGGCAACCTCAACCCGACCGGGTCGGCGCCGAGCATGTTCGAGCCGGTGCACGGCTCCGCGCCGGACATCGCCGGCCGTGGCTGGGCCAACCCCGCGGGCTCGATCCTCAGCGCCGCGCTGATGCTGGAGCACCTGGGCCACCCCGAGGCGGCCCGCTGCCTGGAGGACGGCGTGAAGGCGGTGCTGCCGCGCCTGGGCGCCATGCGCGGGCCGGAGATGGGCATGTCGACCGAGGACTTCGGCGACGCGGTCGCGGCCGTCATCGGCGAGGGCGCGTACCAGGCGGACGCCCTGCCGGCGTGACGCGGATGTGAGCACCGAATCGGTTCCGGACGGCGGCGGGGGCACTTCCCCGCCGCCGCCGTGTTGCGCGCCGAAACGCCCGCCCGCCGCCGCCGGCACCGGCGCCGCGGCGGGCGCGAGCGCCGTCCGCTCACCACACGGGGGTACGGACGACCTGATCGCGCTGCCCGGTGGCACCTTCCTCATGGGCACCGACGACCCGGAGGGCTTCCCGGACGACCTGGAGGGACCGGTCCGCCCGGTGACCGTGGGCCCGTTCGAGATCGCCGCCACGCCGGTGACGAACCGGCAGTTCGCCCGCTTCGTCGACGCCACCGGCTACCGCACGGACGCGGAACGGTACGGCTGGTCATTCGTCTTCCACCTGCTGCTGGCGCCGTCCGCGCGTCCGCATGTGCTGGACGCCTCCGTGCCGCAGGCGCCGTGGTGGCTGGCCGTCGAGGGGGCGCACTGGGCCGCCCCGGACGGGCCCGGGTCGGGCGTACGGGGACGCGAGCGGCACCCGGTCGTGCACGTCTCGCACCGCGACGCCGAGGCGTACTGCCGCTGGTCCGGTACCCGGCTGGCCACCGAGGCCGAGTGGGAGTACGCGGCCCGCGGCGGCCTGTCCCGGGCCCGCTACGCCTGGGGCGACGAGCTGACCCCGGACGGGCGGCACATGTGCAACATCTGGCAGGGCACCTTCCCGGCTGTCAACACCGCGGACGACGGGTTCGCAGGCACCTCTCCGGTGACCGCGTTTCCGCCGAACGGCTACGGTCTGTACGACGTCGCGGGCAACGTTTGGGAACTCACGGCCGAACCCTGGCGCGACCACCGCGGCCGCATCTCACCAGGTGAGAGCGTCATCAGGGGTGGTTCGTACCTGTGCCACGACTCCTACTGCAACCGTTACCGCGTGGCAGCACGGAGTCGGACCACCGTTGACTCCTCGACGGGCAACACCGGGTTCCGGGTGGCCCGGTAGCCGGACGCTGATTGGTACCTGCCGACCCCGCTGAACTGGCCCTTTTGCATCGGGTACCACGCTCATAGTGTCCCGCCTCACAGGCTACGAGCGCCCTTGGCGTTCTTCGCGATGGGACACACGAATGAATCGGCTGAAGATAACGCTGCCCGCCGTGCTGCTCGCCACGGCGCTGGCTCTGACCGCGTGCAGTAGCGACGGCGACTCGAAGACCACCACCGGCGGTGGTTCCGGCAACGGGACGGTCACCCTCGGCGCCTACCTCGAGCCGGTGAGCCTCGACCTGACCGCCGAGGCCGGCGCCGCGATCCCGCAGGTCCTGCTCTACAACGTGTACGAGGGCCTGGTGCGCCAGAACGCCGACACCGGCGAGGTGGAGCCGCTGCTGGCCAGCGAGTGGAAGGTGTCCGACGACGGCACCAAGTACTCGTTCAAGCTCCGCGACGGCGTGACCTTCCACGACGGCCAGAAGCTCACCGCGCAGGACGTGGTGTGGAGCTTCAAGCGGGTGACCGCCGAGGGCTCGACGAACCCGTTCAAGTCGCAGATGACAGTCGTGAAGACCGTCGAGGCGCCGGACGCGTCCACCGTGGACGTGACGCTGTCCCGGCCCAGCCAGAGCTGGCTGTTCGACGTCGCCGGCCGCGTCGGCGTGGTGCTCAAGGAGAACGCCACCGACCTGGGGACGAAGCCGAACGGCACCGGCCCGTTCAAGTTCGACAAGTGGAACCGCGGCGACAGCATCACCCTGGTCCGCAACGACGGCTACTGGGGCGAGAAGGCGAAGGTCGGCACCGCCGTCTTCCGGTACATCACCGACGCCAACGCGCTCAACAACGCGATGCTCTCCGGCCAGCTCGACATCGTGGCGAACATCCAGGCGCCGCAGCTGCTCGAGGTGTTCAAGGGCAACAAGCAGTTCGAGGTGGTCGAGGGCAAGACGACCGGTGAGGTCGTCCTGGCGATGAACAACGGCAAGGGCCCGCTGGCCGACGTCCGGGTGCGCCAGGCCATCCGCCACGCGATCGACCACGACGCGCTCATCAAGACCGTCTGGTCCGGCTACGGCACGAAGATCGGCAGCATGGTGCCGCCGAGCGACCCCTGGTACGAGGACCGCACCGGCGACTTCCCGCACGACCCCGCCAAGGCCAAGCAGCTGCTCGCCGAGGCCGGTCACGCAGGCGGGCTCACCCTGACCATGGACGTCCCGCCGCCCGGCTACGCCCGCGCGTCCGCGCAGTTCGTCGCCTCGCAGCTCGCCGAGGTCGGCATCAAGGTGACCCAGAACAACGTCGAGATGCCGCAGTGGCTCGACAAGGTGCTCGGCAAGGCCAACTACGACCTGTCGATCATCGCCCACGTCGAGCCGCGTGACCTGGTCCGCTACGGCCAGCCGGACTACTACTACCGCTACAAGAACCCGGCCGTCACGCAGCTCATGAACGAGGCCGACACGGCCCTGGACGCGGCGACCCGGGACAAGAAGTTCGCCGAGGCCGCCAAGGTCATCTCGCAGGAGGCGGCCAGCGACTGGCTGTTCCTGCTGCCGAACCTCGCGGTGATCCGCGACGGCGTGGAGGGCTACCCGAAGGACGCGGTGACCCAGTCCTTCGACGTCACCAAGGTCTCCAAGAAGTAACTCGGTTCCACGCGCAGAAGGACCTGGTGGGCTCCGCCCACCAGGTCCTTCTCGCATTCCCCCCTGCTCTCCCCGCTCCCCGCTCCCCGCTCCCCGCTCCCCGCTCCCCGCTCCCCGCTCCCGCGATCTTGCAGATGCGGCCCTCGGCGTGGGGGGGTTCACCCCTTTCGCCGGGGCACAAAGTGCAAGATCAACGAGCCGGGGGGATCCTGGGGAACTGCTGTCCTGCTGAGGGCGGCGCGGCGGTGGCGTTCGGGGGCGAGCGAATCGCCCTGCCGGCCCGCAGCGCACGAGGACAGTCGAGGTGATGGTGCAGGCGTGGAGCCTTGCGTTGCCCGGACGCGGGGCCTCGACACGGGCATCGCCGAGCGGGCTCGCGTTCCCCGAGCCCACGAACGGTCCACCCCGTCGATCTTGGAGTTGTGGCGCCCAGGATGTCCCTTGAGCGAAGTGTGCGAGGTGCCACAACTCCAAGATCGACGAGAAGCGCCCCCGAGCGCCAAGGGCGCGCCCCGGGGACGACGTGAGGCGGGCCCCGTCCGGGTGGACGGGACCCGCCTCGATCGTCACGCGCCTACGGTGCCGGCGCGAGGTGAGACAGCGGCTGTGTCAGCTGAGCCGGCCGGACGTCGCCCGGCGGCGACCCCGCAGGTGCATGCCCAGCAGGCCGACACCGAGGATGCCCGCGGCCAGCAGGCCCGTGGTCACGCCCGTGGAGAGCGTGGGGCCGCCGGTGTTGCCGGAGGCGAGGACCATGCCGTTCTGCGACTCCTGCTGCGTGGTGTTGCCCGCCGGAGCGGCCTTCGGCTTCGGCTTGTCCTTGCCCTTGCCGTTGTCGGCACCGGCCGGCGCGGGGACCGGGGTCTGCGCCAGCGCCTGCGACGCCTGGGCGAAGGTCTCCGGGGTCACGTCCGGGGCGTTGCCCTGCGTACGCCACTGCTTGAGCTGCTTCATGCCCTTGCAGGCCGAGGGGTAGCGGTCGCAGTAGCTGGTGGTGTTGCCGATGCTCTCGGACGAGAGGACCGCCTTGGCGATGGCACGGGCGAGCGTGCTGGCACCGGCGTTGAAGATGGCGTTCAGCTGACGGGTGTCGGCCGGGTCGTTGATCTGGAGCGCCTCGCCCTTGCCGGTGGAGACGGCGAACACGGTGTCACCGTCGCCGAGCGTGTGGATCGGGCTGATCGCGCGGGCCATGCCGTCGTGCGCGTTGCCGGACATGCGCTGGGCGGCGGCCTTCTCCAGCGGGGCGTTGGTGGCCACCACGGCGATCGTGGTGTTGGCCGGCTGCTCGGCGGCGGCGGCCGGCGGGGTCGGCGGGTTGCACTCCTTCTTCTTGGGAGCCTTGTACCCGGCGAACTCGTCGCCGATGCCGTACTTGACGCCGTACAGGGTGCAGTCGGCCGGGTCGACCGGCGAGCCGGCCGGGTTGACGATCACCATCGCGCCGACGTAGATGCCGTCGCCGAGGTGGACGCTCGCGGTGCCGACGCCGCCGCGCATGCCGCCGCCACGGGCGCCGGTGCCGCCGCCGACGCCGCCCTGACGGACCGGACCGTCCGAGGTGGCCTGAGCCGCGAGGTAACCCCACTCGGCGGACGTGCGGGCCTTCGGGTCGCCGCCGCGGCCGAGGTCGAAGATGTCAGCGGCCGGCACGATCGGGGCCACGCCTCCGGCGCCGACGCGTACGCCCTCGCCCCGGTCCTCCAGCCAGCGGATGATGCCGTTGGTGGCCGACAGCCCGTACATGCTGCTGCCGCCGAGCTGGATCGCGTTTACGCCCGGGTTCGAGTTGAGCGGGCTGAGCAGGTCGGTCTCCTTGGTGGCGGGGGCGCCACCACGCTGGTCCACACTCGCCACGGACATCTGCGGCATGTAGACGACCGAGGTGCCGGTCAGGTACGGAGCGGTGTCGGACTGGACCTGGCCGACCTGGATGCCGGGGACGTCGGTGATGGCGTTGTGGGCGCCCGGGGCGCCGGCGGCGGGGTTGGCCGACGCGGGCGACGCGACGAGCACGAGTCCCGGACAGACCAGGGCTGCCGCGGCGATCGCGGCGAATCTGGACGACTTCATGCAGCTTCTCCCATGTGAAGCGGTGCGACCTCCGCCCCGGTCCGGGGCGGTCGATGCATTGGGCAACTGGTGGTCCCCCGTGGTACACGACGAGATGTGGGGGAGGCTACTGGTCAGACCAGTTGAAGGGAAGAGCCTGCTCAGCTGATGGCCGACTCGGATAATCCGAGGTCAGGCCACATCAGGCGGATTCAGAGCAATACGTCCACCATCGAGCGCTGCGCCTCCGGCACGTACTCGGCGTAGTAGCGGTGCAGTTCCTCGCGGGTCAGCCGGGTGACCTCGTCGGCCTCCCCGGCGCGCATCGCGTCGAGGACGCGGCGGTGGTGGGCCAGCGTGCGCTCCATCAGGGCCTCACGGTCCGGCGCCTCGGCCAGCTTGGTGGAGATCAGGTCCAGCACCATGCTCCGGACCGCGTCGAGGCAGAGCACGAGCAACTCGTTGCCGGACAGCCGGGCGACGTGCTCGTGGAAACGGACGTCGGCCGCGCTGAAGGCCTCGTAGCCGTCGGCCACCGCGTCTCGCATGCCCGCCAGCGCCTGCTCCAGCTCGTCCAACTCGGACGGTGACGCCATCCGGGCGGCGACGGAACCCGCAGCCGACTCGATGATCATCCGGAACTGGAGCAGCTCGGCCACGCCGAGCCGCCGGCTGTCCACGACCCGGGCGAACAGCTTGCGCATCGCCGAGGCGGTCGAGGCGATCACCTGCGGCCCGAGCGGGTCACCGGGGCGCGAGCGGATCAGGCCGCTGCTCTCCAGCACGCGCAGCGCCTCACGCACGGTGGACCGGCTGACGTCGAACTGCGTGGTCAGCTCGCGCTCGCTCGGCAGCCGGTCCCCCGGCCGCAGATCCCCGGCGGCGATCCGCTCCTCGACCTGCCGGACGATCCCCTCGTACGCCCTCACGGTGCGCACTGGAGCGAACGAGACACCCTTCGGCATGGCGAACCTCCCGACGCACGGCGGCCTCGCGCCGCTGGGAACAACGGTACGGTGCATCGACCCGTCCGGTGGTCAGCCCCCGCCCGCCACGACGAGTGCGCGGGCCCGGCGGTGGGCGTCAGGCGGTGGGCGTACCCATCGCCACGTCGTCGACCTTGATGTTGATCTCGTCGACCCGCAGGCCGTACGCCTCGACGGCGGACGCGACAGCGATGCGTACCTCGTCGGTCACCTGCGGAACCGGGTGGCCGGCCTCGATCACGAGGACCAGGTTGATCACGGCCGCGCCGTTGGTGACGTGGGCCGTGCAGCCCCGCCGGGCGTCGCCGACCTGGTCGAGCCCGACCCGGTCGAGCACCGCGTTGAAGAACCGGGCCACGTCGCCGCCCAGCTCGGCCACGCCGGGCACCCCTCGGGCGGCGGCCACCGCGATCTTCTCCACCACCTCGTCGGAGACGTGCGTGGTCCCGCCCGCCACCGCGTCCGGAGTCAGCTGAAGTTCCTGGGTCGCCTCGTCAGCCATGCTCTCCCACCCGTCGCACCGCCCCGCGCCGGCGGCGTGGGGCGGTGCGAGCGTACTGGACGGCGGCGGTCCGCAGTGGACGGCCGCCGGGTTCAGCGCGCCCCGGCCGGCGCCGGCTCGCCGATCCCGTCCAGCCCGCCGGCGGCGCCCGGCACCGGGTGCGGCCCGGTGCCACCCGGGGCCTGCTCGCGTCGCCGGAGCCACCGGTCGACGCCGAGGTTGAGCAGCAGGCCGACCGCGGCCCAGACCGCCACGACGGCCAGGTTCCGCCCGACGCCGACCCCGCCGAAGTAGACCAGCGACCGGGCCGTGTCCACAGCGGCGGGCAGCGGCAGGACGCCCTGGAGCGTCCGGAAGAACTCCGGCACCATGTAGATCGACAGGCCGCCGCCGGACGCGGGCACGCCGGCCATCATCAGCACCACCATCATCGGGACGATCGCGGCGAGCCCGAAGGTACGGGTGAACACGGCGGTCACCAGCGACACGGCGAAGATGGTGAGCGCGCCGAAGCCGATCATCTCCGGGGCGTGCCCGTTGACCGCGCCGATGATCACGTCGAACAGCAGCCACAGCCAGGTGGACATGCCGATCGCCCAGCCACCGAGGATCGGCAGGAACTGGCGCAGCCGCCGGATGTGCGGCGCCCCGCCGCGGAGCACTGCCAGCATCAGGAAGCCGGACATGATCCAGGACATGCCGACGTACAGGCTGTTGCTGCCCATCGTGTCGGTCTCGCTCAGCGGCGACACGTCGGTGACCGCCAGTGGCATCTGCTGCCCGGCCGCCACCTGCCGGAACATGGTCTGGACCATGGTGTGCTGGCTGGACCCGGCGGCCGAGGACGAGTACAGCACGGCCTCGCCGCCGGGCGTGGACGGCAGCACGTACGCGGCGACCAGGTCACGCGCGAGGATGCGCTCCCGGGCCTCGTCCACCGACGCGGCCACGGAGATGTCGGCGACGCCGTTCAGGCCCGCCCGCAGCCCGGCGGCGGCCCGCTCGGCCTGCTCCGGGACGGCGGCGACCACCGCGACCGGGATGTCGTGGGGCTCCGGCTTGTGCATGGAGAAGCTCATCAGGCCCACCACGACGACGAGGATGCTCAGCGGGAACGCCGCGACCGTCGCGTACCGGAACCGCTTGGACCGCGGCGGCCCGCCGGCCAGCGCGGGCAGCGGCGTGTCCGGGCCGTCGACCTGCGGCGCCTGCGGGATGGGCGCCCCGCCGCGCTCCTTGAGCAGGCAGAGCGCCACGGCGGCGACGATCCACGCGGCGAGCGTCAGCAGGTGGACGCCGATGCCCCGGCCGTCGAAGTAGAGCGCCGACCGCAGCGCCTCGCCGGCCGCCGGCAGGGGCAGTACGCCGTGCAGGAACTGGAAGAACCCGGGCATCGTGTGGACCGGCAGCGCCAGGTTCGACGCGGGCATGCCGAACACGACGAAGAGCAGCATCCCGAGCAGGACCGCCAGCGGGCCCATCAGCTTGGTGAACAGCAGTTGGGCGAGACCGACGGCGGCGGTGGCGAGCACGCCGACGCCGAGGAACGTGAGGTAGTGGCCGTCCACCGCGCCGACGACCGGGCCGAGGATCAGCCAGACGATCGTGCTGGTCAGCGCGGACCAGCCGGCGACCAGCGGGACGAACCGCCGCAGGCGCAGCAGGTGGGGGGTGGCCATCAGGAGCAGGCTCAGCGGCACGTAGCCGGCGAGCATCATGCCCATCGCGGCGAACAGCACGGCGATACCGGCCCGGTCCTCGTCGGGCAGCGCGGCGACCTCCTCGGTCGTGGCCGTCCACTGCTGCTGCACCGCGACCGGGGCGAGGAGCTGCTGGGCGGTGGCGGCGCCGGAGGCCCCGGCGGCCGACGCCGCGAAGATCGTCGCCTGGTCCGACCCGGCGGCCGGGAGTTGCAGCGCGCCGCTGATCTCCCGGTCCCGCAGCAGCTCGACCGCGGCGTCACGGGACGTCACCAGCCGGGCCTCGACCGGCTCTCCCGGGGTGGCGTTGAGCGCGTCCACCACGCCCTGCGCCTGGGCGCCGCTGCCGACCACCGCCACCGGCATCTGCCGGGGGTGGGGCGAGTGCATCGTCGCCATGTAGGTCGCGAACATCATCGTGACCATGAGGAACGGCATGACGAAGAGGGCGACCGAGCGGATGATCCGCTCCTTGCGGTCGGCGGCGTTCGGCTCGGCGGTCGCCGGGTCGGTGGTGGACGGCACAGGCATGCTCCGGACTGGGTTCGCGGCCGCGTCGGCGGCCAGAATGTAAGTCAACTGACTTACGCAGTGTAGGTGACGCCGGCGCCGGACCACGAAACGACTAGGTTTGGCCTGCGCCACAGTCGCGCGGTCCACGAGGAGAGGTGCGGTCATGGCACGGTCGGAGGCAGCCCGCGTCGCGCTGCTCGACGCGGCCGAACGCCTGTTCGCCGAGGAGGGGATCGCCCAGGTCTCCGACCGCCGGGTGGCCGAGGTCGCGGGCAACACCAACCACTCCGCGGTGCGCTACTACTTCGGCGGCCGGGAGGGCCTGCTGCGGGCCCTGATCGGCCGGCACATGGACGCCCTCGCCGAACCCCGCCGGGCGATGCCCGAGCAGCCCGACTCGGTCCTCGGCGACGTACGCAGCCTCGTGCAGCCGTCCATGGCGGTGCTCGCGAGCCTGCCCCGGCCGAGCTGGCGGGCCCGCTTCCTCGTCCAGGCACTGCACGACCCGACGCTGCGGGTGCTGATGCGCGAGGCGTTCGAGTCGGCCTTCGTCGACCTGCCGGTCCGCGCCTCACTGGCGTCCCGCCTGGCGCACCTCGATCCGGGGGTGGTGGCCGGCCGGGCGGCCCTGATCGCCCGCATCGTCATGACCGCCACCGCCGAGGTCGAGGCCCGCGCCGAACAGGACGGGCAGGACCCGCGCTGGCTGGACGTCGGGGACTTCCTCGCCGACGCCATCGCCGGCATGCTGTCGGCCCCGGTCAGCCGGGCCGGAACCGCCAACCCGCTCACCGACGCGGAACTCTGAGAGGCCGGCCGGGACGACCCGGCCGGCCGCGCCTCAGGAGCCGAGCTGGGAGATCAGTTCCTCCGCCGCCGCGTACGGGTCGATGGCGCCCTCGGCCACCTTGGCCGCGAGCGTCGGGAGCTGCGTACCGTCGCGCAGTGAGCCGATCCGGGCGCGCAGCGCGCCCAGCGCGATCGCCTCGATCTCGGCGGCGGCCCGCGCCTCCCGGCGACGGCGCAGCTCGCCGTGGCGCTCCAGCCAGTCACGGTGCTTGTCGATCGCGGCGGCGATGTCGTCGATGCCCTCGCCGCGGGCGGCGATCGAGCGGACCACCTGCGGGCGCCACTCCCCCGGCCCGCGCTCGCCGAGCGCGATCATGCCCTGGATGTCACGGACGGTGGCGTCCGCGCCGTCCCGGTCGGCCTTGTTGACCACGAAGACGTCGGCGATCTCCAGGATGCCGGCCTTGACCGCCTGGATCGCGTCGCCCATGCCCGGCGCGAGCAGCACCAGCGTGGTGTCGGCCAGCGAGGCCACCTCCACCTCGGCCTGCCCGACGCCGACGGTCTCGACGAGCACCACGTCGCACCCGGCGCCCTCCAGCACGCGCACCGCCTGCGGCGTCGCCGCGGAGAGCCCGCCCAGGTGGCCCCGGCTGGACATCGAGCGGATGTAGACGCCCGGGTCGGTCGCGTGGTCCTGCATCCGGACCCGGTCACCGAGGATCGCGCCGCCGGTGAACGGGCTGGACGGGTCGATGGCCAGCACGCCGACCCGGTGCCCGCGCGCCCGCAGCGCGCGTACCAGCTCGTTCGTGGTGGTGGACTTGCCCACGCCGGGCGAACCGGTCAGGCCGACCACCTGGGCGTGCCCGGCGTACGGCGCGAGGGCCGCCGCGACCTGCGGCAGCACCTCGTCGCCGGACTCGACCAGCGTGATCAGCCGGGCCACCGCGCGGGGGTCACCCGCGCGGGCCCGTTCCACCAGCATGGGTACGTCCCGGCTGCGGCGCACCGGCCCGGAGGCCGCCGCCGGGGCGTTCTGTGCATCGTTCACAGGTATCAGCAATCAGCTCTCGGCGCCGTTCGGCACGTGGATGATCAGCGCGTCGCCCTGGCCGCCACCGCCGCAGAGCGCCGCCGCGCCGGTGCCGCCGCCGCGCCGCTTCAGCTCCATCGCGAGCGTGAGTACGAGGCGGGCGCCGGACATGCCGATCGGGTGGCCGAGCGCGATCGCGCCGCCGTTGACGTTGACCTTGTCGGGGCTGATGCCGAGGTCACGGGTGGACTGGATACCCACCGCCGCGAACGCCTCGTTGATCTCGATGAGGTCGAGGTCCTCGATGCTCAGGCCGCCCTTCTTCAGGGCGTGGTTGATCGCGTTGGACGGCTGCGAGTGCAGGGAGTTGTCCGGGCCGGCCACGTTGCCGTGGGCGCCGATCTCGGCCAGCCAGGTCAGGCCCAGCTCCTTGGCCTTGGCCTTGCTCATCACGACCACGGCGGCCGCGCCGTCGGAGATCGGCGAGGAACTGCCGGCGGTGATGGTGCCGTCCTTGGTGAAGGCGGGGCGCAGCTTGCCGAGCGACTCGGCGGTGGTGTCCGGGCGGATGCCCTCGTCCTCGCTGATCACCAGCGGGTCGCCCTTGCGCTGCGGGATGACCACCGGGGTGATCTCGTCGCCGAAGTGGCCGTTCTTCTGCGCGGCGGCGGCACGCTGGTGGCTGGCCGCGGAGAACGCGTCCTGCTCCTCGCGGGTGATGCCGTGCTTCGCGCCGTGCCGCTCGGTGGACTCGCCCATCGAGCAGCAGTCCCAGGCGTCGGTGAGGCCGTCGAGGGCCATGTGGTCCTTGACCGTCACGTCGCCGTACTTGTAGCCGGAGCGCTGCCCGAGCAGCAGGTGCGGGGCGTTGGTCATGGACTCCATGCCGCCGGCCACCACGACGTCGAACTCACCGGCCCGGATGAGCTGGTCGGCGAGCGCGATCGCGTCCAGCCCGGAGAGGCAGACCTTGTTGATGGTCAGCGCCGGGGTGGACATCGGGATGCCGGCCTCGACGGCCGCCTGCCGGGCCGGGATCTGCCCGGCGCCGGCCTGGAGCACCTGGCCCATGATCACGTACTGGACCTGCTCGGGCGCGACGCCGGCGCGCTCCAGGGCCGCCTTGATCGCGATGCCACCGAGCCTGGTCGCGGGGAGGTCCTTGAGGTTGCCCAGCAGGCGCCCCATGGGGGTCCGCGCGCCGCTGACGATCACCGAAGCCATTGCCTGCCTCCGAGGGGTGCCGACCTGTACGCCTTAACGATTGTTCGGTCAGACTAGCGTCATGGCTGAGAACTCCCCCGTCGAGCCCGCTGCCGAGTTTGTCACAGACATCGGCCTGCGCCGCATCGACCACGTCGGGATCGCCGTGGCCGACCTGGACGCCGCGATCGACTTCTACCAGCGCACGTTCGGGATGCGCTGCGTGCACACCGAGACCAACGACGAGCAGGGCGTACGCGAGGCGATGCTGGCGGTCGGGCCGGACGCCTCCGGCGGCATGGTGCAGCTGCTCGCCCCGCTCTCGCCGGACACCACGATCGGCAAGTTCCTGGACAAGCGCGGTCCGGGCATCCAGCAGGTCGCGTACACGGTGGCGGACATCGACGTGGCCTGCGCGGCGCTGCGCGAGCGCGGCGTACGGCTGCTCTACGACGCGCCCCGGCGCGGCACGTCGAACTCCCGGGTCAACTTCGTGCACCCGAAGGACGCCGGCGGCGTGCTGATCGAGCTGGTCCAGCCGGCCTGACGTGCGGGGAGGGGGTCGGCCGCGGCCCCCTCCCGGCATGTGGGAACGCGCGCGGCGGTGCGCGCTTGCGCGTTCCCACGGACAGCTCCACGCATCGGTGGATGCAGTTTTTCACAGAGGGGTTCCCGCTTTAGCTACCGTTCAGTAACGTCCGCCCGAACAGCAGCGGCGACCGGTGCCGAATGTGTCGATTGCCGACATGGCGGTCCCGTCGCACCGGCGCCGACGATGGCAGCACCCCTGCCCGCGTCGTGCGGGTGTGGACAAACGGGAGGTCACCGTGCAGGACATCCTCGAAGCGATCATGGCGGCGGAGGGTTCGTCGCAGCCGGAGCGGGAGCTCGCCGGCCTCGCCGCCCTGCCCGTGCCGGAGAGCTACCGGGGCGTGGTGGTGCGTGCCGAGGACACCCGCATGTTCGAGGGCATGGCCACCCGCGACAAGGACCCGCGCAAGGCGCTGCACGTGCAGGAGGTCCCCACCCCCGAGCTGGGCCCGGGTGAGGCGCTTGTCGCGGTGATGGCCAGCGCGATCAACTACAACACGGTGTGGACGAGCATCTTCGAGCCGCTGCCCACCTTCAAGTTCCTCCAGCGCTACGGCCGGCTCTCCGAGCTGACCCGCCGCCACGACCTGCCGTACCACGTGGTCGGTTCGGACGCCGCGGGCGTCGTGCTGCGCACCGGGCCGGGCGTGACCAAGTGGAAGGCCGGCGACGAGGTGGTCGCGCACTGCCTGTCGGTCGAGCTGGAGGACTCCGCCGGTCACGACGACACGATGCTCGACCCGCAGCAGCGGATCTGGGGCTTCGAGACCAACTTCGGCGGCCTGGCCGAGCTGGCGATCGTGAAGGCCAACCAGCTGATGCCGAAGCCGCGCCACCTGAGCTGGGAGGAGGCCGCCAGCCCCGGGCTGGTCAACTCCACCGCGTACCGGCAGCTCGTCTCGCACCACGGCGCGAACATGAAGCAGGGCGACGTGGTGCTGATCTGGGGCGCCTCCGGGGGCCTCGGCGGCTACGCCACCCAGATGGCGCTCAACGGCGGCGCGATCCCGGTCTGCGTGGTCTCCTCGCCGGAGAAGGCCGAGCTGTGCCGCAAGATGGGCGCCGAGCTGGTCATCGACCGCACGGCCGAGGGGTTCAAGTTCTGGTCCGACGAGCAGACCCAGGACCAGGACGAGTGGCGCCGCTTCGGTGAGCGCATCCGCGAGCTGACCGGCGGCGAGGACCCGGACATCGTCTTCGAGCACCCGGGCCGGGAGACGTTCGGCGCCAGCGTCTACGTCGCCAAGAAGGGCGGCACGATCGTCACCTGCGCCTCCACCAGCGGCTTCAACCACCAGTACGACAACCGCTACCTGTGGATGCACCTCAAGCGGATCGTCGGCAGCCACTTCGCCAACTACCACGAGGCGTGGCAGGCCAACCGGCTGGTCGCGCTCGGCAAGGTGCACCCGACCGTGTCGAAGACGTACGCGCTGGAGCAGACCGGCCAGGCCGCGTACGAGGTGCACCGCAACGCGCACCAGGGCAAGGTCGGCGTGCGGTGCCTCGCCCCCGCCGACGGGCTCGGCGTCCGGGACATCGAGATGCGTTCGCGCCACGAAAGCGCCATCAACCGGTTCCGCGGTCACTGACCGTACGGTCGCCCCGGATTGCCTTTCCGGCCGACCGGGGCGCCATTCGACCGGCGTACGCACAAAGGGCCGCGGGTGCCGACCCGCGGCCCTTTTCGCGCCGCCTTCCCCGCAGAAGCCCGACCCGCCCCACCCGCCCGGGAGCTGCCAAGATCGCCAATTGGTCCGGGTCTCACCGGACGGCGGAGTTGACCATGTAAACAGGACGCGAAAGGTGCCCACCGCTCTTGCGAACCACCCTGGGGCGTCTGCCAGTATGTCCCAATGCCCCAGCAGCAGTCCTCCCCTCTTGCGTTCTTCGATAACGCGAACTCACAGCCCGATTTCACCGTTGGCCTGCGTGGTTACAACACCAACCAGGTCGACGACTTCATCGGCCGCCTCAGCGCCGCCCTGAGCCAGTCCGAGCAGGCCCGCGCCGAGGCCGAGCAGCGGATGAACGACGCTCAGCGCCGCCTGCGGCAGGCCGAGCAGCGCCAGAGCGCGCTGGAGCAGAAGCTCACCGAGACCAACAAGCAGCTCGAGGAGAACAGCCGGCCGACCCTGTCGGGCCTGGGCACTCGCGTCGAGCAGATCCTGCGGCTGGCCGAGGAGCAGGCCAACGACCACCGCAACGAGGCCAAGCGCGAGTCGGAGGGCATCCTCTCCGCCGCCCGCCTCGAGGCGCGCGAGATCACCGACAAGGCACGTGCCGAGGCCGCCGCCATGAAGGCGACCGCCGAGCGCGAGGCCGGCAGCGTCCGTACCGCCGCCGAGCGCGAGGCCGCCGAGGTCCGCGTGCAGGCCCGCCGCGAGGCCGACACGCTGCGCGCCGACGCCGACCGCGAGACCAAGCAGCTGCGTACGGTCACCGCGCACGAGGTGGCCGAGCTGAAGTCGACCGTCGAGCGCGAGGTCGCCACGCTGCGCGCCACCGCCGAGCGGGAGATCACCCAGCAGCGGGCGAAGGCCGCCCGGGAGGCCGAGGAGAAGCGGGCCGAGGCGACCAAGCTGCTCACCGACGCGCGCGACAAGCGCGACAAGGACCTCCAGGCCCTGGAGCTCCAGCTCGCCGAGCGGCGCGAGAAGGCCGAGCGCGAGGAGTCGGAGCGGCACGCCGCCCAGGTCGCGCAGACCCAGAAGCTGGTGAACGAGGCCGAGCAGCGGGCCCGTGCCGCGCAGGAGCGGGCCAAGGAGATCGAGCAGCGGGCCGAGGCCCGCCGGGTCGAGTCCGAGCGCACCGCCAACGAGACCGTCGACAAGGCCAAGGCGCTGGCCGACAAGACGCTCAACGAGGCGCGCGCCGAGGCGCAGCGGGTGCTCAACGAGGCCCGTACCGAGGCCGAGCTGACCACGCAGGCGGCCCGCCGCGAGGTCGAGGACCTGACCCGCCAGAAGGACGCGGTCACCTCGCAGCTCGGGCAGATGCTGTCCGGCCTGGCCGGCATCGTGCCGGGCGTGCCGGCCGGCGGCAAGGCCGAGGCGCCGAAGGCGGACGCCTCCGGCCAGAAGGTGTCGGCGGAGTCGGCCGGCTGATCGAACACCCGCTGTCGGGGGCATGAGCCACGGCGCGGGGTGACGCCGGGTGACCGGTGTCGCCCCGCGCCGTCATGCTTGTGCGGCCCGTTTCGCCAGGAGGGTGAAGTAGCTCCCAGAAGGGGCGTCCGTATCGCCCCAGCAGAGCCGGATGCGTGTGAGGATGGGGGCATGTCGCACGGCGAGGAACTGTTCGCGCTCGGCGGGGACGTGACGACGGAGCCCAGCTTCGAGTCCGCCCTGCGCGGATACGAGAAACGGCAGGTCGACCGCTACGTCGCTCGCGCGGAGCACGAGATCGCGGCGTTGACCACCGAGCGGGAACAGGCGTACACCCAGATCCACAAGCTGGCCGGTCAGGTCGAGGTGCTCCAGCGCGACCTGGCCCAGGTGCGCAAGCAGGCGGCGGTGGTGGACCGGGCGTCGTTCCGGCACCTGGGTCCGCGCGTCGAGCAGATCCTCACCATGGCCGAGGAGCAGGCCGACGAGATCCTCGGCGCCGCCAACGAGGAGATCGAGGCCCGCCGCGCCGCCGCCGAGCACATCGTCGAGGAGGCCCGGGAGCAGGCCGGCCAGGCGCTCAAGGACTTCGAGATCGCGCTGGCCGCCCGCCGGGCCGAGGAGGAGCGGCACACCGCCGCCCGCAAGGCCGAGGCCGAGGCCACGCTCAAGGCCGCCAAGGACGAGTCGGCGCAGCTGCGCAAGGCCGCGCAGGACGAGTCGACGAAGCTGCGGACGGCCGCCCAGGACGAGGCCGAGAAGCTGCGCCGGACCGCCCAGGACGCGCTGGCGAAGGCCCAGCAGGAGGCCACCCAGCTCCGCGACACGGCCAAGGAGATCCACGCCCGGGCCCAGCAGGAGGCCGCGCGGCTGCGCGAGGCGGCCAAGGAGGCGCTGGCGAAGGCCCAGCAGGAGGCGAGCCAGCTCCGCGAGGCGGCCAAGGAGGTGCACGCCAAGGGCCAGCAGGAGGCCAAGCGGCTCACCGACGCCGCCGCCGAGGCCGGCCGGGCCACGCACGCCAAGGCGCTGGCCGAGGCCAAGAAGATCGTGGACGACGCGGAGGAGGCCGCCAAGGCCACCCGCGGCCGGGCCCGCACCGAGGCCAACCGGCTCACCACCGAGGCCGCCGAGGCCGGCAAGCGCAACCGCGCCGAGGTCGAGGCGTACGTGCAGCGCATGCGCACCGAGACCGAGGCGTACGTGCAGCAGTCCCGCGCGCAGACCCAGCAGGAGCTGGGCGCCTGGCGGGCGGGGGTGGAGAAGGAGGTCGCCGAGCGGCGGGACAGCGCGGAGAAGGAGCTGGCCCAGCGCCGGGCCGCCGCCGAGCAGGAGTTCGCCAAGCGCCGCGACGAGCTGGACAAGCAGCACGCCAAGCGGCAGGAGGAGCTGGAGCAGGCGTACACCACGCGGCGCGACGAGATCGAGCGCACCGCCGCCGGCGTCCGGGAGGCGGCCGAGGCCGACGCGCTGAGCATGCGGCAGCAGGCCGAGCTGGAGGCCGCGGAGCTGCTGCGCCGCGCCGAGGCGGACGCCACCGCGCAGCGCCGCAAGGCCGACGAGCACGTGGCGGCCTCGCGCCGCCAGTTCGAGGAGTACGCGGCCACGACCCAGCAGCACCTCGCCACCACCCAGCAGCACCTGGCCTCGACCCAGCAGGAGGTGGCCGCCGGCCGGCAGCAGCTCGCCGGGGTGATGCTGGAGATCGCCAAGGCCCAGCAGGAGCTGGCCGACCTGCGTACCGAGACGTGGAAGTCGCGGCAGGAGTCCGACGACCTGCAACGACGGCTCGCCGATCTGCGGCGCGACGCCGACTCGGCCGGGATCGCGGCCACCCCGGTCGACCCGGACGACCTCGCCACCGCGGCCTCCGGCCGTGCCGGCGACGACGGCGGCGAGCCCGCCGACGCTCCGGTCGGCAGTGGCGCGCCGGTGGCCGCGAAGGGCGCCGCCACGGCCGCCCCTACCGGCACCGGCCCGGCGAAGGGCGACGGCGAGCCGGCCGAGGCGGGCAAGGCGAAGCCGGTCGGTGAGCCGGTGACCACGATGGACTCCCCCGCCGGCGCGGGCGTCGACGGGGAGCCCACTGTGGCCGCCGTACCGGGCGAGGGTGGCCGGGGCGCCACCCCGACGAAGATCACCAGCACCGGCGAGAACGGCAAGCGCCCGACCAAGCCGACCACCGACGAGCGCAGCGCCAAGCCCAGCACGGTCAGCGTCGACAAGGACTGATCCACCCGCCGCGCCGGATCGGGGAGGTGGTGGCATCCGCCCCACCCGGACCCCACCACTTCCCCGAACCGGCGGGCCCAGCGCCACGTCGGCGACGTGGCGGCATCCCACCCCACCCGGACCACGCCACCTCCCCGAACTGGCGGGCGACCCGCGCCAGGGCGGCCCGCCGGGACGGCCCGCCGGGAAGTGGTGTGGGATGGTCGGGGCGGACGGCGGCGACTACCCTGCGGGCAGAGGGCCGCGCGTCGGCCGTGGACGTCACCGGCGGGCGAGCCGGGCAGCGGGGAGGCACGGGTGTCACAGGAGGGTTCCGCCGCCCGGGACGACGAGGCCGCGGACGTGAACACCTCCGGCTTCCCCACCGGCGACGCGAAGCCCGCAAGCGACACCGCTGGCACCGCGGGTGAGACCGCGCGTGCCGCGGAGCAAGTGAGGACCGGCACCGGCACCAGCAGCGAGCGGCCCGTCGACGTCGAGCCGGGTGAGTTCGAGCCGAGCGGGCGCTTCGGCGTACCGGGGCGGCCGCTGCGGCGCAGCGCCTTCCTGGTCGGGTTCACCGGCGCGCTCGGCGTGCTGCTGGCGTACGCGCTGTTCCTGGGCATCCGCAACGCCGCGGGCATCCTGGTGCTCATGGTGATCGCGCTGTTCCTCGCGGTCGGCCTGCACCCGGCGGTGGTCCGGCTGCACAAGTGGGGCGTGCCGCGCGGCCTGGCCGTGGCGGTGGTGACGCTCACCGTGCTGCTGCTGATCGTCGCCGGTCTGCTGGCGCTGGTGCCGCCGGTGGTGACCCAGTCCGGCCAGTTCATCCAGCAGCTACCCGGCTACGTCGAGGAGCTGCGCCGCAATCCCACTGTCAACGACCTCGTCATCCGGTACGACGTGATGGAGCGGGTCCAGGCGGCGGCGAACGCGGACACGATCGGGCGGGCGCTCGGCGGCGTGCTCGGCGGCGCGCAACTGGTCTTCGGGACGATCTTCCGGCTGCTCACCGTGCTGGTGCTGACGATCTACTTCCTGGCGTACTTCGACAAGCTGCGCGAACTCGGGTACGCGCTGGTGCCGCGCTCGCGCCGGCAGCGGGTCCGGCTGATCGGCGACGAGATCCTGACCCGGGTCGGCGCGTACATGGTCGGCGCGCTCGCCATCGCGGTGCTGGCCGGGGTGACCACGTTCGTGTTCGCGCTGGCGGTCGGCCTGCCGTACCCGTTCGCGCTCGCCGTGGTGGTCGCGGTGACCGACCTGATCCCGCAGATCGGCGCGACGCTGGGCGCGGTGGTGGTGACGCTCGTCGGGCTCGCCACGGACCTGCCGGTGGGCATCGCCTGCCTGGTGTTCTTCGTGCTCTACCAGCAGGTGGAGAACTACCTGATCTATCCGAAGATCATGCGCCGGGCGGTGTCGGTCAACGAGGTGGCCGCGTTGCTCGCCGCGCTGCTCGGGGTGGCGCTGCTGGGCGTGGTGGGCGCGCTCATCGCGATCCCGACCGTCGCCGCGTTGCAGCTGATCCTGCGCGAGGTGGTGCTGCCCCGCCAGGACGCCCGCTGAGCCGTTACTCGGCGCGCCGCTGGGCCGGGCCGGGCACCGGGGTGTCCGCGAAGGCGGCGACCGTGCGGTCGGCGTACGCGCTGGCGTCGCCGGTCTCCATCGGGCCGTCCCAGGTCGTCGGCAGCGGAAGCGGTACGCCGGGGGCGACCCGCCGGACGACCTCGTCCAGCACCTTCTCCGCGTCGCCGACCCAGAGGTGCTTGGCGCCGTCCACGCCCACCACCTCGGCCTGCGGCACGGCGGCGAACCGTTCCCGGGCCTCCTCCGGGCGCAGGTAGTCGTCGAACTCGGGCACCAGGGCGGTCAGCGGCTTGCCCGTCTCGGCCCAGACCGCCAGGTCCTCCGGCGCGGAGTAGCGCAGCGGCGGGGAGAGCAGGATCGCGCCGGCCACCGCCGGGTCGCAGCCGTACTTCAGCGCCAGGTCGGTGCCGAACGACCAGCCGACCAGCCAGATGTTCGGCAGCTCGTGGAACTCGGCGTACTCGATCGCGGCGGCCACGTCGAACTTCTCACCGACCGCGCCGTCGAACGTGCCCTCGCTGGTGCCGCGGACGCTGGTGGTGCCCCGCGTGTTGAACCGGAGCACGGCGAGGCCGGCCAGGGCGGGCAGCCGCCAGGCCGCCTTGCGGAACACGTGGCTGTCCATCATCCCGCCGTGGGTCGGCAGCGGATGCAGGCAGACCAGCGTGGCGGCCGGTTCGCGGTCCAGCGGCCGGGCCAGCTCGCCGACGAGCGTCAGCCCGTCGGCCGTGTGCAGCTCGATGTCCTCCCGGCGGCCGGGCAGGATCGACGACGCGCGAATCGGAGTGCTCACGCCTGCCAGTCTCCCGCGTCGGCGGCCCCGCCGCCCAGCGGGACGCGAACCGGGTGATCCAGATCGCTCAGCCGTAGCGCGGGGCGCCCCGGCCGCGCTGGAGGTTCGGTCCGCGCCGGTCCCGGGCCCGCCAGCAGCCGGAGTGCCAGTGCCGGCGGTCGGTCAGGTCACCCCGGTCGTCGGCCGGCCAGGCCACCAGGTGCGCCACGCCCGGCCGGATCTCCTGGTCACAGCCGGGACAGCGGTACGTCTTGACTGATGCGCCACCGCTGATCGCGCGTATCTGCCAGTCGCCGTCGCGCCACTGCTGCACGGTCGGCACGCCGTGGCGGGCACGCTCGGCGTCCACGGCGGCGATGTCGTCCCGGCGGGGGCGGTTGCGACGAGGGCTCACGGTCACCAAGCGTACGGTCCGCCGGCTGGACCGGCCCGGGCGATCTTGGTACGGATGCGCCCTTCCCGGGGCCGTTCCGTACCAAGATCTGCTCGTGGTGGCCGATCAGGGCCAGGTCTGCGGACGGGTGAGGTCTCTCGCCACCTTTGTCCCGACGAGCACTGTCGCCGCGTCGGTCTCGGTGAAGTCCACCTGGCCCGCGGGTCGGTCGCCCGGGAAGGCGAAGTCGACTGTCAACCGCCCCTTGGGCAGGCCGAGCAGTTCCAGCCGGGTGCCGTCCGGATAGAGGAAGCCCGGACGACCGCCCAGGTCGCGGTTGCTGCGGCGACCCGTGTCCTCCCCCATCTCCGCCCCGTAGACCAGCCGCATCCACATGGTCGAGGAGGGCTCCCGGATGACAGTGAGCTGAGCCGTGACGCCCTTCGGGAAGGCGGCCACGTCCACCGCGCATCCCGTCACCACCGCGTTGGCCGGCAGCGTGGTCAGCCGCACCGGCCCCGTGCATCGCCGGGCTTCGTCCCAGCGCACCAGGCCGGCGACCCGGTCCAGGGCGGTCACGTCACCGCGAAGCGTGGCGGCCCGGGCGTAGAGGCCGGGAAAGGGCTGCCACGACTTGACCAGACCGTCCGTGCCGGCGACGCGCAGCACCCCACCGTCGAAGGTCAGCCGGCCGCTGGCGGCCTGCATCGGGAAGCCGTCGATCGGCGTGTCGTCGAGGGTCTTCGCCACCGGGCTCACCTCGAGCAGGATCGGGTGTCCGTCACCGTCGCTGAACCGGATCGACTCGACCCGGTTGGAGCTGTGGACGGACCAGCCCAGATAGCGGGCCCGGGTGGTGTCGACGCCCAGGTGCAGCACCTGCGGATCGGTGCCGACCAGGTCGGGGCGGTCGCGCGCGGCGGGCACCCCGTCGGCGAGCGGCGGCACCGGGGGCGGCGCCGTCGCCGGCGTCGCGGCCGTCCAGGGCATCCGCCCGGCCAGCCCGCCCACGTCCGCGCGTATCGCGCCGGTGAAGCCGAGCACACCGACCAGGGCGAGCGCGGTGCCGGCGGTGACCCGGCGGCGTACCCGACGGCGCCGGCCGAGCGCGCGGGAGCGGCGCAGCAGGCGTCCGGTGTCTGTCTCCCCCTCGGCGCGCTCCCGCAGCACCGAGGCGATCCGTTCGTCGAGGTCGGTCACGGCCGGCTCCCCTTGGTCATCGGGACGCCGCAGCGCTCCCGGAGGTGGGCGAGCGCCCGCATCGCGTGGGTGCGGACGGTGACCGGGGAGCAGTCGAGGATATGGGCGATCGTGGCGTCGTCCAGGTCCTCGTAGTAGCGCAGCACCAGCACGGCGCGCTGGCGGTCCGGGAGGGCGCGGATCAGCCGCCACATCTCGTCCCGGTCCGCCGCCTCGCCGCCGAGATCGCCGCGTTGGGGCCGCTCGGCGAACGTGTCCACCGCCAGCTCGCGGCTGGACCGGCGCCGCCACCAGGACGTGTTCGCGTTGACGAGCATCCGGCGCACGTACACGTCGGGCCGGTCGGCGCGGGCGATCCTCCGCCAGTGCACGTACGCGCGCGCCAGCACGTCCTGCGTCAGGTCCTCGGCCCGGTGCGCGTCCCCGGTCAGCAGCCGGGCCAGGCGCAACAGAGCCGGGCCGCGGCTGCCGACGTACTCCTCGAAGGTCACACCTCGAAGACGCCGTCACCGGGCCCGGCTGTTGACAGCGGTCAGCGGCGGGTGTGGTCGCGGAACCCGCGGCCGGACTTGCGGCCCAGGTAGCCGGCCGTGACCAGGTGCTCCAGCAGCGGCGCCGGGGCGAAGCCGGGCTCGCGCAGCTCCAGGTACAGCTCCCGCTGGATGGCCAGCGAGACGTCCAGGCCGACCACGTCGAGCAGCTCGAACGGGCCCATCGGGTAGCCGCAGCCGAGCTTCATGGCGTAGTCGATGTCGTCGGCGGTCGAGTAGCTGGCCTCCAGCATCTTCACCGCGTCGTTCAGGTACGGGAACAGCAGCGCGTTGACGATGAACCCGGACCGGTCGCCGCAGACCACGCCGGTCTTGCCCAGCTTCGCGCAGACCGCGCGGGCGGTGGCCGACGTCTCGGCGGAGGTGCGGATGGTCTGCACGATCTCCACCAGCGGCATGATCGGCGCCGGGTTGAAGAAGTGCAGGCCGACCACGTCGGCGGGGCGCTGGGTCGCCATCGCCACGTCGATCACCGGCAGCGACGAGGTGGTGGTGGCGAGCACGACGCCCGGCTTGCAGATCTCGTCGAGGCTGGCGAACAGCGCCTTCTTGACGCTCAACTCCTCGATCACGGCCTCGACCACCAGGTCGACGTCGGCCAGGTGCTCCAGCGTCGCGGACCAGGTGATCCGGCCGAGCGCGGCGTCCCGGTCGGTCTCGCTGAGCTTGCCCCGCACCACGCCCTTGTTCAGCGAGGTCTTGACCGCCTCGCAGACCTTCGCGGACTTCTCCGCGCCCCGGGTCACCGAGACGACCTCGTACCCGGCCTTGGCGAACACCTCGATGATGCCGGTGGCCATGGTCCCGGAGCCGACCACGCCGACCTTCGCGATGGCGCGGGCGCCGTCGGCGAGCGCGGCGTCCACGGCGAGCGGCGTGTACGCGTCGGGTACGACCTTCGGCGAGCCCGGCCGCTCGTAGGTGTAGAAGCCGCGACCGGACTTCCGGCCCAGCAGACCGGCGGTGACCATCTGCTTGAGCAGCGGGGCCGGGGCGTGCCGGCGGTCCCGGCCGCCGCGCCGGTACATCGTGTCGAGGATCTCGTACGCGGTGTCCAGGCCGATCAAATCCATCAGCGCGAGCGGGCCCATCGGCAGGCCGCAGCCGAGCTTCATGGCGGCGTCGATGTCCTCGCGGGTGGCGTAGCGGGCCTCGAACATGCCGACCGCGTGGTTCAGGTAGCCGAACAGCAGCGCGTTGGCGATGAAGCCGGCCCGGTCGCTGATCGTCACGTCGACCTTGCCGAGCCGCTCGCAGAGCGCCTCCACGTCGGCGACCACGTCGGCCGAGGTGACCACCGTGCGGACCACCTCGACCAGCTTCATCACCGGGGCCGGGTTGAAGAAGTGGATGCCGATGACCTGGTTCGGCCGGGTGGTGGCGACGGAGATCTCGGTGACGCTCAGCGAGGACGTGTTGGTGGCGAGGATCGCCTCGGGCTTGCAGACCCGGTCCAGCTCGGCGAAGATCCGCTGCTTGAGGTCCAGGTGCTCGGGCACCGCCTCGATCACCAGGTCCACGTCGTGCAGCGCGTCCAGGCCGACCCGGAAGTCGACCCGGGCCAGCAGGGCGTCCCGCTCGGCCTCGGCGAGCTTGCCCTTGGCGACGGCCCGGTCCGTGGAGCCGGTGAGCGTGGCCCGGCCGCGCTCCAGCGCCCCGTCGGAGATCTCGACGGCTGTGACGTCGACGCCGTTGCGGGCGAACACCTCGACGATGCCGGCACCCATGGTGCCCAGACCCACCACGCCCACCCTGGTGAACTCCCGCGCCACGACCGGCCTCCCCTGGCTCGACTCCGCCGTTCGCGACATGAACGGCCGCTAAGGTTATGCGCCGGAGTCTGCCACGTCACGCTGTGTTGTCGAGACGCCGTGGGATATTTCACGCACCGCGCCTCACCCGGTGGCGTTCTCCCCCACCAGCGCCAGCAGCTCGGCGACGAACTCCGCCGGCCGCTCCAGGTGCGGGCTGTGCCCACAGCCGGGCAGCACCACCTCCCGGTAGGTCCCGCCGGCCGCCGCGTACCGGTCCAGCACCGCGCGGGTCTGCCCCACCATCGGCTGCGGCGGGCACTCCTGCGGGCCGGGCCAGCCGGGCACCACACCGAGCTGACCGAGGTACGCCAGGTCGAACAGCGAGGTGTCCGAGACGATCACGTCGGCGTCGCCGCGTACCCAGGTCACCGGCGGCTTGACCGGCGCGGCGACCAGCTCGTCGGCGAGCCGGAAGTGGGCCGGGGCCAGCGCGTTGAGCACGCCGCGCGGCCCGGCGGCGGTCCCCGGCCAGTGCGGCGAGGCGACAGCGGTGCCCGGATAGTTGTCGTCGCCGGTGGCGGTGGTCAGCATGCTCTCCAGCAGCAGGGCCTCGTCGTCGCCCAGGGACGCCGGGTCGGCCACGTACGCGGCACGCAGCACCGCACGCGGGCTGGTCGGGCCGTCCGCGCTCCGGTCGCCGGCGGCGAGCCGGGCCACGAAGTCCGGGTTCGCGCCACCGGCGCCGGTGCCGGCGAAGTCGGGCGTGGTCGGGGTGCCGTCGAGGTCCCGGGTGCCGCCGAAGCCGTACGGGGACACCGGTGCCTCCAGCAGCAGCCCGGCCACCCGCTCCGGGTGGTCGACGAGCAGCCGCATCGCCACCCCACCGCCCAGCGAGTGCCCGGCCACCACCGGCCGCGCGCCGGGCCGGAACAGTCCCGGGGCGTCCAGCAGCGCGGCCACGTCGTCGGCGAAGTCGTCCAGTCCTCGGGTGGCGTCGACCGGCGCGGTGTCGGTCTCGCCGTAGCCGCGCAGGTCGGGCGCGACCACGCGGAGCGTGTCGGGCAGCCGGGCCAGCAGCGGTTCCCAGAACGCGGAGGAGGAGACGTTGCCGTGCACCAGCAGCACCGGCACGCCGTCCGGTGGGCCGGCCACGCGGACCGCCTGGGTGATGCCGTTGGCCTGGACCGTGAGCCGTGCGCTGCGCATCCGCGCATGCTGACACGCGCCCCCACCCCCGCACCATGTCCCCCACCCCCACACCGCCCACCCCAAACATGGGCACCCCCGTTACCTTTTTGATCGTCCCCAGCCGGGGACTCCTCGGTCGCCCGGCCCGGTATGACTTCCTGCCCCTGTCGTTCGGATGATCCGGGGGGTGTTGTCGCCGGGTCGGGTGGCGTCGGCGGACC